>NZ_JAAGLX010000008.1:0-234243 GCF_010548325.1 Streptomyces sp. SID13666 | reverse complement strand
TCGGCGGCGGCTTCGCGCCGGGGCGTGCCCGCGGCCTGCGCCGCCTGCCGGTCCCGTGCGGAACGGTCGTCGGGCAGCGCCTGGGGCGGCGAGGGCTGGTCCTCCCGGTCGGAGCCCGGGGGCAGGCGGAAGCCGCCGCGCGGGTCCGGCAGCGGTGCCGGCAGGGCGGCATCCGGTCCCGGTTGCCGCGCCGGGGGCGGGGGCGTGCGATCCGTGGTCACGCGAGTCGTTCCATCCGGTTGTGCGCCACGCGCTGGCCGCGGCGGGGATTGGGCCGTGTCAGGCGCGTCGTCGGCAGTAGAGGAAGAGCTGCTCCTCCGGCGGCACGTCGGTGCTCGCCGGTGCATAGGCGTACGACTCCTCCTCGATCACCTCGAAGCCCGCGTCCGCCACTACCTGGTGCAAATCATCCCGTAGATAACCGGATACCCGGATGGTGTTACCAAGGAACGGGATGGCGAAGTCGTCCACATCCGCTTCGACCATCGAGAGGATGAAGAGACCCGCGGGCTCCAGCAGATCATGGATGGCGCGCAATGCGTAGGGAATCTCCGCGCGCGGCAGCATCAGCAGCGAGAAGAAGGCCGCGACGCCGTCGAAACGTCCGAGGTCGAGGGGGCCGCCGGGGCGCAGGTCCGCGATGTCGCCCTGGTGGAACTCGGCCTCCGGCACGTACTGCGCGGCCAGCGCGAGCATGCCGGCGGACAGATCGACGCCGACGACCCGGTGTCCGGCCCCGGCGAGCTGCCGGGTGCTGGGCAGGCCGGTGCCGCAGCCCAGGTCGAGCACCCGCGATCCGGCGGGCAGCGTCTCCGCGAGCCACCGGCCCGCGGTGAGCTGGCCGTCCTTGTGGGGGAACGCCTCGTCGTACCGGTCGCCGATCGCGTCGAACGCTTCGGCCTGGCCGCCGCGGTCCCGCTTTATGTCCTCGTAGCCGCCGGTTCCCACTGCCTCGGTCCTCCTTGGTGCGCGTGGCTTGATGACTTGGCGTCAGGCTCTGGGTGCTGGTTGGGAATTGCGCGGTGTTGCGGAGCACGATCCTACGTTTGACGACCCGGGGCGCATCAAGGGGCTCACGAGGTCACTTTGCCGGACGGTTCCAGTCGTCCGGGAGTGACGGTACCGGCCAGCCGGGATCCGGGCGCCAGTCCTCCCAGCCGTCCCGGAAGGGCCGGCCCCAGGACCTGATGACCCCGGCCGCCTCCAGTCCGGCCGACCGTACCCGCTCGGCGCGTTCGGCGGGCATAAGGCCCGCGAGCTGCGCCTGGGCGAACTCGTCCTCGTCCAGCCAGTGCCAGCTGCGGTCCGGGCGGACCGCGATGTCGAGGAAGTGGTCCTCGGAGTCCAGACCGCCGGACCAGCGCCGGCGCGGCTCCTCCAGGTTCACGTACCAGTTCTTGAAATGCCACCTTTTGTCCCAGAAGAGCCAGACCGACCAGGGCTCGCCAGGGTGTGCGATTTTCAGCACACCCGCCCCCCACCACTGCTCGACGCGCGTAGTGCGCGGCTTGAGATAGCGGGTGGCGAGCGGCTCCCGGTTGATCGGGGAGCCATCGGTGAGCACCGGCTTCACACAGGAGGTACCGGGCGCCATCCAGACCGCGAGCAGCTCGGCGTCATCGCGCACGACGGTCACCGGGCGGCAGATGTGCAGCTCGTCGGTGCCGTTGCCCCGATAACGCCACAACACTTGCTCACCCGGCGACCAGTAGCCGCTGGTACCCGGCCCGTTTCCGTCAAGAAGAGTGTCGGCTGTCATGAACAGATCTTACGGATCAGCCCTTAAGGATGGGTCATGCGCAGCACATCCAACGCCGCGTCCAGCTGCTCCTCGGTCAGTTTTCCCTGTTCGACATAGCCCAGCTCGATCACCACGTCCCGGATGCGCTTGCGCTCCGCGACGGCTTTCTTGGCGACCTTGGCCGCCTCCTCGTAACCGATGTATTTGTTCAGCGGAGTGACCACCGAGGGCGAGGACTCCGCGTACTCACGGGCCCGCTCGACATTGGCGGTGATGCCGTCGACGGTGCGGTCGGCGAGCAGCCGGGAGACGTTGGCGAGCAGCCGGACGGATTCCAGCACATTCCTGGCGATGACCGGGAGCATCACATTGAGCTCGAAGTTCCCGGCGGCGCCGGCCATCGTGATCGTCAGGTCGTTGCCGGCGACCTGGGCCGCGACCATCAGCACGGCCTCCGGGATCACCGGATTGACCTTGCCCGGCATGATCGACGAGCCCGGCTGGAGATCGGGCAGGTTGATCTCGGCCAGTCCGGTCCGCGGTCCCGACGCCATCCAGCGCAGATCGTTGGAGATCTTGGTCAGGCCGACCGCGACCGTCTTGAGCTGCCCCGACGTCTCGACGATGCCGTCCCGGGCGCCCTGCGCCTCGAAGTGGTCGCGCGCCTCGGTCAGCGGCAGCCCGGTGGTCCGCGCCACCTCGGCGATCACCGCGGCCGAGAAACCGGGCGGGGTGTTGATGCCGGTGCCGACCGCGGTGCCGCCGAGCGGCAGCTCCGCCAGCCGGGGCAGCGCGCCCCGCAGCCGCTCGACGCCGTACCGGACCTGGGCCGCGTAGCCGCCGAACTCCTGGCCCAGCGTGACGGGCGTGGCGTCCATCAGATGCGTACGGCCGGACTTCACGACGTCCGCGAACTCGGCCGCCTTGCGCTCCAGGGACTCCGCGAGGTGCTCCAGCGCGGGCACGAGGTCGCGGGTGACGGCGGCGGTGGCCGCGATGTGGATGGACGACGGGAACACGTCGTTGGACGACTGGGACGCGTTGACGTGGTCGTTCGGATGCACGTCACGGCCCAGCCGCTCGGTGGCCAGCGTCGCGATGACCTCGTTGGCGTTCATGTTGGAGGACGTGCCGGAGCCGGTCTGGAAGACGTCGATGGGGAACTGGTCGTCCCAGCGGCCGTCCACCACCTCGGCCGCCGCCTCCTGGATCGCCTCGGCGATGTCCTTGTCCAGGACGCCGAGTCCGGCGTTCACCTTGGCGGCGGCCGCCTTGATCCGGGCCAGCGCCTCGATGTGCGCGCGCTCGATCCGCTGGCCGGAGATCGGGAAGTTCTCCACCGCCCGCTGGGTCTGGGCCCGCCATTTCGCGTCCGCGGGCACCCGTACCTCGCCCATCGAATCGTGCTCGATCCGGAAAGGCCGGTCCTGGGACTGCTCCTCGGGCATGGCTGGATTCCTCTCCTCGGCAACTCCTCGACAACATTCCCATTGTCGTACTACTTCCAAGTAACACCCATCAGTAGGACAGTGCCGTAGCCCATTTCATTCCTGTGGAAGGAGCGACGTATGCGCATGTCGAGAAAGAGACGTTGTCGTGCCGCCGGGACGGTACTGGCCGTCCTCGCGACCGTCCTCGCGGGCGGTGCCGGTCTGACCACCACGGCCTCCGCGGCCCCGCAGAACAGCACCGTCAAGCCGCTCTCCGCCGACCTCGAGCAGATCCGCGCCGCCGAGGCGACGGCGCTGTACGGGAGTCCGGCGATCCGGCCGATGGCCGACCGCAAGACCGGGCTGATCTCGCTGGGGGACAGCGAGATCTCCGGCGAGGGCGTCGGCACCTACGAGGCGGGCACGGACGGCCCCACGAACTGGTGCCACCGCTCCCCGGACTCCGCGATCCACCGCACCGGCATCCCGGCCGACGAGACGTACAACGTCGCCTGCTCGGGCGCGTACACCGGCAACATCAGGATCGGCGGCAGCAAGCAGTACGCGGACGAGCTGGTGCAGAGCGACAGCCTCGCCATCAAGGCCCGCAACACGAAGATCAAGATGGTGGTGCTGGTCGCGGGGGCCAATGACGACCTGCAGTTCGGACCGGTCATCACCGACTGCGTGGAGCGCTGGTTCCTGCTCCAGGGCAGCTGCGACTCCAAGTACGCGCCCGGCTGGCAGGCCCGCGTCGACGGACTGGTGCCCAAGGTCGAGGGGACCGTGCAGGACCTGCGGACGGTCATGCGCGACGCCGGCTACGCGGACGCCGACTACAAGCTCGTGGTGATGGGCTACCCCAGCCCGATGAGCCCCGACATCTACGACAACCCCGGCTTCCCCGGCAAGATCCCGGGCGGCTGCACCGGCTATGACACGGACCTCGCCTGGGGCCGCAACTCCGCGGTGCCCGCCTTCGAGCTCGGCATGCGCCAGGCCGCCGAGGCCACCGGGGCGGTGTACCTCGACAACTCCCGGCTCTTCCACGGGCATGAGGCGTGCACGGACAACACCTGGGCGCGCGGCCTGGTCGTGAACATCACCAACCCGTTCCCGCCCGACGCCAACTCCGTACGCCAGTCCTTCCACCCGAACGCCCGCGGCCACGGCGCCTTCGCGTCGTGCCTGACCCAGCTCTACAACTCCGGCTACCAGGAAGCCGGTTGCGCCGACCCGGCCAGCACCGGCACTCCGGTGCTCCACCAGGGCGCCTGGGACGACGCGTTCAAGCCGGTCACCAACGCGGCCACCGGCCAGTGCATGGACGCCAACGGCGGCTCGTCGCGCAACAACACCGCTCTGCTCGGCTGGAGCTGCCACGGGGGCCGCAACCAGTCCTTCGCGTACGACACCCAGTACCAGTCGCTGCACATCGCGCTCAGCCAGGACCGGTGCATGGACGTGCCGGCCTCGAACTACAGCGCCGGGACCGGCCTCATCCTGTGGGACTGCCACGGCGGCACCAACCAGCGGTTCACCATGACGGCGGGCACCATCCGTCCGGCGGCGGCCACCGGCCTGTGCGTGACCCAGAGCGCCGCGAGTTCGCCGCTGAGACTGGCGGCTTGCGACGGCTCCGCGAGCCAGCGCTTCGCGTAACGGCTCGCGACGGAACACGAACGGGCCCCGCCGATGGAGCGGGGGGGCCCGTTCGTGCTGCTGTTGTTCTCAGGGTCGGAGGATCAGCCCCGGCGGCCGATCGAGAGCACCGGGCCCGACGGGTCGGTGAAGAAGTCGTTGCCCTTGTCGTCGACGACGATGAACGCGGGGAAGTCCTCCACCTCGATCTTCCAGACCGCTTCCATGCCCAGCTCCGCGTACTCCAGGACGTCGACCTTCTTGATGCAGTCCTGGGCGAGCCGCGCGCCCGCGCCGCCGATCGAGCCGAGGTAGAAGCCGCCGTGCGCCTTGCACGCGTCGGTCACCTGCTTCGAGCGGTTGCCCTTGGCGAGCATGACGAACGAACCGCCGGCCGCCTGGAACTGCTCGACGTACGCGTCCATCCGGCCCGCCGTGGTCGGGCCGAACGAGCCGGACGCGAAGCCCTCGGGGGTCTTGGCCGGGCCCGCGTAGTAGACGGGGTGGTCGTGCAGGTACTGCGGCATGGACTCGCCCGCGTCCAGCCGCTCCTTGATCTTGGCGTGCGCGATGTCACGGGCCACGACGAGCGTGCCGGACAGCGACAGCCGGGTCTTGACCGGGTACTTGGACAGCTCGGCGCGGATGTCCGCCATCGGCCGGTTCAGATCGACGCGCACGACGTCGTCGTCCAGGTGCTCGTCCGTGGTCTCCGGGAGGAAGCGCGCCGGGTCGGTCTCCAGCTGCTCCAGGAAGACGCCCTCGGCGGTGATCTTCGCGACGGCCTGCCGGTCGGCCGAGCAGGACACCGCGATGGCGACGGGCAGCGACGCGCCGTGCCGGGGCAGCCGCACCACGCGCACGTCGTGGCAGAAGTACTTGCCGCCGAACTGCGCGCCGATGCCGATCTTCTGCGTCAGCTCGAAGACCTTCTCCTCCAGGCCCTTGTCCCGGAAGCCGTGCCCGTCCGGCGAGCCCTCGCCCGGCAGCTCGTCCAGGTAGTGCGCGGAGGCGTACTTGGCGGTCTTCAGCGCGAACTCGGCGCTGGTGCCGCCGACCACGATCGCCAGGTGGTACGGCGGGCAGGCCGCCGTACCGAGCGAGCGGATCTTCTCCTCCAGGAACTTCATCATGGAGGCCTCGTTGAGGACCGCCTTCGTCTCCTGGTAGAGGAACGACTTGTTGGCGCTGCCGCCGCCCTTCGCCATGAACAGGAACTTGTACGCGCCGCCGTCGGTCGCGTACAGCTCGATCTGGGCCGGCAGGTTCGAGCCGGTGTTCTTCTCGTCCCACATGGTCAGCGGGGCCATCTGCGAGTACCGCAGGTTGAGCTTGGTGTACGCGTCGTAGATGCCGTGCGACAGCGCCGCCTCGTCACCGCCGGAGGTCAGCACGTTCTGGCCGCGCTTGCCCATCACGATCGCGGTGCCGGTGTCCTGGCACATCGGGAGCACGCCGGCCGCCGCGATGTTCGCGTTCTTCAGCAGGTCCAGCGCGACGAAGCGGTCGTTCGGCGACGCCTCGGGGTCATCGAGGATCCGCCGCAGCTGGGTGAGGTGGGCCGGCCGCAGGTAGTGCGAGATGTCGTGCATCGCCTCGGCGGCGAGCGTGCGCAGCGCCTCCGGCTCGACCTTGAGGAAGGTGCGCCCGTCCGCCTCGAAGGTGCTCACACCCTCGGAGGTGATCAGCCGGTACGGCGTCGTGTCCTCGCCGAGCGGGAGGAGATCCGTATAGGAGAACTCGGGCATTTTGGGGGGCTTCCTCACTCGGCTGCGTCATTCGGCTGCGTCGACGAACGGTGTCCAGCGTAGAGCCCGCCGGCCGCTCGATCGGTGTGAGGTGAGGCTCACTCGCACTAGTCGCGATCTATCGCGTTTGTGTACGGTGGGCGGGTGGATGAATCGCAGCTCCAGAAGAAGTCGCAGCAGCCGGTGTCGATGCACAAGCCGACCACCGAAGCGGAGCTGCGCGCGTCCGATGCCGACCGTGACCGCATTTCCGACATTCTCCGCGATGCGCTGGCCGAGGGCCGGTTGAGCGCGGAGGAGCACTCGGAACGCCTCGACCATGTCTATGCCGCCAAGACGCTGGGCGAGCTGGAGCCGCTGGTGCGGGACCTGCCGGCCACCCGGGAGGGTGGGCCGCGGCCGCTCGCGCCGCTGGCCGATCCGTCGTCGCCCGTCGTGGCCGAGAATCTCGTCGCGGTCTTCGGCGGCGCCGCCCGCAAGGGGCGCTGGCTCGTCGGCCGGCGCACCAACGCCTTCGCCTGCTTCGGCGGTGTGGAGATCGATCTGACCGAGGCCGTCTTCCAGCATCAGCAGATCGTCATCCATGCCACCGCGATCTTCGGAGGCGTCGAAGTACGCGTCCCGGAGAACGTCACTCTGCGTGGCAGCGGGACCGGGATCTTCGGTGGTTTCGAGGTCAAGACGTACGAGGCCCCGGATCCGAACGCACCGGTCGTCATCGTCACCGGCACCGCCATCTTCGGCGGCGTCGAGGCGAAGGCGAAGCGCGGGAAGCGCCTCAAGGAATGGATCAACAAGCGCCTCGACGGGTAGGGATGGGGCTGTCGCACTCCCGCATCATGCCGCGCGTTCACGCCATGCATGGTGCGGGTTTACGCCCCGCGCAAGCTGGCTGGTTTTGGCCAGTGGCCAGTGTTCATCAGGGGTGTTGTTCGGTGGTCCGGATCGGACGATCGCCCATGCGCGCCCCAGTCGGACAGATGTTCGACGGAGAGGCCCTGGCGGCGAACACGGTCCGCATGAACACGCGCACAGCGGGTAGGGCTCCGACCACGTCACCCGCCTGGTTCCTCCCCGTTGCGACCCCCTGGAACAGCACGCGTGGAGCTCACCCGCGGTGACGGGCAAGGGTGACAAACGCCGAGCCGTCGTCAGGAGTATCCCGTGCTTCAACCGATCGAGCCCGTCAAGGACACTGCCCTCCCGCCGAGTCACCCACGGGATCTGGCAGGCCCATGGCACTCGGAGGCGGCGTGCCGCAGTGATGAGGCGGGATTGTTCTTCGCCCCGTCCAAAGAGCCGACAGCGGCGCGGCTGTCCCGTGAGGAGAACGCGAAGCGGGTGTGCGCCCGCTGCCCGGTGATGCTGGAATGCCGGGAACACGCACTGCGGCAGCCAGAGCCGTACGGCGTGTGGGGTGGCCTGACCGCCGCCGAACGCCGGGTCGTACTCGCCCGCAGGCGCCGCCGCGAGGCGGAACTGCCGCGGACGGACCGGATCGCCGCCGCAGGCTGAACAGGCGAACGGGCCGGGTCCGCCGCGTCAGTCGGCGGGCCCGGCCCGTACGTTTTCCCTGCCGCCCTCGCGCTGCCCAGGGCGCTCAGCGGCGGTTCAGCGAGTGCTCGGCGCGTGCCGGGTGCCGGCCGCGCGCTCGAGCGGATGCGCCAGGTCTCAGCGCGCGCGGTCGAAGTCGATCGCGCTGTACGCGCGCAGCTTCGACAGCCGGTGCGTGGAGGAGATCTGCCGGATCGTGCCGGACTTGGAGCGCACCACCAGTGATTCGGTGGTGGCGGTCTCGGCGCGGTAGCGGACGCCCTGGAGCAGCTCGCCGTCCGTGATGCCGGTCGCGACGAAGAACACGTTCTCCCCGCTGACCAGGTCGTTGGTGTGCAGCACGCGGTCCAGGTCGTGGCCCGCGTCGAGTGCCCGCTGCCGCTCGGCGTCGTCCTTCGGCCACAGCCGGCCCTGGATCGTGCCGCCGAGGCACTTGATCGCACAGGCGGCGATGATGCCTTCCGGCGTGCCGCCGATGCCCATCAGCATGTCCACGCCGGTGCCGTCGCGTACGGCCATGATGGCGCCCGCGACATCGCCGTCCGCGATGAACTTGATCCGTGCGCCGGTCTCCCGGATCTCCTTGACCAGCCCGTCGTGGCGCGGCCGGTCGAGGATCATGACGGTGACGTCCTCGGGCGCGCTGTGCTTCGCCTTGGCGACCCGGCGGATGTTCACCGCGGCGGGCGCCATGATGTCGACGTAGTCGGCGGCCTCGGGGCCGGTGACCAGTTTGTCCATGTAGAAGACGGCCGACGGGTCGAACATCGTGCCGCGGTCGGCCACGGCGAGCACGGCCACCGCGTTGGACATGCCCTTGGCGGTGAGGGTCGTCCCGTCGACGGGGTCCACGGCGACGTCGCACTCCGCACCGGTGCCGTCGCCGATCCGCTCGCCGTTGTAGAGCATGGGGGCGTCGTCCTTCTCGCCCTCACCGATGACGACGACGCCGTTCATCGAGACGGTGGAGACGAGCGTCCGCATCGCCTTCACCGCGGCGCCGTCCGCGCCGTTCTTGTCACCACGGCCGACCCAGCGACCGGCGGCCATGGCGGCCGCCTCCGTCACCCGGACGAGTTCCAGGGCAAGGTTGCGATCAGGGGCCTCGGGACTCACTTCGAGCTGGGGCGGCAAATGCTGTTCGGTCATCACAGCGCACCTTTCTGTACGAGGACGGCCGGAAAAGAGGGTGCTGTGACCTTATCGGGTCATCGCGAATATGAGCAGGGCGCACGTCACATGAGCGGCGCCCCCACGGGCCTGGTCGGCGTGTCCCGGGCCGGGCCCGCGCGGTGCGCCCCGGCGTCCCGGCGGCCGACCCCCGGGCCGGAGCGCCGCCCGGCATGGGGGACCATAGGAGCGTGGCAAACAAGCGTGGCAATCAGACGGTGCGGGACCTGGTCCTGTCGATGGTGGTGCTCGGCGTCGTCGTCGCGTTCATCTACATCTTCATCCCGCACGACACCAACGCGGACCCGGTCAAGCCGATCGGCTTCCGGACCGAGCTGAGCCAGGCGCGGCGCGACGCGCCCTTCCCGGTGGCCGCGCCCGAGGGGCTCGGCAAGGACTGGCGCGCTACGACGGTGACGTACGACGCCAAGGACGCCAAGGCCGTCGAATGGCACCTGGGCTTCGTCGATCCGCAGAACGAGTACGCGGCCGTGGAGCAGGGCAACGGCCCGGCGGCGAAGTTCATCGCGGACAAGAGCAAGCGCGCGGTGCGGGACGGGAACCGTACGGTCACCGTCGCCGGGGTGGCGTGGGACCGGTACAAGGGCCCGAAGTACAACGCGCTGGTGCGGGTGGAGAAGGGTGTCACCACGATGATCACCGGCACCGCCCCCGACGAGCAGCTCGCCGAACTGGCGGCCGCGCTCAAGGCGTCCTGACCCGTTGCCGCGCCGACCCGCTGGCGCGCTGGCCCGCTGGCGCACAGGCCCGCTGGCGCGCTGGCCCGCGAAACTCACCCTGTCCGGACGCACGAACGCCGGGCGGCCCGTGACGGGCGCCCGGCGTTCGGGAGTGTGCGGGGAGATCAGACGGTCGTGACGACCTCGTCGTAGGCCAGACGGGGGCTGCGGGTCGGGAACCAGGAGTCGGTGCCGGGCTTGCCGATGTTCACCACGGCGAGGACCGAGTGCTCACCGTCGGGGAAGAACTCCTTGTCGATGCCCGCGGCGTCGAAGCCGGTCATCGGGCCGGCGGCCAGGCCGGCGGCGCGGATGCCCAGGATGAAGTAGCCGGCCTGCAGCGAACCGTTGAGGGTGGCGGCCTGCTCGCGCACGGAACGCTCGGAGAAGAAGAGGTCCTTCGCCTGCGGGAAGTGCGGGAACTGGGTCGGCAGCTCCTCGTGGAACTCGTTGTCCGCGGCGAGGATCGCGACGAGCGGGGCGGCGGAGGTCTTCGGCTGGTTGCCCTCGGCCATGTGCTTCACGAGGCGCTCGCGGCCCTCGGCGGAACGCACCAGGACGATACGCAGCGGCTGCTGGTTGAACGCGGTCGGCGCGTACTTGACCAGGTCGTAGATCGCCTGGATCTGCTCGTCGGTCACGGGCTCGTCGGTGAAGGTGTTGGCCGTGCGGGCCTCACGGAAGAGCAGGTCCTGGGCGGAGGCGTCGAGTACGAGAGACATGGGAACCTCTTACGGAATCGTGGCAATTTGCGCCGATCGGGCACGTCGCGAACACTCTCATCAACCTGTGTGAAAGTTCAACGATTCCTGGGTCCGGGGTGACGCTCGTCACATCCATGCCGGTTCGACCGTCGCTCGAGCCGTCAAGTGACCGCCCCGCCACGTCACTCGGCGGCGGACTCCTCGTCCGGCGCCTCGGCGAGCGCCGCGTCCAGCCGGGCCCGCGCGCCCTCCAGCCAGCGCCGGCACACCCGCGCGAGTTCCTCGCCGCGCTCCCAGAGCGCCAGCGACTCCTCCAGCGTCGAGCCGCCGGCCTCCAACCGCCGTACGACATCGACGAGCTCGTCCCGCGCCTGCTCGTATCCCAGCGTGTCCTGTTCTGCCATGGTCACAGCCTAGGCCGGAGGTACGACAGTGCCGGTGACCTTCACCAGGAACGCACCACCGGAGACCCGGGCGCGCAACTCCTCGTCCGCCGCCACCTCGTCGGGGCCGCGCACCACGGAACCGTCCTCGCGCTGCAGCACCGCGTAGCCGCGCTGCAGGGTCGCGGCGGGGGAGAGGGCCACCACCCGCGCCCGGGTGTGCTCCAGCTCGTCGTCGGCCCGGTCCAGCAGATGCCGCAGCGTCCGGCGGCTGCGGTCCAGCAGCGCGTCGACCTGCTCCTCGCGGTGCTCGACCATCGTGTGCGGCCGGGCCATCGACGGCCGGCTGAGCGCCGCGTCCAGACCGCGCTGCTCACGGTCGAGCAGACCGGTCACGACGCGCAGCGCCCGCAGCCCCAGATGCTCCACCCGGGTCAGTTCCTCGCCCACGTCCGGGACCACCCGCTTCGCCGCGTCCGTCGGGGTCGACGCCCGCAGGTCCGCCACCAGGTCCAGCAGCGGGGAGTCCGGCTCGTGCCCGATCGCCGACACGACCGGGGTGACGCACGCGGCCACCGCCCGCACCAGCTGCTCGTCGGAGAACGGCAGCAGGTCCTCCACGCTGCCGCCGCCGCGCGCCACGATGATCACGTCGACCTCGGCATGCGCGTCCAGCTCGCGCACCGCCTCCACCACCCGGGGCACCGCCTGCGCGCCCTGCACCGGAACGTTGCGCACCTCGAAGCGGACGGCGGGCCAGCGCAGCCGCGCGTTCTCCAGCACATCGCGCTCCGCCGCCGAGGCGCGGCCGGTCACCAGCCCGATGCACTGCGGAAGGAAGGGCAGCGGGCGCTTGCGGTCCAGCGCGAACAGACCCTCAGCCGCCAGCGCCTTCTTCAGCTGCTCCAGCCGGGCCAGCAGCTCACCGACGCCGACCGGCCGGATCTCTGTCGCGCGCAGCGACAACTGCCCGCGCGGGCCGTACCACTCGGGCTTGGCGAACAGCACGACACGGGCGCCCTCGCCGACCACGTCGGCGATCTGGTCGAACACCGCCCGGAAGCACGTCACCGAGATCGACACATCGTGCGACGGGTCGCGCAGCGTCAGGAACACCACGCCCGCACCCGGGCGCCGCGACAGCTGGGTGATCTGCCCCTCCACCCAGACGGCGCCGAGCCGGTCCACCCACCCGCCGATCAGCCGTGACACTTCGCCGACGGGGATCGGCGTATCCGCCGACGTACTCAGAGCCATGTGCCGAGGGTATCGGCCGCCGCCGACAGCGGGATTTCCTTCCGGCCGCGCTGTGGGCCGTGCTGTGTACGGCGACACGAAGGTGACGGCTACCGCTCCGCCGCGGTCCGCCGCCGGGAGAGCTGGGCGGCCAGCACGATCAGTCCCGCGGCCAGCCAGACGGCCCCGACGACCTGGGCCGATCCTGCGGCTTCGACGATCACGGCGATGGTGATGGCGAGGCCGAGCAGCGGTACGACGATGTGGCGCAGCACGCTGGGCGGCCCCCCCTGGCGGCGGACGGCGAACCAGCCGACGACCGACAGGTGCAGCAGCGAGAAGGCGGTGAGCGCGCCGATGTCGACGACGGAGACCAACCGGTCCAGGCCGTCGTCGCGGCGGGCCGCCCAGACCGCGGCGACCAGGGTGACGACCGCCGCGAACAGCAGCGCCCGCCGGGGCACCCCGCTGCCCGCGTCGATCTTGGACAGCGGTCCCGGCAGCCGCCGGTCGCGGGCCATCGCGAAGAGCAGCCGACCCGCCGCTGCCTGCCCGGCGAGCGCCGCGAAGGCCGCGCCGATGGCCTTGCTGACGGCGACGAGGTCGTGCAGCCAGCCGCCGACGGCCGCGTCCACGGTGTCGTAGAAGGCGGACCCCTGCCCGGCCGGCTTCGCGGCCAGCTCGGCAGCGGACATCGGGGCGAGCAGCGCCGCCAGATACGTCTGCACGATGAACAACACACCCGCCATGACGAGGCAGAACAGCACGGCCCGCGCGACCTTCGCCGAGCCGCCCGCCGCCTCCTCGGCGAAGGAGGCGATGGCGTCGAAGCCCAGATAGGACAGCACCGCGACGGACACGGCGCCCAGCACCGCGCCCAGGGAGAACGCGCCCTGGCCGGAGAAGGGCGAGGCCCAGCCGCGCTGCGCCCCGTCCGTGCCGAGGACGACGACCGCGGACACCACGAAGATCAGCAGCACCACGATCTCCAGGGCGAGCACGAGGAAGCCGACCGCCGCCGCGGCCCGCACCCCCCACAGGTTGAGCCCGGTCGTCACCACGACCGCGATCGTCGTCCACACCCACTGCGACACCGACGGCACCAGCGCGTGCAGCGCGATCCCGGAGAAGAGATAGGCCACCGCGGGGATCAGCAGATAGTCGAGCATCGCCATCCAGCCGGCGATGAAGCCGGGCCCCTCACCGAGCCCGGCCCGCGCGTAAGCGAAGACCGAACCGGCCTGCGGGACGACCCGCACCATCTGCGCGTAGCTGAACGCGGTGAACGCCATCGCGACCGTCGCGAACACATAGACCAGCGCGACCGCCCCGTGCGATCTGGCGTCCAGCGCGCCGAACACGCCGACGGGTGCCATGGGGGCGATGAAGAGCATCCCGTAGACCACGAGGTCGCGGAAGCCGAGGTTGCGCCGCAGGGTGCCTTCGGCGGCGCGGGCCGTGTCGTCCGGGGGAGCGGGGGTCGGTGCGCTCATGCCCCTCAGCTTGCGCGAAGGGTGCCGTGCCCACGAACGGAGCGGCGCCGGGCGGACACGTCCCCCGGCGCCGCCGGGCGGCCTTCTTCGGACCGGACGGCTGCCCCGTACCATGGCTGACATGACTGCTACGACTGCCCGACGCGTCCTGCTCGCAGCCCCCCGCGGATACTGCGCAGGCGTGGACCGCGCCGTGATCACCGTCGAGAAGGCACTGGAGCAGTACGGAGCGCCGATCTATGTGCGCAAGGAGATCGTGCACAACAAGTACGTGGTGCAGACCCTGCAGAAGAAGGGCGCGATCTTCGTCGACGAGACGGAGGAGGTGCCCGAGAACGCCATCGTGATCTTCTCGGCGCACGGCGTCGCCCCCGTCGTCCACGAGGAGGCCGCGCAGCGCAGCCTGGCCTCGATCGACGCGACCTGCCCCCTGGTCACCAAGGTGCACAAGGAAGCCGTCCGGTTCGCGAACGAGGACTACGACATCCTGCTGATCGGCCATGAGGGCCATGAAGAGGTCGTCGGCACCATGGGCGAGGCCCCGGAGCGCATGACGCTCGTCGACGGCCCCGCCGACGTGGCGAACGTCGAGGTCCGCGACGAGAGCAAGGTCGTCTGGCTCTCCCAGACCACGCTCTCCGTCGACGAGACGATGGAGACCGTCGACGCCCTCAAGGAGCGCTTCCCCAACCTGATCAGCCCCCCGAGCGACGACATCTGCTACGCCACGCAGAACCGCCAGGTCGCGGTGAAGCAGATCGGCGCGGAGGCGGAGCTGGTCATCGTCGTCGGCTCCAAGAACTCGTCGAACTCCGTTCGGCTGGTCGAGGTCGCCCTGCAGGCCGGTTCCAAGGCCTCGTACCTGGTGGACTTCGCCGACGAGTGCGACGAGGCGTGGCTGGAGGGCGTGACCACGGTCGGCGTCACCTCGGGCGCCTCCGTCCCGGAGATCCTCGTCGAGGGTGTGCTGGACTGGCTGGCCGAGCGCGGCTTCGGCGATGTGGAGATCCTCCGGTCGGCGGAAGAGAGCATCGTTTTCTCGCTGCCGAAGGAATTGCGGCGTGACCTGCGTGCGGAGACCGCCCCCGGGGCATCTGCCCAGGGGTGAGCCGAACGGCTCACGTGCCGAGGGGTGAGCCGAACGGTTCACGCTTAGCGTGGAGGTCATGAACGTGTTCGGCGTGGACATCGGTGGCACAGGCATCAAGGGCGCTCCGGTCGATCTGGAGCGCGGCGATCTGGCGGAAGTGCGCTGCAAGGTGTCGACCCCGCATCCGGCCACCCCGGACGCCGTGCTCGACGGCGTCCAGCAGGTCGTGGAGCATTTCGGCTGGTCGGGGCCGGTCGGCGTGACCTTCCCCGGCGTCGTGGTGGACGGGGTGACCCGGACCGCGGCCAATGTCGACTCCGACTGGATCGGCAAGGACGCCCGCGCCCTGATCTCGGAGCGGCTGGGCATGCCGGTGGCCGTCCTGAACGACGCGGACGCGGCCGGCATGGCCGAGATGACCTTCGGCGCCGGCCGGGGCCGCGGCGGGACGGTGATCCTGCTGACGCTGGGCACCGGCATCGGCAGCGCGGTCTTCGTCGACGGGCACCTGCTGCCCAACACCGAGCTGGGCCATCTGGAGCTGCACGGCCATGACGCGGAGAAGCGCG
Source organism: Streptomyces sp. SID13666 (assembly GCF_010548325.1). NCBI lineage: Bacteria > Bacillati > Actinomycetota > Actinomycetes > Kitasatosporales > Streptomycetaceae > Streptomyces > Streptomyces sp. SID13666. Next base: position 218,744 of record NZ_JAAGLX010000008.1, on the reverse strand, counting down.
CGTCGGTCAAGGCCCGCGAGGAGGACGACCTCAGCTGGGAGCACTGGGCGCACCGGCTCACGAAGTACCTCGCCCATGTGGAGATGCTGTTCTCGCCCGAGCTGTTCGTGATCGGCGGCGGGGTGAGCCGCAAGGCGGAGAAGTTCCTGCCGCTGATCGAGGGGATCAGCGCCGAGATCGTCCCTGCTGGTCTGCAGAACAACGCGGGGATCGTCGGAGCCGCCATGAACGCTGCAAAGCTCTGACGCCGACGATGCCGGCGGCCAGCAGCGTGCCGGTGTAGAGCCAGCCGGTCAGCAGGGCCAGACCGGTGAACATGCCCAGCAGATGGCCGACGAAGCCGCCGCCGTTGTCGTCACCGGTCAGCGCGATGGCGGTGGCGAACGCGATGGGGGCGGCGATCGGCGCCGCCACCAGGTCGTACGGCCGGACGTACAGCCCCGCTGTGACGCACACCGCGATGAACACCAGCCCGAAGAAGACCCCGGGCCCGTCGAAGAGCAGGGCGTCCAGCGCGCCGCCGGTCACCGTGACCACGACGGTCAGCAGCCCCGTCCCCAGCCCGGTGAGCTTCGGCTGGGCCTGTGGCAGTCGCACCACCCTGGCGAGCGCCGTGATCGTGGGCGCGAGCGAGGCCAGCGGCCCGCGACGTGCCGACCGGTAGACCACCGAACCCCCCACCGTGCCCGTGGGGCGGGCCGGCCTGGGCAGCCGGGGCCTGCCCTGGGCGTCTCTGCTGCCGTTCCCGGTGTCGTTTTTGGTGCCGTTCCTGGTGCCGGTGCGCGCACTGTGTTGCTCCACCCACTCAAAGTAGGCGGATGACCCCGGTCATACCCTGGCAGGACACGCCTTTGCCCGGTCCTTGGCCTGCTGTTCGACGGCGACGGGTCGGGCCCGCGCTCGCCCCGTAGACTGGTGGATCGGTCCCTGGACCACTCCACTCTCCTCGCTCCTCTCGTTACGGGAAGTCGCCACGTGTCGCTCACGATCGGAATCGTCGGTCTGCCGAATGTCGGCAAGTCGACCCTTTTCAACGCCCTGACCAAGAACGACGTGCTGGCGGCCAACTACCCGTTCGCCACCATCGAGCCGAACGTGGGCGTCGTCGGCGTCCCCGACCCGCGCCTCGCCCAGCTCGCCAAGATCTTCGGCTCGCAGAAGCTGCTCCCCGCCACGGTCGACTTCGTCGACATCGCGGGCATCGTGCGCGGTGCGAGCGAGGGTGAGGGCCTGGGCAACAAGTTCCTGGCGAACATCCGCGAGTCGGATGCGATCTGCCAGGTCATCCGGGCCTTCAAGGACGAGAACGTCGTGCACGTCGACGGCAAGGTCTCGCCCAAGGACGACATCGAGACGATCAACACCGAGCTGATCCTCGCGGACATGCAGTCCGTCGAGAAGGCCGTCCCGCGCCTCACCAAGGAGGCCCGCCTCCAGAAGGAGAAGGCCGCCGTCCTGGCCGCGGTCCTGGACGCCCAGAAGATCCTCGAAGAGGGCCGCACCCTCTACGCCGCCGGCATCCACGCCGGCACCGAACAGGGCCGCCTCCTCCACGAGCTGCACCTGCTCACCGTCAAGCCGTTCCTCTACGTCTTCAACGTGGACGAGGACGAGCTGACCGACGAGGACTTCAAGAACGAGCAGCGCGCGCTCGTCGCCCCCGCCGAGGCGATCTTCCTGAACGCCAAGATCGAGGCCGAGCTGATCGAGCTCGACGACGAGGAGGCCCTCGAGCTCCTGCAGTCCATGGGCCAGGAGGAGCCCGGCATGGCCGTCCTCGGCCGCGTCGGCTTCGACACCCTCGGCCTGCAGACGTACCTCACCGCCGGCCCCAAGGAAACCCGCGCCTGGACCATCAAGAAGGGCGCCACGGCCCCCGAGGCGGCCGGTGTGATCCACACCGACTTCCAGCGCGGCTTCATCAAGGCCGAGATCGTCTCCTTCGACGACCTCGTCGCCTGCGGCTCCATCCCCGAGGCCCGCGCCAAGGGCAAGGCCCGCATGGAGGGCAAGGATTACGTGATGCAGGACGGCGACGTGGTCGAGTTCCGCTTCAATGTGTAATGGGTGACCTACCACCACGTCACCGATCTGGCAAACGTGCAGGTCGGAAGGGGTCCGACTCTTCGGAGTCGGGCCCCTAGTTTTTTCCCGTGCTGGGATGGTGCTGGGTTGGCTGACCCCTCGTCACCCGTCATCACCCCTGCTCACCTCTACCGTGCTGGGATCGTGCTGGGATGGGAGAAGGCCCCCCGTGCTGGGGAAGGGCACGGGGGTAGGTCCGGCTTTGCCCTGCCTCGGTGAGAGTGCGTGGGTGTGAGCGGCGGCGGGGTTCAGTACGAGCGGGGTCCGTAACGGACTCCAGCCATGGAGGAAGGGCTCAAGGTCGGCGGCGCGGGGAGCTTCGGCGCTGAGGTGGACTCGGTGAGGCGATCCGGGGCTGACCCGCTGGCTAGCGGTCGGTGTAGTGGCCGTAGACGCGGGCGATCTCCAGTACGTCACCGCTCACCCGGTACACGAGGCGGTGTTCCTCGGTGATGCGCCGTGAGCACCAGCCCTTGAGCGCGCCCTTCAGCATCTCCGGCTTCCCGAGGCCGTTGCCGTCATCCGGGTTGCGCTGGATGTCCGCGATCAGGACGTTGATGCGTTTGAGGGTGCGCCGGTCGGTCATGGCCCACTGCGCGTACTGCTCCCACGCACGAGTGGAGAACATGACCTTCACTCCGCCGCCTCCGGGTCGATCAGGTCGCGCACAGTGCCGCGTCCGGCGTTCAGTTCGGCAACGGACTCCATCAGCTCAGCGGCGGTGCGCGCGTTGCTGAGCAGGTACATGGTCTCCGTCCACGCTTCGTAGTCGGACTCCGCCATGAGGACGGCGTTTCCCTGCTTGGAGGCGATCCGCACCGGCGCGTGATCGTCGTTGACCTTCTTCAGCAGGGGGAAGAAGTCCCTCCGCGCCTCGGTTCCGGTGATCGTCACAGCTGTTGCCCCTTTGGTTCCGGCCATCCTCTTATGGTACTGAAAAAGGTACATCATCGGTACGGATTTCGGTACCAGAAGCCCAGAAGCTGCCCATCCCCGCCAAGATCGCGCGACCGGGCACCCGGTTCGATCAGATGTCTCGTTGGGGCGCGCAGGGAGGCGGTGCTGGGCGCCGAGCCCGACATCGTCGTGTTCGAGGGCCACCTCTGGGCGATTGTCAAGGGGAGCGACCGGGCCCGGTAGGCTTACCCGTCCGGGATGGCGGGGTGGATCCGGGTGGGCCACCGTCTGCCGACAGGCGAAGGGATCGGCGCATGGCCACCGTATTTCGGGTGGTGACCGTGGATGACGATGACGGCCATGAGGTTCGGACGCAGTACTACGACGAGGCGGGGAGTGAGATCCCTGCCCCTCGGCTGCCTGTCGGGCGCAGGTCGGCCCGTGGCGCCGTATCCCGTGTTGATGTACCCCCCGCTGCTGTAGCTCATGCGGCTGTTGAGCCCGCGGGGGGTCGGGAAAGGGCTACCTCCCCGGAGTTCGCCGGGGATCAGTGGGCGGTGTTGTCCGAGTGTGTGGCGGTCTTTCTGCCGGCGGATCCGCCGCGCAGTGGGCGCGTCGCCTTTCATGTCGCGGGAAGCGGTCGGCTTCCCGCGGGTTTGCCGGCCGAGGACGTGGAGATCGTTACCGCGCATGGGCGTGGTGCGCGTCGGCGTACGGTGTCGGCGGTGGTGCGGCCGTTGGCCGAGGTGCTGCCCTGGGTCTTGTCCGTGGACGTGGAGGCGGATGCGCCGTGCGGTGAGACGGCGGCAGTCTGGCGGCATGCTGCTCTGTACGCCCTGCACCTGGCGGGGCGTGGGCTGCTGCTGCCGGGGCTCAGCGCCGGTGACCATGATGCCTGGCGGCTTGGCCCTTATGCGGAGGCGGACGCGACCTGGGTGCGGGCGCTGGCCGAGGTCATGCCGCCCGCCGCGTACGCCGTACCGCTGGAGTCCGCGGGGGAGGGGAGTGCGCGTACGCCGCTGCAACTCCCCGATCCTTACGCCCGGTTGAGGGAGTTCATGGACGCGGTGGCGGATCTGCTGCCGCGTACCCCTGCCGCATCGGCGGCCGCGGGGATGCGGCCGTTCGCCTCGCGGGATGCGCAGCACCTGCCGGGGCTGCGGGCGTGGGCCGCGCGGGTGGCCGACGGCCGGGATGCCGGTGTACGCGTCTCGCTGCGGCTCGAACTGCCCGGCGGCGCGATGCGTGAATATGCGGACGACGAGGGCGACGCGTACGACGAGGACGCGTACGACGCTGCTCTGGAGGTGGCCGGTGCATCAGTGCGGGCCGTTGTGCAGGTGCACTCGCTCGCCGATCCGCTGCTCCTCGCGGACGCGGCCGGCGTCTTCAGTGGCGAGAGCGGCGGTTTTGGTCCGCGTACCCGCGTCCAGGTGGAGGACGTTCTGCGCCGGGCCGCCGCTGCGTGGCCGCCGCTGCACCGGATCCTCTCGCTGCCGGTTCCAGATGAACTCGCCCTGGACGACCAGGAGTTCATTGGACTCCTGGCAGGCGGGGCGGCCTCGCTGTCGGCCGCCGGGGTGGCCGTCCACCTCCCCAAGGAGCTGGCACGGGAGATGACGGCCCGCGCGGTGATCGAGCCCGACGGGCCCGCCGAACGCGACCAGGACACCGAGGCTCCCGCGTTCTTCTCGCCCGAGCAACTTCTCTCCTTTCGCTGGGAGTTCGCGGTCGGCGACCACACGCTGACGCAAGAGGAGCTGGACCGGCTCGCGCAGGCCCGCCGCCCCCTGGTGCGGCTGCGCGACCAGTGGGTAGTGGTGGACGCGGATCTGCTGCGCAAGGCCCGCCGGGCCCGCCGGGAACTGGGCGCACTCGACGCGCTGAGCGCCGCGCTCACCGGCAGCGTGGAGGACCCCGACGGTGTTCTCGTTCCCGTACGGGCAGGAGGGTGGCTGGCCGCGCTGCGCGACAGGCTCGCCGCACCCGAGCAGGCCGAAGCGGCCGAGCTGGCCGCTCCAGCCGCCCTGGACGCCACCCTGCGCGGCTATCAGCTGCGCGGACTTGCCTGGCTGGACCGGATGACCAGGCTGGGGCTCGGCGCCTGCCTCGCCGACGACATGGGCCTGGGCAAGACGATCACCACGATCGCCCTGCATCTGCGCCGCCAGGAGGATCCGGCGACCGCGGGCAGGCCGGCTCTGGTGGTCTGTCCGGCATCCCTGCTCGGCAACTGGGGCCGGGAGATCGACAGGTTCGCGCCCGGCACCCCCTGGCGCCGCCACCATGGACCGGGGCGCGATCTGGGCGGCCTCAAGCCGGGCGAGATCGTCCTCACCACATACGGAACCATGCGCCGCGACGCCCAGGCGCTCGCCGAAGCCGGGCCGTGGGGGCTCCTCGTCGCGGACGAGGCGCAGCACGTGAAGAACCCGGCGGGGGCCACCGCGAAAGCGCTGCGCACCCTGCCGAGTTCGGCGCGCGTGGCCCTGTCGGGCACCCCGGTGGAGAACAACCTCAGTGAACTGTGGGCGCTCCTGGACTGGGGCACCCCCGGGCTGCTCGGCTCCTTGAAAACCTTCAGACAGCGCTATGGGCGGGCCGCCGAGCGTGCCGCGCGCGGTGGTGCGACCGGTGAGGAGGACAGTGCGGCGGCCGAGCGGCTCGGCCGGCTCATCCGCCCCTTTGTGCTGCGCCGGCGCAAGGCCGACCCGGGCATCGCGCCCGAGCTGCCGCCGAAGACCGAGACCGATGAGCGGGTGCTGCTGAGCAGGGAGCAGACCGTGCTGTACGAGGCGCAGGTACGCGAGTCGCTCGCCGTGATCAAGGAGGCGAAGGGCATTGCCCGGCATGGTCTCGTACTCAAACTCCTCACCGCGCTCAAGCAGATCTGCAACCACCCCGCCCAGTATCTGAAGGAGCCCGACGCGACCCGGCTGACCGGCCGCAGCGGCAAACTGGAACTCCTCGACGAACTCCTCGATGTGATCGTCGCCGAGGACGCGTCCGTGCTGCTGTTCACCCAGTACACGCGGATGGCCCGCCTCCTCGAACACCATCTGACCGCGCGCGGCATCCACTCCCTCTATCTGCACGGCGGTACGCCGGTGAAGCGGCGCGAGGAGATGGTCGACGCTTTTCAGCGCGGCGAGGCCCCGGTCTTTCTGCTCTCCCTGAAGGCCGCGGGCACCGGCCTCAATCTCACCCGCGCCGGGCACGTCATCCACTACGACCGGTGGTGGAACCCGGCCGTGGAAGATCAGGCCACCGACCGCGCGTACCGCATCGGCCAGACCCAGCCCGTCCAGGTCCACCGCCTGATCTCCGAGGGTACGGTGGAGGACCAGATTGCCCAACTCCTCAGCAGTAAGCGTGACTTGGCGGACTCCGTGCTCGGGGGGCAGGGCGAGGCCGCCCTCACCGACCTGAGCGACGATGAACTCGCCGATCTGGTCTCCCTGCACTCCGCCCACGGCGACAGGAGCCGCCGATGAGACGCCGCACCGGTACCCTCGCCCTCCCGGCGCCGCAACTGGCGCGCGGGCAGCGGGAGTTGGCGAGCAGCTGGTGGGGCGAGGAGTGGATCGACTCCCTTCAGACGCCTTCCTCGTCGTTCGGGTACGGATTCTCCGCGGGCCACGACAGCCGCCTGGCCCGCGCCCGCACCTACGCACGCAAGGGGGCGGTCGGCGAGATCACGGTGCGGCCGGGGTCGGTGGCCGCCCGCGTCAAGGGCAGCCGCCGTACCCCCTACCGCTGCGAGATCCACGTACCCGAACTGTCCGAGGCGCAGTGGGACAAGCTCTTCGAGGAGTGGACCGCCGCCGGTCGGGAGCTGCTGCTCGAACTCGCCCAGGGTCGGCTCGGCGTACACGCGGTCGATGCCGCGGTGCGGGCGGAGACGGATCTGGTTCCACCGCCGGACGCGTTCGTCTACCACTGCTCCTGTCCCGACTGGGGCGACCCGTGCAAGCACGCCGCCGCGCTGTCGTACGCGTTCGCGCGGGCCCTGGACACCCGCGCCGAGGCGCTGCTCGTACTGCGCGGACGCGATCTTGTCGAGGCAGCCACCGAGATCTCGGTACGCCACAGAGCGCGGGAGCAGTCCGCGGCGGACGAGGAGGCCGTACGGGCGGCGCGGCCCAGTGGGGTCCCGGCGGGTGAGGTGTTCGCGCGGGCCCGGGCCCGCGCGGCGGACGGTCCTGCCGTACTGCCGGTGCTGCCCGCGCCCCTCCTTGTTCCCGTCCCGGCTCCTGTCGTGGGCCAGGAGAGGGCCGCGGCGATGACGCCGGTGCTGCTCGTAGGCGAGTCCGTCGCCCCGGAAGCGCTGCACCTGCTGGCCGTCGATGCCGCCCGGCGTGCTTCGGCGGTCTATGTGTGGGCGGTTGACCAGCGGGATGTCACCGATACAACGGCGGCTGCCGGGGCGGCGCAGACGCAGGCGGCCGATCTTCTGATGCTGGACGGCGACCCCTGGCACGACACCGTGCGCCGGGCTGCTGCCGCCGACGGCGACCTGCCGGTGGTCTCCCGCCTCCTGAACAGCTCGGACCGGGCCCGCACCCAGCTCGCCCGGGCGAGCGTCGCCTGGCGCTACGGCGGCCCGGCGGCGCTGAGCGCCCTGGACGGCACACTCGTACCGCCGCCCGAGACTGAGGCCGCGGCACGCGAGCGGCTGCTGCAGGTACGGAGTCCAGGCCGGTCAGGACCGCCCAGGCCGCGCCGGACCCGTGGCCGCCTGCAGCTGGTCGGCGAGGACGTCGAGCTGCGCTGGGGCTCGGACGGGTGCTGGTACCCGTACCAGAAGGAGCGCGGCCAGTGGTGGGCGGCGGGCCCGCCCGCCACCGACGCCGACGCGGCACTGTACGGAGCCCTTGGCGCAGAGTCACCTTGAGGTCAATGGACGGGTGCGGCGAATGGACGGTGCGCTGTCGAGAGTGGGCGGCAGGACGAGACGTTGCCGACGCTGTTGTGTAGCGTTGTCGACCTTGGGTCTTCTTGTAGGTTGTCACGAGTCCCGTACTGGGATGGTGCTGGAATGCGCCCGTATACCCGCAGGTCAGAGCGTTGTGGGGTAGTTCCGCTTCAACGTGTAGTGGGTGACATACCACCACGTCGCTGATCTAGCAAACGTGCAGCTCAGAAGGGGTCCGACTCTCCGGGGTCGGGCCCCTGGCTTTTTCCCGTGCTGGGATGGTGCTGGGATGGCTGACCCCTCGTCACCTGTCATCACCCCTGCTCACCTCTACTGTGCTGGGATCGTGCTGGGATGCCGGTGAGGCCCCTGTGCTGGCGCATGGGTCTGTGCTCGGCCGGGTGGTGCCTTCGATGGCACAGGACGACGGGACAGCATGGTGTGACCGGGCGCCTGAGTTGATTCTGGCGGCCGAATGGTTCTCGCCGTCGTGATCTCGCCGACACCTACCAGCGGTGAACGACCCGGTCTCGTCCAGTGCACGGCTGTTGGCCACGATGCACTGGCATCGGGCTCCCGGGAACCGACCAGCTGCGAACGAAGATCCACAGCAGCGAGGGACCGGAATGCCCTCGCACCCCCATGGCGGCCAGGTTGCGTGGGGTGCGAAATAGCCCACGCCACCACTCCGCCCAGCGCGCCCTGGACAGTGTCCGTGCCGTTCTGGCCGAACTCGAGGCTGTCGGGCGAGCTCGATCGTCGAGCGTGCCCTGCCCGGAGCAAGTGTCCTGGATGCGCGCGCGGCACTCCTGGCTGACGGAGAAGCGGCAACAACCGGATGGCTTTGACGCCTGGTTCGCGCCTCGCGACTCGATCGAGGTGCTGGGCGCCCGGCGGATGCCGAGCGGGCCGGCGGCGCGGACCCCGAGCCGGGCGAGGACGTCCTGTGGCGTGCTGTGGGACCGCTGGCCGATCGCGATGTAGGAAACGAGCACCAGCCAAGACCGCGCAGGCGCCAGCCAGCAGTACCGACACCCACGGATGACGGCGCTCACAATGGTCACGCAGGACGGGTAAGGTCCGCAGCCGGTCTCTCAACTCCGCAATCTCATGGTGTTGACCCATGGGCGATGCGGCCAGACAGACGCTGGCAGGTCGGCGCCTCGAAACTCCCTGTTTGTTGGGGGACTTGAGAGTTCACTCCCTCAACCAGGGCTTTGATGCGTTCGTAGTGGCCCATAGAGGTCGGCACAACGCCGTGACCAGCACAGCTACAAGGTCTCCATGAATTTGAGTCAGCCCTTGCTCTACCTCTTGACCCCTGTGTCGGGTCAGTCCGTGCTGAGATCGGCAACCGTGCTAGGTCGGACAGCCCGGAATCGGCCTTTTCGCAGATCGCAGTGCCGCGCCGCGCCGGGGACTCAGGTTCAACACGTGGCAGGTGTCCTGTTTAGCCGAATAGAGTGTTGCCCGAGAACCGAACCGTGCGATGTGACTCGTACTACAGTGGCTGCGTGCCGGTGAAGATTTTCTTCGGGGGGCCGGTGCGATCGCCGCATCCTCCCCCGGCGCCGTCGCGGGTAGGCCGGTCATTCGCCGACGGTTGGACAGGCCGGTACAGGAGGATCGGCGTGGACGCGGATGACATCCAATCGGTGGCCCGGGTCGGCGACCCAATCGAGATCGTACTGCTCACCGGCGACCGCTTCGAGGGTATTTTAGAGGGACTGAAACTCACTGCCCTGAATCTGCGCACGCCTGACGGGCAGGCCATCGGGGTGGCGCTACAAATGGTGGCACTCATCAAGCCGAAGCCCGTCGTGCAGACTCTCCTTGCTGCCGTCAGTGCCCCTGAGTCCAGCGTTCAGGCGCCTACTGAGCAAGCGCCGCCGACTCAGGCCGTGGCTGCGTCAGTCGATACTCCGCCCGCCTCGCGGGCGCACGAACCGCGCTTGGCTGCGTCTGCGGAGTTAAGCAGGGACCATTCGGCGTCGCTCGCCGAGGCGCTCGCCGTCATTGCCCAACTGCCTGTCGGGCCGGTCGACATGCAGGTCTACGTCAGGCCGGAGAACCGCAAGGAGCTGGAGCGGATCCGGAACTCGTACCTCAACGCCGAGAAGATCGGTGAACTCGATCCGCGCTTCGGTCGAGTTGCCCAGTTGTACACGAAAGCTAGATACCTCTGGAACATTGAGAGGGGCAACCCCGAAGTCACCCGTCTGGTTGGCGCTCTGGCACTTCTCAAGGGTGATGCCGGGTCGGCACACCACTTCCTCATCCAGGCGGAGGCGGACGATGTGCAGGCGCGGCGGCTGATGGCTGTCAGCGCCGCACATCAGGACGATGCGGACACCGCCAAGTTCGCACTACTTCGGTACTTTTACGAGGTGGTTCCCGCCGACGATCCCGAGGTCTGGCAAGCCCTGCTCGGCTTGCTCGATGCGTGTGGCGACCGAGGGCAGTTGGGTGAACTCATCAACTCCCCCGCGCACAACGAGGCCGCGTGCGAGACGGTGCGCGCCGCGCTCGGCAATGCCTCACCGGCGTCGGTACCGGCTCCCAGACCACCAGGTGCAGTACCGGCTCTTGCCGCCCGCCGTGTGGTCCCTCCGAAACCCGTGCCGAGAAACAAACCGCGGCCCCTGGCTGGCGATATACGGGCCAGAACCGAGCCGACGACCGTGCGATCCGGGGGGCAGGGGCGCTGGGAGAACCCCTACCAGCGCGCCAAGTACCTGGAACACCGCGAGAAGAACCTGGAAGCGGCGAAGGCCGCCTACCGCCAAGCGATCAAGCAGAACGTGAAGCGGGAGAGCGCCGCGAAGGACCTGGCCTGGCTGACCCGCCGCGTGGACGGCGCCGAAGCCGCACTTCGTGTCATTGAGCAGGAATGCCAGGGCATGATCGAGCCCGGCCACGTTCTCGACAATATCCTTAGCGACTTCTATGTAGGCGCCAAGCGTTATGCGGAGGCGCTTGAGGTGCTTGACCGCCAATTCCAGAGGGTCGACCTCACCAGCAGTAGGCGCTATCACCTCTGCCACCAGATCGCATTCGTGAAACTTGCCTACGGTCAGGATTCCACGAGCGAATGGCACATGTTGCTTCAAATGTCCCCGGACAACCAGAACGCGCAGCGCGGTATGGCACTGGCACTCGTCCGGCGCGGCGCCCCGGAGGGCCTGGAGGAAGCCGAGAAATTGATTGGTCATCATGTGGACGACCGATCCGTCCGGATCCTGCATCAGATCGATGCCTTGCGAGAGAGCGGAGGCGCTAACACCGATCCCGGCTGGGTGGAGCGACTGTTGGAGGAGGTCCCGCGGTTCGTCGACTCGACCCCACCGCTCGTCACGTTCGTGATGCAAAATTATTCGGAGCTCGCCGCGCGGACGAAGGAGGAACGGGAACGCACGCAGCGCCCGGTCACTAGGAGCGACCTGAACGTCATCGCGGAGACGGCCCGTCAGATGAGCGGCAAGCAGCCCGTAAACAGCGCTCAAGCGTACATCTCGGCTGCAGTGCTCGCGAAGGAAGTGGGCGAGGAAGGAGCGCAGCGGTATCTGTACCTGGGGCTGACCACGCTGGCCGGCATCGTCCTCGACCAGCAGGAGTATGAGTCGGCCCAGGATCTCTACTGCGCCGCACTGGCCGTAGCGGACGAGCGGGACGACGGTGAGCTTACCCCGGACGTCAGATCGGCGCTGATTGGTTACCTTCGCTCACCGAACGGCCGCCGCGCCAAACCAACCCGGCACCGGGACCGGGACGAAGGTGCCTCCTTGCGGGACGAAGTAGCCCGGGTGCTCTGGGACGGGATCCGCCAAGATGGTCCCAAGGTAATATTCTCGCTGATCCTTCCTCTCTTCGCGGATACCAGTGTGGCCCGGGATTTGGTTCTGGACGCCATGTGCTCGAAGCCCGAATTGCTCGTTGCGGCGGCCAAATATCTTCGCCTCGCCGAGGGCCCTGAACGGACCCGGCCGGACCAGCATGCGGTGCGTGAGGCATGGCAGCAGGTGAGCGACAAGTGGACGCGCGACCGCCGAAGGCTGGAGCACAGCCTGGTTGAACTGCAGCAACTGTCGATGTCGGAGAACGATCTGGAGTCGGCGCTAGTCCGGCTTCGCGACCGGGACACGCTGACTTCACCGTCCCTGAGCGAGGCCCTCGGACGGATCGAGGAGGCCCTGTTCGAGCTCCGGAGGTTCATCAACGAGCGCTCTTTCGAAGAGCGAGAGAGCTGCCTGCGGCTCGCCGACCAGAAGGCCCGTGCGCTCAGCGCGGATATTCGACGCGGTCCGACCAGCCTCGCTGTCGGGCTCGTCGAGCCCGTCGCGGCGCGCATCCGGGCACTCGTCGCCGAGACCCAGCAGAATTTGCTCGTCACGCAGCCGCCCCAGCCCGAACTGAGCTTGGCGCTGGAGGAGAGCAGCGGAGGCCAGAACGGTGTGGTCACGGTCCAGATCAAGGTGGCGAACACTCTCGGGATGGCGCCGCTGGAGTCCCCGGAGCTGACCGTGGGGACAGACGTCGATCTGTTCTCCATCGCGGAGCCGAAGGTGCAGCTTCCGACGGCCGTGCGCGGCGGCGACCACCGGATCGAGCAGGTCAAACTGCGTGTCACCGACAAGGGCTTCGCCGCGGGTGCCTTCTCCCTGCCGGTGACGCTTCGGTACAAGCGGCGCTCCAGCGCTGTCTACGCGACGTTCGAGGCCACGCTGCCGGTCCGGCTGGCGCGCGAGGAGGAGTTCGAGCCTATCTTCAACCCGTTCCAGGACGGTGCCACGGGACGTCCGGTGTTCGATCCGAAAATGTTCTTCGGCAGGGACGAACTGATCGAGCGGATCCGCACCGGTCTGCGGGAAGTCTCCTCACCCGGCGTGGGAGTGGCCATCTACGGCCAGAAGCGGGCCGGAAAGTCTTCCATTGCCCATCATCTGGCGCAGCGGCTGAGAGAGGACGGCCTGCCGATCGTTAACGTGGGAAACATCGGAGACCTCTCCCCGGAGTCCGGCGACCTGACTGGAACCCGCTTGCTGGCTCTGCTGATGTGGCGCATCCTGGAGGGTGCCCACGAAGCACTGACACGGCTTGACGAGCCGCTCGGTGCTTCGGCGCTGTTGATTCCCGAGGGACTAACCCGCAAGGAGTTCCTCACCAGCGAAGAGCCGGTGCATGACTGCGCCAAGTACTTCGAGCGCCACCGTGAGGGGATTAAGGGCACTCCACCACCGCTGATCGTGCTGGTCGACGAGTTCCAGTACATCGACCGGTGGATCAGGATGGGACTGCTTTCACCGTCCTTCATGCAGGCGTTTAAGGCCCTCATCGAGAGGCGACTCTTCCACTTGGTGATTGTCGGCCAGGATGCCCTTGACCGGTTGATTCAGCAAGATCCCAACGTCTTCGGGGTGTTCCAGAAGGAACGGGTGACATACCTTGCCGAGCCCGACGCGCGCGCCCTGATCGAGAACCCGATCCGCATTGAGGAGGGGGACCGGACCACCAGCAGGTACCGCGAACACGCAGTCGGTCAGATCATCGAGCTGACCGGTGGAAGCGCCTTCTACATCCAGCGATTCTGCTCGCACCTAGTTGAGTACATGAATTCCGAGCGGGCGCCGGTGGTGACGGAGGCGGATGTCGAAAGGGTCCGTGACGATTTCCTCGGCAGGCTTACGCGGGAGGACTTCGACAATCTCGAGTCACCCGGCTATACCGACCCGGACGCTTTCACAAGCGAGCAATATCAGCCAGTCCTGCTCGCCGTTGCCCGCGCGTCTCGCAACCAGCCAGCCACGTTGGCAGCGATCCGGGAGGAACACCGGGGTGAGCAACTTGAGGAGCTGCTCGACGACCTCGTCCTGCGCGACGTGGTACGCCGTGAGTCCGGGGCCTACCAGATAGTGGTCCGTCTTTACCAGGAATGGCTGCTCAAGTACCTTGGATCTAGCTCGAAGGCAGGCGCCTCATGACGGCACCCGCGGACGGCGAGGCCCCCTTCCCGGCCAATCCGTATCGCCAGGTCGGCAGGGTGGCCGAGGGCGACCGTTTCGTCGGCCGAGGCAGTCTGGTGCGCCTGGTACAGAACGCCTGGCAGGAGCCTGGTCGTCCGTCGAACGCACGCGTGCTCGGATATCACCGCACCGGCAAGACGAGCCTGGTGCGGCGGGCGCTGCAGACGTCCTCCGCGCGTCGAATCGACCTGATCACCGTGTGGCTCGATGTCGGCACACACGATTCCGGGCCGGACTTGTTCCGGTCGATGGCCCGGCAGGTGATGGAGGAGTTCGGTGAGCGCGGCGAGCGTCGAGAGATGGGTCCGCCGGACGCACTGGATGCGATCAACGCCGCAGTCCAACAGGATGGGGGTTGGGGTGATCTGCGGGAAGCACTACGTGACTTCTTCAAGACCCTATGCAAAAGCGGGTACTACGTCCTTGCAGTGCTGGACGAGTTCGACCGGGCTTCGACAACGTTCACGCGGCTGGCGGAGTTTCAGCTGTTGCGTAATCTGGCGAGTGATCCGGCGTTCTCCATGGGGTTGATCACCATTTCCCGACGGGACATCGAATCCATTGAAGTCGATGCCGCAGGGGGGTCAATCCTAGGCGGTGTGTTGGCGACTCGCCGCTATGTCGGTATGTTCACCGATGAAGAAGCGGATCTGATACTGGCTCGCGCTGCGGGCGTCGGCATCGGACTGGCCTCCGTACGTGCGGACATCATCGCCCGCACCGGGCTCCACCCTTTCCTGATGGAACTTCTCTGCAACCGGATCGTAGACAACCACCAGGCCACGGGCGAGCTGGATGTGGAGGCGGCGTACGAGTACGAGGCCCCCACCTTTGATATGCAGTTCGCCCAGCTGCGGCAGAATATCGAGGCGGACAGCGAAGGGCGCGCCACAGCACTACTGAAGAGGCTTGCCGTCGGCGCTGCCGCCGAGCCTGCGTCCTTGGAGCTGAGTCGGCTGAAGCAGATGGGTGTCGTAGCGTCGTCGACGGGGTCAGCCGCCCTGTTCTCCCGGGAGTTTGCACACTATATCCGGATGTCTGCGTTGGGCCGGTCGTGACATCGCGAGGGAGAGCTGTGCCCGAAGCGGCTCAGAGCTCCCGAAGGCTGCCGTCTCGCAGCCGCCGAAGTACCAGCTGTGCCGCCTCGCCGCCGGGGACAGCCCGTTCCAGCTGGGCAGCGGACCGATAGTTCCCCTTGCGCCGGAGTTGAGCCACCACGTCCCGGAGCGCGATGGTGTCCCCGGCCACGGCAAGACGTAGCCGCAACTCCTGGGCTGCCTCGTAGCGGCCAGTTCGCAGCAGTTCCTGAATGCGTCGGCGCGCGTGCTGATCGACCGGCACCAGCGGCCCTACGACATCCGGTACGGGCGGTGCCCCGACTTCCCGTGACTCCGCTGATCGGGCGGGCTCCTGCCAGATGTTCTTCGCCAGCATGAGGCCCGATCCGGATCCCGTGGTGGCGAGCTGTGGGCGGGGGCGGTTTTCGCTGCCGAGCCGACTGTCCAGGCTTCGGAAGAGGGTTGCGACGTCGAGTTCGCGAGGCCCCCCGCGAATTCCCTCGTACAGGATCTGCGTTAGGGCCCCGGTGAACGCGGTGCAGTCCTCACCGGCAGGGGAGAGGGCCTTGGCGGTGGACGCACAGGCGGTGAGCACAGCGGTGCCCTTGATGGCCGCGACAGCCGCGAGATCGTCCGCGCCCATGGTGCCGCCCTTTAGGGCCTTGCCGCTCCAGCAGCAGTCGAGGATCACCACCTTCTGCGGTACCGCCGTGGCGCGCAGCAGTTCGGCCCGTACGTTCTGGTAGCGCAGGGCGAGATGGATGCCCGCCGGCTCGCGGCTGTTCGGCAAGGCCAGGTGTAGTTCGTCGTCGATGAGGGGGTCGGTGAGCCCGTGGCCGGCGTAATAAAAGAGCAGCGACTCCGTCGCTTCCCGGGCTGCCGTCTGCAGAGCGCTGATCACGGCATCGGCTTCATCGGGCTGGTGCAGGACCACGCAGTGTTCGGGAGGCAAGCCCCAGATCCTCGGTTCGCCGAGGAGCGTCGCCAACCGCCCGAGATTGTTCTGCACCGCGGGCAGCTGTCTGTCCTCAGGCATCGCCGAGTATCGGGACACACCGACAAGCACGGCGCGAGAGGCCCTCGGGTCGGGCAGCCGTGGAGGCATCACGGGGTGGTGGGAGTCACCCCGGAGGACGCCTGTGAGGATCCGACCGCTTGTGTGAGTTGCGCCACCGCCTCGTTACCGTCTCCCACCACGACGACCCTTATACCTATGTGGCTGACGCTCACGCTAGGCGCCGTACCCGTGCTCTGCTGGGTTTGGAGACGGTAGGTCGCGATCGAGGTGACGAGACTGCTGAGGGCGATAACGTTGGGGATCACCAGATTGAGGACGTCGAAGCCGATCCCCATCTCGCCGCCGGCCGGATTCATGGCCGCAGGGGTGACCCCAGATGCGTAAGCGGCCGCTTCGGGGTCCTCTAGCAGCCAGCGGTAGAGATCGGTGCCCGCACCGTCGTCGGTTTGGATCGTCAATTCCATGTCGTCCCCACGGGTCGTCAAGTACCTCGGAAGTTCACGGGTAATAGGGCGGAGTTTAATGGTTCGTCACCCGCGGCGTGAGGCCTTTGGGAGTAGCCCAGAGCCCAGGTCTGTGGCTGCCTGGACCAGGTGGAGCGGCCGAGGTAGCTGTTTTCGCGAGGTGATCGCCCTCGCCGCGCAGGACGCCTACTTGTTCGGCCTGACGGTGGTGGCACGATGCTCTGAGCGCGGTGAGGGAGGAGGACGGGGTGGGGCAGGTGGAGCGCGAGCCGGTCGGCGGGGCACTCTCCGGGGAGATGCGGCGGGTCCTGTCGCCGAGCCTAGATTGGGATAGAGCTCCCGTGCTGGGATCGTGCTGGGATGACCCCCGTCAGGACTCAGTCACCGCAGGTGGGAGCTCCGTACTAATTTCCGCTTCAACGTGTAGTGGGCGATATACCACCACGTCGCTGATCTGGCAAACATGCAGGTCAAAAGGGGTCCGACCCTTTCGAGTCGGGCCCCTAGCTTTTTCCCGCGCTGGGATGGTGCTGGGATAGCTGACCCCTCGTCACCTGTCATCACCCCTGCTCACCTCTACTGTGCTGGGATCGTGCTGGGTGTCTGTGAGGCAAGCTGGCACGCAGGGGGACTGCGTCCCTGCGCGGCGTTCCACCGACGTGGTCGGCGGATTGTCAGCGCTGACTTCTAGACTCGTCTCGACAGCTGCACAGGCGAGCAGGCACAGCAGTGGAGGGGCGGAAGAATGGGGTCATCTCGGGGCTCCGGGCGCGTCACAGCGCCCGAGCCGACGATTTCGCCGATCGCGACGCTCGCGCACCGCGTGCTGTCCGGAGAGATCGTTCTGCCGAAGTACCAGCGGGCGTTCGTCTGGGAGCCAGAACAAGTGCTCTATCTTCTGGACTCGGTCCGCCGGAACTATCCCATCGGCAGTCTGCTGATGTGGCGTACGTCCGACCGGAGGCTGGCTAGCGGTCACGAGATTGCTGGGTTGACCGCCGTTCCGCAGGTATCCGGGGCTCCGGTGCAGTACGTCATCGATGGACAGCAGCGGCTGGCCAGTCTCGTGGGCGCGATGCACGGTGAGGGGGCACGGTGGAGGATCGGATTCGACCTGGCCAGTGAGGAGTTCCTGTACCTCACGGAGGAGACCCCGGTCGGTGCGCACGTCATTCCCGTGCGTGACCTGGACTCGGCGGGCTCGATGATGGCGTGGGTGTTGAGGGATAAACCGACGGACGAGCACGTGCGGCGCGCCCAGGCACTGAGCGATCAGTTCCGCGGATACCAGGTACCGGTCGTGACCATGCTCGAGGTCACCGAGGAGGACTCGGCCCGCATCTTCGAGCGGATCAACAGCACGGGCACGAGGATGGACATCGTCGATCTTGTGCGCGCCGGGACCTGGTCGAGCGACTTCGACCTCAAGGAGGAGATCGAACGGCTGCTGCAGGTCCTCGACCGGAAGCGGTACGGCCGGGTCGACACCAAGACGATGCTCCGCACGATCTCCGCAGCCGCTGGCTTGGGGTTCTCCACCAAGTCCATCCAGGACCTGCGGCGTCTCGACCGTGCGGAGTTGCAGGACGCGGTGAGCGAGGCCGGTAAAGCGGCCGCTCGAGCGGTCGACTTCCTCTTCACTCAGGTCCGGACCCCTCGCGCCGAGGCTCTGCCGTACTACAACCAGTTCGCGGTCCTGGTGGAGTTGTTCCGGCAGCTCCCCAAGCCGTCCGCCGATCAATACGCGGCGATCGGCCGGTGGTTCTGGCTGACGGCGAGCAGCGAGTACTTCAAGGGCTGGCGCGAGTCTCAGATGACGGCCGACCTCGACGCGGTGAGCGCCTTCGCCGCCGGCCAGGCGACGGAGATCGAGACCGGGGCAGCCCTGCCGCGCGACGTGCTCTGGCAGCGGACGCAGTTCTCACGCGCCAACGCGCCAACCAAGCTGCACGTCTTGCTGATGTCGTACGAGAAGCCGGTGGACCTCAACACCGGTCAAGCCATCGACACCGATAAGGCGCTGGCCGGGCAGAACGACAAGCAGTTCCACCACTTCTTCCCACGCGCCTTTTTGAGGCGACGCGGAGTGAGCGCGGCTCGGGCGAACGTGTGCGGAAACCTGATCATGTTGAGCGCGATCACCAACAACAACGTCTCCGACTCTCCGCCCTCCGTGTATCTCAAGGACTTGATCGACTGGCACGGCGAGGACACTCTGAGAGCTCGGCTGCGGACCTGTCTCGTCGAGGAGGACGCCTACCAGGCTGCTCTGCGAGATGACTACGAGGGCTTCCTGAAAGCTCGCTCGCGGACCCTGCACGCGCGTCTGATCAACCTGATCGGATCGGCGGCCGAGGGCAGCGATGGGTCGAGGCCGGACGTCACGTCGATGGGCGCCGAGGAGTCCGAGGAGCCCGACCCCGTACCTGACGACGCGGAGCCGTTCGACCGCGACTCGGTCGACTGAGCCGGGCCTGATCGGCATGCGCATGAGGGAGGTCCCGGCGCAGGATCGGCCACGAGAACGGCTGCTCGACCGGGGTGCGGAGGCGCTGTCCGACCGGGAGCTTCTCGCACTGCTGCTGGGGGCTGGCCTGGCTGGCCAGGACGCTGTGGAGCTGGCGGGACGGTTGATCGCCCGACACGGTGGGCTGCACGCGCTCTCGCGCGTCCCTGCCGATGAGCTCGCCGCCGGTCTGCCGGGTGTGGGCCCGGCGAAAGCGGCGCGGATCGCGGCAGCGTTCCAGTTGGGACGGCGGGCGGCGGTGCAGCAGGCTCCCGGCCTGCGGCGGGTTTCCGGCTCCGCCGACCTGGCGGCTGTCGCGAGCCCCCTTCTCCGTGGCTTGCGTCACGAGCGAGCTGTCCTGGTGACGTGCGACGGGACGGGCGCGGTCCTCCGCGCCTCCGTCCTCACAGACGGAGCGTCCGACCGCACTCTCGTCCCGGTTCGCGACACCCTGGCGCGTGTTCTCGCCCTCGGCGGTGCCGCGTTCGGCGTCGCCCACAACCACCCCTCCGGCCGCCTGACGCCGAGCGACGCCGACCGCCTCACGACTTCCCGCCTTATGGCGGGGGCGGAGACGGTCGGCCTGCGGTTCCTCGACCACGTGGTGGTCACGGATTCGGGATGGCGGCGGGTCCCGTCCGATTAACCCGACTACAGGCGTCCGGAGAAGGCGGCGACGAGCAGTCCCTTACGCAGCGTCTCCAGGTCGGCGACCTGCCGGGCGCCGAACTGGGCGACCCCCCGGGCCAGGGTGAGACGCTCCGCGATGCGGCGCTGTTCCGGTAGTGACGGGAGGGGAACCTCCGTGGTGAGCAGGGTTGCCGGGGTAGTGCGCTTACGCCGCACCATTGAGCCGCGAGGTGTCAGCCTTGACCACAGATCCGGCCACGCGAGGAGGTGTCCGATGTACTCGGGGTCCGCTGCCTCGGTATTCAGGCTGAAGACCGGGTACTCGGGCGAGACGAAAGTACCCGAGAAGCGCTCGTCGACGACAGCCAGCGCGCCTTCCCATGCGTTCAGCTTGCTCATCACGACTTGGCCCTTACGCAGGCGCGCGAATCGCGGATACGCGGTCTCGGAGCCCTGAATGACGGGACGCTTGATGAGCCCCTTACCGAAGCTGTAGATGCCGGTGACGGCGTACTTCTCGTCTGACGAGACACCGACAAAGTCCTGGTCGACGCGTAGAGCGGAGCCAAGGGTCGCAACCTGGTCCACAGAACGGAGGAGCGAATCCGCGTGCTGTTGCACGAGCGAGCCCGACTCCTTCTTCAGCTGCGCCACACGGGTAATACTGCCCATCGCCGCGTCGAGCTTGTCGGCGATGCGACGTTGCTCGATGGGATGAGGGAGTGAAATTTTGATCTGTTCGAATGCTCTGATGCTCAGGGTTCGATTTCTGTCGGCTGACCCACGTGACGCCTTACCGATCTCCGCTAGGCCTTCCCTTGTAAGGAAAAAATAGCGCATGTATCGGACATCCACCTCCTCCCCCTTTGGTACGTAGAAAAGGAATCGACTGGAGGCGACGCAATTAGCGTCCTCTTCATCTGTAACCCCGACAGCGCCTTCCCAAGCCTTGATGTTGCTCAGAACGAGCGCTGTGGACTTGAAGTTGAAGTGCGGGAGTTTGGTCAGGCGACTCCCAATCGTTGGCGCGTACCGGATTGTGCCGCGCCCGAACGACCTCATCCCGAAGGCTCGGTATTCTTGCTCGGGCTGAATATCGACGAGTTCCCGATCCATCCGCAACACGTCACCAACTCGCACAACCTGGTTCACCCCGCCGCCCCCAGGTTTGACCGAAGATCCTTCAGCAATCCGAGGATCTCTTCCTCCGTCTTCGCGAGCTCGTCCACCAGCTCCTCCGGCGTGCGATGAGCTAGCTCGTCGCCGATGTGCGGGTTCGTGCGGTCTAGGTGATACCCGTCCGCGATGATCTCCGCGGCCGAGACTGACCACGCGCGCTCCCCCGCCTCGCGGCCCTCGCGCGTCTTGCCGCCCCACCAGGCCACGCAGTCGTCGTACTCCTCAAGCCGTTGCGGCTTCGTCTTGGTGTAGCTGCGGCGCCCCTCCGGGAGGGGGATCTCGTAGAACCAGACGTCCCGAGTAGGGCCGGTCTTCTCGAAGAAGAGGATGTTGGACGGGATCTGCGTGTACGGCGCGAAAACGCCCTGTGGGAGCCGGACTACGGTGTGCAGGTTGCACTCCTTCATCAGCTTCTTCTTGATTTTCGCGCCGATCGAGCTCTCACCGGAGGCGAAGAGTGAACCGTTCGGCAGGACGATCGCACAGCGGCCACCCAGCTTCAGCTGGTCCAAGATCGAGTACAGGAAGAGCCAAGCCGTCTCCTGCGTCTGGAATGCGGACGGAAAGGCCGTGACCACCGACGACTCCTCCTCCCCGCCGAACGGCGGATTGGTGAGGACCACATCCACCTTGTCCGCCGCCTGAGAGTTCCGCATGGTGAGAAGCGAGTTCTCCCGGCGGAGGCGAGGGGCGTGCACGCCGTGGAGGAGCAGGTTCATCGAGGCCAGCAGATACGGCAGCGGCTTCTTCTCGATGCCCTTAAGGTTCGCGTGGAGCTCACGCTGCTGTGTCTCGGTCTTGACCCTCCCCTCCAGTTCCTCGTGGGCCTGCACCAGGAATCCGCCGGTCCCACAGGCCGGGTCGAGGATCGTCTCGCCGAGTTCGAGGAACGACTGCCGCACCATGAAGCGGTTGACGGGGCGCGGAGTGTAGAACTCGCCGGAGTCGCCGGCAGCGTCCCGCATCTCCCGCAGGATTGACTCGTAGACGAACGCCATGGTGTGGATGTCGTCGTGCGAGACGAAGTGGATTTTGTTGACGATGTTCACGAGGTCGCGCAGCAGCGTGCCCGACTGCATGCGATTGACGACATCCTTGAAGATCAGCGAGATGACGTTGCGCGGGTCCTCTGCTCCCCGGTCGGCCTCCTTGTCCAGGCCCGCCAGGTAGGGGATGAGGTCGTCGTTGACGAAGGTCTTCAGCTCGTTGCCGCTGAGGTCCTCGTCCGTCGCCCAGTCCGTCCAGCGGTAGGGCTTTTCGATCGCCCGGCGGTATCCGCCCGGGTCCAGCGCCTCGCCCTCCTCCTCGACGCGCTCCTCGAACGCCTTGAGGAACAGGAGCCAGGACAGCTGCGGCAACCGGTCCAGGTCGCCGTTCATGCCGGCGTCCTTGCGCATGGTGTCGCGCGCGGACTTGATCAGGGACGCAAGGCGACCCTGAGTGGTGACGGGTGCCTTCTCTGCCGCTTTCCTTCTGGTCGCTGCCATGTCAGTTCAGTCGATCCTTCTGCTCGTTCCGTCCCGGAAATGCGATGTCTTCGTCATCCTTGGCAGAGCCCTTGGCCAGCGTGCGGGTCCATATCTCGCGGACCAGGGCCATCGCGGCGTCAAGGGTCGGTGGAATATGGGTCGTCAGTTCCCCGGCGATCTCCGGATAGTCGTCCCGCCACCGCGGAGGTGGATCAGGAAGGACGAAGGGAACCCCGTGCGTGGCCCGCACCGCGAACACGTGTCGCACGGCCTTCAGCAGGTCCACGTCGCCGGAGAGCCCGCTCTCGATCAGGAGTACGAGGTCCACTAGGTCCTTGACTCGGGTGTTGGGCCGATCCCCGTAGTCGCGTGTGAGCGCGTGGAGTTTCTCCGCGAAGTGCTGACGCCGGTCGACTGCCTCGATCGCACGGGCTGGTGCCCCGGCGAACTCCAGTGTGTTGGGGAGTCGCAGGCGCTCCGTGAGTGTGATCTCCTCGCCACGGTCGACCACGTCCACCCTGACACCGGCGAAGAGTCTCCCTGCCAGGTGCGCCTCGACGGAGAAGCGCCACCCGCCCCGTCCCGCGACATCCGCTTTGAGGGCCACTGGCGCGGCGACACGGAAACGAAACCCGTCGGCGTCCAGGTCGAGGTCCAGAGCTTCGATGAGCAGGTCACGGACCGCATCCCCGTCAAGACCCCCGCTGACCGGCTCAGGCCGTACGGCCAGGTCCAGGTCCTTGGTGGTGCGCGCGCGTCCGGTGAAACGGAACTCCATAGCGGCTCCACCCTTCAGTACCCAGCCGCTGGTGCGGTCCTCGGCCAGCCGGGCCGCGAGGCGGTCGAAGACGACCAGCCGCCGGCGACGAGCCAGGTCCGTTCCTGTCTCGGCGGCCTCCTGCTTGAGTCGCACCTCCAGCGCCCGCCGCAGATCGGCGGCGTCCCGGTATCGGCCGGTCACGACAGCGCCCCGAGTGCGCGCTCGATTCCCAGTTCGGACCGCGGTCCGCACAGTTGGGCTGCGTGCATCAGCTTCCGGCGGGTGATCACGCCGCGCTCCAGGGCCTCGGACACCGCGGATTCGAGCACGTCCTGGTCCGCCCCGTCAGCCGCACTCTCCGCCAGCGCCCTCAGCGGTGTCGTCACCCGGTACCCGGTACGCCCCTCGCTGTCTCCGTCGCCGAGTTCGGCGTGGTGCAGGATTGCGGTGTCCGTGCTCTGGCGGAAGCCGTGCGGCACGGTGAGATGGATGCGTGAGGGGTTGGCCACTCCCAGGTCATGAGCCGCAAGGGCGCTGGTGTGGGAAACCACCGCACGACCCTTGCTCCACAGCGACCAGCGGACGAACTGCTCATCGCCATCGCTCGGCAGGTCCGCAAACTCGCGGAAGCGGTAGATGGCCCGGTCGACGGCAAGCCAGTTGCCGTGCTGCGCGTGGTAGCGCTGGGCTTGGTATGAGTATCCCGCCGTCCGGGCTTGAGCGGCGGTGAAGTACCCCCGCTGCCCGGCAGCGATCCGCCAGAGCGCGGCGCGGGTATCCGTACGATCTCTGAGCACCTCCTCAGCGTAGCAGTGCTGAAAACACAAAGCTGGCTTTACTTCAATGTGCCATTCTAACATCAAAGTAAAGCCATCTTGTATTTCTACGCCTCGCGCAAGTCAGACCGCGGTGAGTAGCCGGGCCGCCAGATCGTCGATGGCCTGATGTGCCTTACCTGGCTCCCCGAACCGGCTGGTCAGCTCCGCCACCCGTCCCATCTCGGTGAACGGCGGCACCCTGAGCGTCTCCACTTTCAGCTGCGGCGAGCCCGACTCCTCGAACTTCAGGAGCATCGCTTCGAGCACCTCCTTGGCTCGGGGCCCGAAGGAGTCCAGGAATTCCGCGTGCTCCCGGCGGAACCACGTCAGCCGTTCGTCCCGACTCACGACGGCCAGCCCCTCCCAGGCGACGGACACCAGCAGGTCCACGGGGTCCACCTCGCGCCTGCCCAACTCCTCGGGTAGGCGCTCGGCGTCGATCTGCGCGGACTTCAGCGCCTCCATCAGAGCGGCGCGGCTCTTCGCCTGCGCCCACTGCGTGCGCAGCTGGGCCGGATCGAGGTCCAGTTCCAAAACGCGGTCGTGTACCCACTGCTGCACGGTCACCAGCTGGAGTCGCCTGCCGTCGTCCTTGAGGATGTACCGCAGCTCACCCACCTTGTAGACGTCGACATCCTTGACCGTGTACCGGTCCCTGGAGCGAGAGAGAATCCTCTCGATCTCCTCGTCGTCGGTGATGTCGCCGTCCTGCGCCCCTGCCGCGGGGTCGCCATCGGTGCCGAACACACCGCCGTCCTGCCGTGCGTACTCCGCCTCGGGTTCCGCGGCCGACTCGGCGTCCGCATCCGGCCCGGCCTCAGGTGAAGGTGTCAGATCCTCGGAGTCCACCACCCCGCCTTGCTCGTCGATCCAGTCCCTGACCACCTTGAGCGGTGGCCCGTCGAAGGCCGGGTCGTCGAAGAGTCGCGACGCCTCGACGAAGTCGATGATGTCGAACGACTCCTTGCCGATCTCTGGGCAGAGCCGAGTGCCCCTGCCGATGACCTGCTTGAACTCCGGCATAGAGGCCATCCGCCGGAACAGCACCACGTTCCGCACAGGTGGCATGTCCACCCCCGTCGACAGCAGCTTCGACGTCACCGCGATGACCGGCTCGTTGCTGTCCGCCTTGCGGAACTCCTCCAGCGCCTCGCCACCGTGCGAACCGTCATCTCCGACGATGCGCCTGACGAAGTCCGGAAGCGCTGCGACCTCCTCGGGGGCGGAGTTGAACAGCGCCGTCCGCATACGGGCCGCGTGGTCGTTGTTCTCGCAGAAGATCAGCGTCTTTCCAAACCGCCCCTCCTCGGCCGTGGCGCGCAGATGATCAAGGAGGTAGCGCGCCGCCAACTCGGTCCGCTCGAGGATCACCATGACCCGCTCGTAGTCCTTGGGGCCGTAGAGATTGTCGGGGATCTCCCGCCCGTAGATGTCCGTCTCACCTGGTCGGGGGCGGAACCCCTCCACGTCCACGTTCAGCCGGACCCGGCGCAGTCGGTACGGCGAGAGGAACCCGTCCTCGATGCCGTCCTTGAGTGAATACGTGAAGACGGGGTTGCCGAAGTACTCGTAGGTGTCGGTCTTCCGCCTGTCGTCGGCGACCGGCGTGGCGGTCAGGCCGATCTGTACGGCCGGCGAGAAGTGCTGAAGGATCCTCCGCCAGCGACCGTCACTGGCGGCGCTCCCTCGGTGGCACTCGTCCACGATGACGACGTCGAAGTAGTCCTTCGGGTACTGCCGGTACAACTCCTCTCCCGGCGCACCGTGCTCCAGGGTCTGGTAGAGGGCGAAGTAGACCTTCCGTCCGCGCTTGGCCTGACCTCCCGTGATCTTGTGGACGTCGTCCTTTCCGAACACTTCCTGAAAGTAGCGGTCCTTGGGATCATCGACGAGCATGTTGCGGTCCGCGAGGTACAGCACACGTGGCTTCCTGCCGCCGAAAGCCTCGGGGGCGTTCATCAGCCGAGCCACCAGTTGGAGCGCGAGCATGGTCTTGCCCGTGCCCGTCGCCAGGACGAGCAGGATGCGCCGCTCGTCGCGGGCCAGAGCGGCCAACGCCCGTGTCACGGCCACCCGCTGGTAGTACCGGGGCCGCTGGGATGTGCTGTCGGAGTTGCGCAGCGTGTAGTCGTACAGGGTCGAGAGGAGTCGCTCGCCCAGCGCTGTGTCACCCACGCCCTGGTCCTGAAGGAACCGCTCCCAGAGCTCCTGCGGGGAGGGAAACTTCTGGATGTCCCGGATCACCGACCGCTTCGGGTCGCTGAAATCGATCTCCACGATGTCACGGCCGTTGGTGGCGTAGGCGAACCGCAGTCCCAACTTGCGTGCGTAACGCCGAGCCTGCTCGACCCCGTTCTCCGCGCTGAGCCGGTACCGCTTGGCCTCTACCACGGCAATCGGAACGTCCGCGACGTACTCTAGGACGTAGTCGGCGACCAGCGGCCTTCCCTTGCGGTGACGCCTTTTGGTCGGCACGAGTTGTCCGTTGTTGATCCCGTACTGAGATCTGATCTGCCGAGTGGCCCACCCGGAGGCCGCGAGTGCCGGAAGGACGAACCGCTTGCACGTCTCGTCCTCGGTCATCTGATACGAACCGAAGGTCATGGGACCAGATTTACTGCATGTCTCTGACAGTTGTGACCAGAGAGCGGAATCAGTCATCGCTTCGGGCGTTTTTGCCTCTGGAACTGCCAGTTCGGCAGAGTCGCGGGAGCCCGTGGGCGGGCTGGCCGGAGGTGGTAATCCGCGCCTCGCCGTCTGCGCTGCGGACGGTCCTGAGTCGACGAACGTCATGAGCATGAGGTGATGTGACGGTCAATCCCTCTTGAGTTCGAGGACAACGCCGGTCGCCCGCGGGTGGTTGAGGTTCTACACGCCGAGGGAGCGCGGGAAGTGGGTCACGCTTACGGTTACAACCTGCTCCAATACTTCCGAAAGGCGCAGATTGCGGCTGGCGTCACCTAGCCCGACGGCACGCGAATGGACCCCCGCGCTCTCTGCGGCGCTCCTTCGCTTCGACTGCTACGGCCCCCTGGCCCCCGAGGTATGGGATCGTTGCGCTCGGTCGTGATGGACTCGGAGTGACTTCGGCTCCGCAGCGTGAACACTTGACAAGTTTCGACCGTGCTGGATCAGTGCTGGATGTCCACGCGTTTCCGCAGGTCAGAGTCTTATTGTGGAGTTCCGCTTGAACAGTGGGTGATAGGTCAAGCGCGCAGAAGCACGATGTTTGCGTTGCCGACAGTGCCCAGCGAAACTCCAGCCGTTCACTGAGTGAACGGGAAAAGCGTTCACTGAGTGAACGCCCACTCTGTTCACTCAGTGAAAAGGCTGCAGCGGTGATCTTGACTATCTGACCCTTGGCCCGATGGCGCCGGTGAATGTTCACGAACAAGGCGGAGACGCCCGGATCGTTACACCCCGGCCTCGCGTCATGGGCGGGTCGTTGGGCGCGGCAGCGGGGAGACTCGGACGACCAGTTTCCCGGTACGCGCAGCGCGGCTGGTTCCGCAGATGCGGGGTGACGTCACGGCCAACCTCGGGAGCAGCCTTGATGATCACCCGACACGTGGGGGTCGGGGCGTACCAGCCGTCGGTCGCCGGGAACCCGTCCGAACCTGCCTACGCCTTGTGCGCGGCCGTCCGCTGCTGCTTGCGCGGCCTATCCGGGGGTCCGCTGCTGACAAGGACAGTCAGGTCGAAGCTGTCGGCGTAAGTGAGCGGCGGCTCGTCGGGGACGAGTGTGGGGATCATGCGGCTCGCAGTGGCATGGGCCTGGACCGCTCCCGGCGCCGGGTATCGGGGCACCAACCAGTGCGCGGCAGGAGCATAAGGTGCGGGTGTTCCGTCATACCGGAGGCCGGTCTGAACAGTTCGCCGGGGGCAGACATGAAAGATCGCGGAAAGACTGGCCAACGTGCGAGAGGGCATGCCAACCTGGACGTCCTTGCTAGAAACGCCAGGTCAGACAGGCGATTGCTCGTGGCCGAGGCTCGCGCAAGCCCTCGCTAGCCTGGCTTCTCAAAGACTGTAGAAGCACTACGGCGGCGAGAGTGGCCGCTCGGTCCTGGCCAGCCCGCGCGTCTTGAACGTTCTCCGCCGAGGACGCAACCTCATCGTGGACGACCGCGAGGACGTGCACGTCAGCTCGATGGACGGCCGCTTCTACCTCGGCTCGTTCCCGCTCGGCCGCCCTGGCACCGACGGCGAGGGATGGAAAGTCGCCCTCACCGGCGCGGCCAAGGTGCGCGGATATTACCTGTCCTTCGACACCGAGACCCCGGCCGATATCGTCGCCACCGCTGTGGCGCGCGTGCTGGCGACCTCCCCGCGCCTATAAACCGGAGGCTCCAGTCGGAAGTCCTCCCGCAGAGGCTGCTCTCTGACTGCCGACGGCATGGCGGTCCCACCCCACACCGTTCTCCCTCACCCTGGAGGCTGCCCGTGAGGCAGTTGACCGTCGGCGATCTCATGGACCGTTTGTCTGTCTGCGACCGGGTCGTTGCGGTCCGGCTGGCGATGACCCGTTCTTCCCCGTGGCGCACCGTCTCGCGCAGGTCGTGCCGTCCATGGACGAGACCGGTCGTCCCGTCGTCTAACTCGCGAAAGAGCGTGATGCGGGCATCCAGCTCGGTCATCTGCCACCTGAGGTCGCCGTCGCCCTGACCTGGCAGGGCCCCGTCCAGACACCCCCGCCGCACCGCAAACGGCCAGTAGAACCGCACCTAGCCTTTGGAGGCGCTCCTGCACCCCGAGTATCCGATCGACCCGCCCGCCCCGCACGGTGCTCTGCCCGCGTACTGGGTCGGCCCCCGGCACCTGGCCGGTGACGACAATCGTTTCTACGACGCCGTCGCCGATGCCCTCGTCGGCCTGGGCTGGACGAGCCTGACGATCGTGCGCGGACGGCGTGAGCTGGACGAGGCGGAAGGCGACCGGCAGGTCCTGCGCAGCACCGTCCTGCACATCAGCCCGGACACGCTGCGCTGGGCCCAGTGGGTTCTGGCGGATGAGCCGTTCTACCTGGGGGACCTGCCGATCGCCTGGCAGGTCTGCGCTCGCGCGGACACCAGCAGCCCGCTTGCCGCGTGGTCGGCCTACTTCACCCCCGACATTCCCGGGGAGGTCCTCGTCGACTTCCTCGTCGCGCTCGACGCCCGCGCCCAGCCCGCCGTGCCGCTGGCCGGCCCCGAGATGGTCCTCGACGCAGTCGCCGGCCACGGCTGGCTCCGCGACATCGACCAGCCCCACACGGGAGCGATGGACCCGTCGTTCACCTCATACCTCAGCCTCGGCGAGGTGCCGCCCCTCATCCAGGATGCCGACCCGCGCGCTCTGACCGCCGAGGCGGATGAAGCGGGCCTGGCCGGGTGGCAGGCGTGGGCCGAGCCCGTGCTGGGCGCACCGTGCCTGTGGGCGGCGTCATTCGGCGCCAGCGTGCCCCACGATCTCGTCGCCGCCTTCGCCGCCTCCCTCAGCTCGACCGCACCGGTCCTGCGACGTGTGCTGCCCGAGGCCACCCGGGAGCGACTGCTCCGGGCCCCGGCCTAGCGTCCGAGGACGCTCTCGTGCGGAGCCCGGTCTTCCCGAAGGGGAAGGCCGGGCTCCTTTGCTCCTCTGGCGCTCGGATGAGCCGTGCAGTCAGGGACCCGCTCTTTGCGTCATCGTCACAACATGCAGCTGGGCTGGGCATGAGAGGGCCTCGTGCCCCGGGGCCGTCGCTGACCGCCGTTCGTGTTGACGCGTTCAGCACTTCAGGCAGTTTGCACAGCGGAACCCGCTGCGGTGGCCGGCACGGGCGAGGCAGAACCGCCGAACCCCAGGGTGCCCACGGTGGCGACAGTGTTGGTGGACGTCAGCGACGCCCCAGCACAGACTCCCCCCAACTGGCTCAAGGGGTGTTTCCGTCCCCGGTAGCGGTACAGCGCCGTACCCCTCTTGTCGGCCAGTTTGAAGGGCTCACCGTGTGTTGCCCGCCGCCTCCCCACCGCTGTACCGATTGGGTGACGCGGGACGGGGAGTCGCAGGGCGCACGGCGGACAGGCGCTCCACCGTGCCGGGCTCGGGCGCTCCAGAGGTGGCGGCTGGAAGATCGGCTAGGCGGCGAATCCGCCACACCAGGACCTCGCTCACCGAATCCGCGGTGCCCAATTCACGGCGTTGCACCGCTTCGGCTAGGAGGGTTGCTGGGTCGTGGCTGGCGGCTTCGGCCTCGGCGATGGTCGCGGCCAGTGCGTACCAGCCGGGTTCGGCGAGGATCCGTTCGGCCAGCTCCGGCACCGCTGCGCGCAGCAGTGCCGTCTGCCGTTGGAGCAGCGGCCGGTGCAGGCGTCGCCCGTGCTGGTACAGGACTGCGAGCGGTTGGGCGGCTGCGGCCTGGTAGGCGGACCGCAGGTGGTTGGCGGTTTGGAGGGCGGCGGCGGCCTGTTGCGCGTGCCCCTTCTTGGCGTGCCAGTGCGCGGTGGCGGTGATGAGGAAGAACAGCATGTCGATCGCCATCGCGGTCGTTGCACCGTCTTCGCCGCGGCCCAGGGCGGGCCCGCCGTGGACGAGGTCGCGGGCGGCCTGCCGCAGGGCACGGTCGTGCCCCCGTTGGGCCCGGACGTGGGAGCGCGAAGCGCGCTCGAACGCGGTTGCGGCGTCGCGCAGTTCGCGCCGGGTGTGGGCGGCGGAGGTCTTTGCGAGCGCGTCCAGGATCTCGCCGGTCGCCGCGATGTGGGCGGCGGCCTCCGGGTCGTTGCCGTGCTCGACGATCGTGATCGCTGTCCAGGCCGCCGACGCGGTCCGCCGGCGCGCGGCGGACGGGTTGCCGGCTGTCGCGCCGTCGGGTGCGCCCGTCGACGGAATTCGCTCGGAGTGGAGGTCGGCGGACCAGCGCTCTCGGATGCGGGGGAGGGATAGGTCCGGGGCGAGGCGTGCCCCGGGGTAGAACACGGGCTCGCCGTCTTTGTTGCGGTCGTCCGGTAGGGCCACTTTGTAGCCGAGGAGGTCGCCGGAGGGCGCGGCGCGTTTGCGGATCAGGAGGCCGGCTGCGGCGAGCCGGTCGAAGAATTCGGTCTCGCTGGTCGCGCCCGCCACTGCGCGCCGTACGGTCTCGCGCAGTTCTTCGCGGGCGGTGCGTTCGCGGCCCTGGCGTTTGGCCTTGTGGAGTTCGGCGCTGGTGGGGCGCTGGGCGGCGGTGCCGTCGCCGGGCACGACCCGGTGGAGTCCGAGTTCCTTTTCGATGAGGCGCGCTTCGGCTTGGGCTCGCTTCCCGGAGCGGTGGTGGTCGGGGCGGCGGCCATCTTCGCGGACGAGGGTGGCGATGATGTGGATGTGGTCGTCAGCGTGACGAACGGCAGCCCAGCGGCAGCCCGCGCCGTCGTGTGGGTCGATGCCGGTGGCGGCGACGATGCGGCGGGCGATGTCCGCCCATTGCTCGTCGGTAAGGATCGGGTCGTCGGGTGCGGCACGCACGGAGCAGTGCCATACGTGCTTGTCGGGTCGCTGGTCCGCGGCGAGGAGGTGGAGGGGCTGATCGAGCAGTTCTTGCAGGTCTTTCTTCGTCACGGTCGTGTCCCGGCCGGGGTCGGGGGACATGCCATCGAAGGAGGCGACGAGGTGCGGGTCGATGTGTTCTTCGTGGGTGCCTTTGCCGTAGAGGTAGTGCAGCAGTCCCAGCGTGTTGATTCCCTGCTTGTGGATTTGGGGGATCAAGGTGCCTCGCCTGCTTCCCGGTTGGCCACCCTGTTGGCGGCGGCTGTCACAGCGTCGGCCGCCCGGTGGATGTCGGCGATCACGTCTGTCAGGTGGGGCACGTCGCTGCCGGAGTTGAGTGCTGTGGCGGCCTGGTTGAGGTTGCTGCCGGCCCAGCCGAGCTGGCGGCGCATGGCGAACAGTTCGGTCAGCACGTCGCGCTCGGTGGCGATCGCGACGGCGGTGCGGGATTGATCACGTGCCATGGCCAGGCCGCAATAGGCGAGGAAGCCGGCCACGCTCATGCCGACGGTGTCTGCTCCGGCTTGGATGAGGGCGTGTTCGGCAGGGTTGAGGCGGACGCTGTGGGCGCGGCGCTGCTTCTTGTCGCGCGGGCGTGCTCTTCCCTTGGGCCGCACCGTTGGGGCGGTTCCTGGCTGCGATCCGCCCTCGGTCGCAGCCTTCCCGTCCGGCGCCCCCTGGTGCCGGTCGGTCCCCGCCACCCCAGGGGCGGGGACCGGTTCGGACGCACCCCCGACGGGGGAGTGTCCGAACCTCCATCTTGCTCGCCCTGAAACCGAGTTGAGGTCATGAGCGGGTTCCGGGGTGGTGGCGTTCTGGGTCGGGTTCGTCATCGGGATGCGGGCCTCGTGGAGTGGGTGCGGTGCTGGATGGTGGCGACCAGTTCGACGACCTCGGCTGCTCCTGCGAGGGCGTGGACGGGTCCGTCGGGCTGGTGTTGGATGAGCCACTGTGCGGTCGGGCCGAGGACGGCGGCGTGCAGGAGCCGTCGGCGGACCAGGACGTCCGCCCAGGCGCCGGCCTCGGCGGTCGTGGGCTCGGATGAACGGGGATGACGCGGTATCACGGCGTACCTCCTTAAGCAGGCCGGTAGCCCGGCGCCGAGCCGGGCCACCCATGGCGGATAGGGGCGATGAACTGCTGTTTTGCCCGGTTCAGCCGCACTCGGGGCAGCGCCCGACGTGGCTGTTGAGCGCCCGGGCCATCCGTGCCTTGGTCGATGCGGCCTGCTTCGCGCTGGACTTCGCCGCTGGCTTGCCCTGGTGCCGTGCGGAGTGGGCGAGCATGAAGCCGATCTCCCGCTCGTACTCCGCGCGGACGGTCTTGAACTGGTGGCACGTCTTCATCGGGTAGTGCTCCTGGTCCGGGTGGTGTTGTCGCTCCGCAGTTGCTGGAGGACAAGGCTCAGTCGTTCGTTCCGGCCGCCCGCCAGGCCCTCGCGCCGCAGGATCTCCCGCAGCTGGACCCTGGTAACCGCTTCGTTGCCGTCACGTGCAAGCAGAGACGGGACGTGGGGGCGGACCTGCTGGGCGAGCTGGTCCACCGACTGCTCCGACCCGCGCGGCGGACGCTGCGCCTGCGGGCTGCGGGACCGGCCGCTGCGCTTGCCCTTGGCCTTCGTGGTCGGATTCCGCGGCAGAGGAACCTTGTTCCCCGGCCTCGGTCCCCGGTCCCCGGTGGGGTCGGTCCCCGCGTTGGTGTGGCCCGGTCCCCGGTCCCCAATGGGTTCGGTCCTTGGCTCGGTCCCGTGCGGTACCGGTCCCCGGTGGGGTCGGTCCCCGACTCGGTCCCACCCGGTCCCCGAGCCGATTCAGGGGTCTGAGCTGCCACTTCAACCCCGGGTCGGTCGGTCCCCGCACTGCCGTTGCACCCCTGGTCCCGCTTCGTCCTGCCATCTTCGGTCCCCGAGTCAGGGTCCTCGGTTTCGGGGACCGGTCCCCTTTCCCTGTGCGGTCCCCGGTCCCCGATCAGTGCGGCGGGACGGGGACCGCCGATGGGGACCGCCCTACTGGAGGGGTTCGGGGTGGGGACCGTGGTGGCCGTTCCGTTGCCGTGGTGCGGGGACCAGGGGGAGGGGAGCGGGACCGTGGCGAGGGTGAGTGCGTGCCGGCGGGCGGCGAGTTGGTCGAGCAGCTGGGCGCGTTGGAGGGGGTCGGTGCCGACCGAGGCCCTGCCCAGAGCCTTCGACAGCCGCCTGGTGAGGCGTCGTCCGCGCCGTCCCTGCTGTTGCTGGGGGGTGCGTTCGGCCAGGCGGGCGGCCAGAGCGACCGCGCGCGAGGTGGCCCGGTCGCGGGTGATTTGTGCGGCGTCGCGGTCGCGGGCGGCGATGCCCAGGCGGGACAGCAGCCGCTCGTGCGCCTCCCGCCCCAAGGTGGTGAGCAGCCCGTGGGAGGCGGCGCCCGGGGTGCGCAGGCGCAGTTCGATGCCCATGGCCAGGTGCCAGAGCACCGCCGCCATGATCGGCCCGACGAAGGCCCGGACCGTGCCGCCGACCGGCCCGCTCTCGGCGTAGGCGGGGATCACCTGCACTCCAGTGATCACCCAGACCAGCGTGCCCGGCAGGCCCGGCGCCCCCTCGCTGGCCAAGTGTTCCCTAGCCATCAGGGCGGTTGCGAACAGCGCGAGTTCGGCGGCCGCGAACATCCCAACGCGCTCGGCGGTGCCGGCGATGTCGAGGAAGTCCGCGGCGAACCGCCACGAGGTGTCCGCGCTGTAGGCGGTGCAGCCGAGCGCGGCGAGGGCGGCGACCTTGACCGCCGGGCTGCCGAGACGTTTCTGCGGGCGGGCGATCTGACGGCGGATCGCCCGCCCGGTCAGCACCAGGGTGAGGGCGGCGAGGGGAGCGCCGATCGCGAGGAGCAGTGGCAGATCCGGAGCGGCACCAAGGGACAGGGCGGGGTGGGTCATGCGACCTTTCCGAGGGGGACGTGCAACGTGGCCGGCGCCGCCGGCTGCTGGGTGGTCGTCGGGACAGCCGGCTTGCGCTTCCGTTTCTTCTTGGGCTTCGGCACGCCGTACGTGCGGTCGCGGTCGAAGACCTTGAGGGCGGCTTGGCGCAGCAGGTCACGGGCGTGCTTGGGGCTGATCTGCAGGGCGCCGGCGAGCCGGGCGGTCCGCCAGCCGCGGACGTAGGCGTGGTCGATGACGGCCTGGCGCTCGTCCTCGGTCAGGTGCACGTCGCGCCCGTTGAAGAACGCGATGACGCGGGCGTAGTCGGTGCGTTTGTGCAACCCGTCGTGCCAGGGGCGCCGTTCGGCTTCGGTCAGGCCGCCCCAGATGCCCTCCTTGAGGACGTTCTCCAAGGCGAAGTTGAGGCAGTCGCGGCGCACCGGGCACCAGCCGCACAGCTCCTTCGCCTCGGCGATGTCTTCGTGGTCCCGGGGCCCGGGGAAGAACACGGCGTCGGCGTCCTCGACGTCCATGCCGTGGCACGCCCCGCGGATGTGCCAACTGGTGTCGCCGATGGCGCGCAGGCCGGTGGGTGGCGTGTGGTGGGTGGTGATGTGGCGCATGGTGGTCTCCGATGTGCTGCCGCGTCGGCCGGTCGTATCGGCGGGAGAAGGACGCGGGCGTCGGGCGGGGGCTGGCTGCGGCCCAGGGCAGGCGCTGTAGCCGCAGCAGGACGGCGGTGTGCTGGCGGGGCGATCAGGCCATCGAGGGCTGCTGGGCCTGCTGGGCCTGTTGGGCGGTGGCGAGGTCGCGGCGGCTGGGGTGCGCTGTGGCACACGGGGCGGTTCCGCGTGCTTTCCCGTCGGGGCCGGTCCGCCGACGGCGGCACGGCTCATCGATCGGGGCCAGGCACCAGTCGCAGCGCACCGCGAGGGCGTCGGGCCGGCCCTGGGCGACGGCCTCCTCGCGAGCTGCGCGGGCGGGCCGGTAGCGCGCGAGGGCTGCCCGGGGGGCGGGCGGTATGCAGGAGCCGACCTCCCGCAGCCGCGATTCCAGTTCCGGATCGCGCTGCCCGCTGGCGATGGCCCGGTACTGCACGGGCTGCGCACAGCCGGTGGCCACCGCGCGTCGGGAGCTGACCAGGGCGGCGGTCCAGGCGGCCTGGTCGTCTGGGTCGACGGCCGGGGTGGGGTCGGTGTGACGGCCCAGGCGGTCGCGCCGGTAGCTCTCCCACGGTCGGCCGATATCGGCCGCCACGATCGGGTATGGCGAGATGCGGATGTGGTTGCGGGCGGCGATGCGGGCGTCCCAGCCGTGTGGTGTGGCCATCGGCACGTCGCCGAGCAGCTCGTGCCACTGGGCGAGCTGGTCGCGGGCCTCGCCCTGGTCGGTGCGGCTGGTACGGGGGTCGAGTCGGCCGATGTAGGCCAGCAGGGCGGCGATTTCGCGGCGATCCACGGGGTACCTACTCCGTTCCGGTCGGCTCGTCGAGAGCGGCCAGCAGGGCTGCGGTGTGGGCCTCAGCGCGGGTCATCCCGCCCGGCTGCGCGGGGCCCTGGCCGGGCAGGGCGTAGAGATTCGGGCGGCCCGGGGGGTGCTCCCGGGCGACCCAGGAGCGCCAGTCGGCAGCCCACACTCCCGCCGACTTCAAGCCCCGGTCCGCGCGGTGCGCCCGCCACTTCGCGTCGGCCGCCCGCAGGCCCTCCTCGCCGAGGCGGTCGAGGTGCCCTTGCTGGCGGGCCCAGGTGTGGGTTGCTGGGTCGACCTTCCACCCGCTGGCCGAGGTGACGGTGCCAGCCCTACTGCTGTACCTACGGTTCACCTTCGGTTCACTACGGTTCTGGGGGGCGGAATCCGTACCCTCGAGGGTGCGGATTCCGTACCGTCGAGGGGTCGGATTCCGTCGCGAGGGGTCGGATTTCGCACCGGTCGGATTCCGTTGCGAGGGGTCGGATTCCGTACCCTTGACGGGCCAGATCGAGTACCTCCGGAGTTCCTCTGGCACCAGCTCGGGCACCGGGTCCATGGCGCAGGACTCGACCTGGTCGACGCGCACGTTCGGGTCCTCCTTCCTGAACACGGCGAGATTGACCAGGAAGGCGGCGGCGCGGGTCAGGCGGTAGACCGTGGCCCGCTGCGGGCCCTGGTAGTCGGCGAGCAGCTGCAGCTCGTCGCCGTCCGTGAGGGCCTTCAGCGCCGCACGCACTGCGGTCCGCGATGCGTTCGTGCGCTCGACCAGGCTGCCCAGGGAGGCCCAGGCCACGCCCTGCTCGTCGGGGACCCGGTCGGCGATCGACAGCAGGACCAGGCGTGCGACCCCCCGGCTGGAGCTGTGCTCCCACACCCATTCGCGGGCATCGGCGCTCATCGGCCACTCCCGTTGCCGGAGCGGGGCGGATGGCCTGGACAGGGCGCGGTGGTGTTTTCCAGACCGGGGCGGTACAGGGCCGAGGTCGGGCTGGTTGCCGTGCAGGCCCGTCGGATGGGCCTTTTGCGCGGGGCAGGAGGCATGCAAGAATCTCCTTCGCAGTGATGCCACGCTGAGACGCCCCTGGAAGGGATCAGCGTGGTGATAGTGGGCAATCTCCGCCCTTGCCGGGGCGGTTTATGCCGTGAAGCGCTCGGCGTCCAGGAGTTCGTATCTCCGCGGGCGCCGTCGCTTTCGGATCCGTGTAGTCCGGTCCCTGCGTTGCTCACCTCTCACATCGCGCCGCCGGGCCAGGCTGACCGGGCACGACGAACATACGCACGACCCCGCGCCAAGATCCAGAGTTGGTTCTCAAACTCTGTAGTAGTTGCAGAGAGTGACGAGACGTGCGGCTTCGTAGCAACCTACAGATGCTCGCTCAGACGGGCGGGAATCCTTGCCGTGGCTCCCGAAAACGCCGTGGTCTGGAAGGGCAAAATGCGTCGAGGGCAGGAGCGCCGCGTTGCCGGTCACTATCGATTCGACTTGTTGGTCAAGATGAGTGTCCGATCCAAGCTGCAACGTGCCGCGATGTCGGACGCAGGCTATTCGGTGCCGAACCGGCGCGAAGGGGCAGCCATTGTTCGTCAGGCCGCACGCCCGAGTGGCAGCACCGCTATCCTCTTGTGTAACGCGTTGATGGAGACGAGTAGTCAAGGATCCCGCGAGTCGAGAGAGCTGCCGGTAGCTGAGAAGGCAGCCTCGCACCCTTGGCGAAGACCCTCCTGAGCGCGGGGAGAAAAGGCCCTCGGGCCCAATGCCCCGCCGGTTGGCCACCGTCATCAGGCACGAATGAGGCCGCCGCTGTCTGGCGGTGGCAAAGGCGTGGTGGCACCGCGAGTACCCTTCTCGCCCACGCTCCCAAGGGATCATGACGACGCCCCTGGAGGGCTGCGATGATCCACACGACAAGCCGCGTACTGGTCTCTGACCTGCGAGAACATGTCGGTCAAACCGTTTCGATCTCGGGCTGGGTGAACACTCTCCGCCTGCAGCGCACGATGCAATTCGTTCTCGTGCGGGACCACACCGGCATGGCCCAGGTGACCCACAAGCGCGACGACAGCGAGCTGGAATCGCAGCTCGAACATTGCACCACCGAGTCCGCCGTCCGGATCGTCGGCCGTGTCGTGGACAACCCGGTGGTCAAGCTCGGCGGGCTGGAGATCATCCCCGAGTCCGTAGAGATCCTGAACCGGGCCGAGGCACCGCTGCCGATCGACGAGCACACCGGCCTGGAGCAGCGCTTGGACTGGCGCTTCCTGGATGTCCGTAGGCGCCCGGCCGCGCAGCTGCTGTTCGCTGTGCAGACCACCCTTGAGCAGGGGATGCGCGAGTTCGCGTACGCGCAGGGCTGCACCGAGATGCATACCCCGAAGCTCATGGGTACCGCGTCGGAGTCCGGGGCTGAGGTGTTCAAGCTCGGCTACTTCGACCGTTCCGCCTACCTCGCGCAGTCGCCGCAGTTCTTCAAGCAGATGGCGATCGCCGCCGGCATCGACCGTGTCTTCGAGATCGGCCCGGTCTTCCGCGCCGAGCCGTCCTTCACCTCTCGGCACGCCACGGAGTTCACCGGCGTGGACGTCGAGCTGGCGTGGATCTTGGACGTCGAGGACGTGATGGTCTTTGAGGAGCAGATGCTCGCTCACGCCATCGCGAAGGTCGCCGAGGTACACGGCGAGGCGGTCCGGGAACTGCTCGGCGTGGAGGTGGTGGTGCCGCAGACGCCGTTCCCGCGGATCACCATGGCGCAGGCGCAGGAGATCCTGCGCGCCAAGGGCTGGGACCCCGAGGGCGTCAAGGAGGACCTGGACCCGGAAGGCGAGCGGGGCATCGCCGCCCATATCAAGGAGCAGACCGGGCACGAGTTCGTGTTCATCACGCACTACCCCACGAGCATCCGGCCGTTCTACCACATGCGGCCCGCCGACCAGCCGGGGCTGACGCTCAGCTTCGACCTTCTGTGGAAGGGCCTGGAGGTCACCACCGGGGCTCAGCGCGAGCACCGCTATGACGTGCTGCTCAAGCAGGCCGCGGAGAAGGGCATGGGCACCGAGCCGTTGCAGGACTACCTGAACGCGTTCCGTTACGGCTGCCCGCCACACGGTGGCCTCGGTATGGGCCTCGGCCGGGTGCTGATGGTCATGCTCGGGCTCGACTCGATCCGCGAAGCCACCTTCCTGTTCCGCGGGCCGAACCGACTGACCCCGTAAGGCGGTTGCGCCCGGTCCCGATAGGGCCGGGCGCTTGGGGTGCTGCGATCAGATTGCAGCACCCCAAGCGCCCGGGGAATCAGGCTGGCTCCTGGCGAGGAGCTCGGCAGCACCTACGCCGTGCCCTGTTGCCGCTTCCGAGGCGCCCTTTGCCCGCGTGGCGGCCCGCCGCCGGTCCCACTCAACGGCAAGAGGGATGTCAGGGGCGCCCCGCTGTTCCAGGAGCCGAACAGGTCACGGTTGAGGGCGACGATGTTGTGTTTGACGGCGAGGTCCCGGGCGGCCTTGCCGTACGCGCAGGTGGCGACGAACAGGGCGACGTCCGCGTGGTGCTCTGCGAAGGCCATGCCGACGAACTTCTGCATGTCACCGCTGGGCACCGAGCGGTGGGGCGCGTAGTGCTTGACCTGTACGACCAGTCGCCGGCCGTCGGGCATGCGGCCGATGACGTCGGCAGCCAGATCGCCTGAGCCGCCGCTCACGAAGACATCGGTGCACCCGTCACGGCGGCACAGCTCCGCCACGTAGTGCTCGAAGTCCTGCCAGCTCATGGCGTCGATAGCAACCATGGACCGTTCCAGCTCCATCCGGCGGTTCTGCTCTCGCCACACCTGATCACCGGCTCGCTCGCGCCGATGCGCCCGCCACCCGAACCAGCACGCCGCCCCCCCACCCCCGGCGACAGCGACCTCCAGCACGATCCACGGGATCTGCCAGAGCGCGAAGAGCACCACTGCGACTCCGCCCGATGCCACAGCTGCTCGTTGGCGTAGTTCGCGGCGGCGCTGCGCTTTGGAACGGCGTCCCTTCCGTTTGGGCATGGAGTCCCTTCCCCGTTGGTGAACTGCTGGGCAGTGTGGGAGCGCGCGGCGGTACTGCCAAGGCGGCGTTTCCGGCCATGGTCAGTAGCGGGGGTTCCTCAGGTCGGTCAGCCATGCCTGCTCGGGGTGCTCATCCCAGTGTCTGCGCAGGGCGATCTCGCGCTCCGCGTAGCGGCCTTGGTGGCACAGGCCGCCGTGGGACAGGGTGACGCTCATGCTCAGCGGGCTCTCCCCGGTGACCCAGTGCGGGGTGAGGGCGTGGCTCCACAGCAGGTTGCCGGGTTTCATGCGCACGGACTGACGGGCAGCAGGGTCATGTGCCGGCGGCTGCTCGGTGGTGATCTCGCCGGAGACAGCCGTCTCTGCGGTGACCATCCGGTCCGGGCTTCGGTAGCTGTGGAAGGTCTTGACGCCTTCTACCTGCCACACCAGGCCGTGCGAGTTGTCCGAGTGGTACGTGGAGTTGCTTGCCGGCCCGGAGATGAACAGCGCCGGCGAGCACCGATGCCAAGTAAACCCTTGGCCGGCCAGGAACGTACGCCACGGGATCATGACCTGCGCCTGGAAGTCGTGCAGGAGTCCGCCGTAGAAACGGCTGAGATTGAAGTGCGCCAGGCGGAAGGGCCAGGACAGGAACTCGTCGAGGGGCGCGGTGCGGGCAGCCAAGGATCGGGCGGTCCGCACCGCGCTGCTGATGTCGCCGAGGACCGTGATGCGCGCTTCCTCGTCCCGGCGCACGATGTCGAGCACCTCCCGGGCGTCGGGGAAGGTGAGAGGGAACGGGATGAGGTTCGCGGCGACCGGGAAGTTCGGCGGGTTCCTCCAGCGTGCGGTCAACTCTTCTACGGTGGTCACGGGATGCGGCGTCATAGAGAACCTCGCAGGTCAGACGTCCGCCCGGCACAAGGCCGCACAGTCCGGGCTCACACGGTCTTGCGGCGGGACGCTGAGGAAGCGGGCGATGTCGGCGCGAGGCCCGAGTACGCTGCTAGATTCCCGGCCGTACGGGCAGCGCCGGAGATCGCCCTTGGCGGAGACATACACGGTGGGCGAGCAGCAAGGGTGGCCATCCTCGGGCGAGAGGGTCGCGGCCTGGATGGTGTCCAGGTGCTCCTCGTAGCCGGCCCCCAGCCGGAAGTGGCGGTTGAGGACCTGGGCGTCGATCCGGTGCTGGCTGAGGTACTCCGTGGCGGTCATGCCGGCACGCTGGAGGGCTGCGGCATCGAGGGTGACAGGGCTCAGCTGGAGCTCAACGCCCGCTGCGACGACGTGCTCAGCGATCTCGCGGCATTCTTCGGCGGTGACCTGCCAGCAGGTGAGGTGAAGAATCTTGGTCGGCGTATCGGCCCCCTGGAGGGTGGCGACAGCGGACGGCACGGTGCGGGTCGTCCGGCCAAGAACTCTGGCTCTTTCCGAATCGGCGGAGACAGTCACGTTGTGCAGGAGATGAGCGATCGCCTCCAGAGCGGATACCTCGGCCTCGGTTCGGGCGGAGGTGACCATGGAAACGGGCATACCGAATTGGTGGGCGAGCCTTACGAGCTGCCGCAGGTCGGGATGGTGGGTTGGTTCACCACCCGTGAGGCAGATGCCCCGGAT
This sequence comes from Streptomyces sp. SID13666, assembly GCF_010548325.1. Lineage (NCBI taxonomy): Bacteria > Bacillati > Actinomycetota > Actinomycetes > Kitasatosporales > Streptomycetaceae > Streptomyces > Streptomyces sp. SID13666. The sequence goes on along the minus strand of NZ_JAAGLX010000008.1, from coordinate 177,460 downwards.
CCCAAATTCCTTCAGTCTGGACAGGGTCCGGGTGTACGTGGGGATGTCGAGGAAGCCGTGCGCGCGGTCGGGGCGGAGGCAGAAGCCACAGGCGATCTTGCAGTGGCCTGCTGTGCTGACCAGCGCGGAGTGGAATCCGCCCAACTGAGTGGCGGGGGGCAGGTTGAGGTCGGTGTTGGTGTTCATTGCACCCCCGTGTTGTCCCAGGCGGCGATCTCCACGGAGCTGGTGTAGAAGGCGCACATCTGCGGGTCGGGGGCGTTTCCGCCGATGAGGGCCTGTTCGTTGCGAGAGGGGCCACCACAGATAGCGAGCGCTGGGCAATCACCGCAGGCCGCATAGGGTGCGATGGGCTTGGCGATGGAGGCCAAGAGATCGGGGTTCTGGCGCAGCTCGTCGAGGGTGTGGATGAAGGTTGGTTCTTCGAAGTTGATGTCGCACAGGCTGATCCGGCCGCCGCGCAGCAGCGCGGCGTTGAGACTGCGATCGCCCTGCATATGGTCGAGAAGCATCGGACGTCGGGTATCGAGGGCCTGGAAGGCCCGGTCGAGGACGGAGAACACCATGCCGCCTTGGGCCAGCGCGACCATCCGGGCCTGATACAGCTCATGGGCGAGGTCGCGGCCGTTAATCCGCCAGCGCCCGCCTGAAGGAATGGGGGTATTGGCGTAGATGAACGTCAGCCCCAACTCCTCGATGATCCACGTCACCGCTTCACCCAGCCGGCCGACGTTGGCCGCGGTGGGGGTGAGATTGGCACCGACGTGGATGCCTTCCGCCGCCACCAGGCGCCGCACGTTGGCGCGAATCCGGTCGTCGGCGGGCTGCCCGCCGAGCAATGTGCGGTTGACGGAGTTGACCGCCGGCGGCCCGTCGATGGAGATCCCGACGCCGTACTCGTAGCGGGCGAAGTGCGCGAGCATCTCGTCCGTCAGGCGGGCACCGTTGGTCACCACGGTGCGGCGGATGCGCTGGACCCCATACTTGGCGGCCAGTTCGTCGGCGAGCTCATCTCCATACTGCATGAGGTCGAATCGGATGGTCGGCTCGCCCCCGAACCACTGGATGGCGACTTCCTTCTGCCCGACGTTGTCCTCGAAGAGGCACGTCAGTCCTTCGGCGATTTCTTCCTGCGTCATGTCGTCCGCACCGGTGTTCGTGTGGACGAAGCAGTAGTCGCAGGTCATGTTGCACTTCGTGGTGATGACGACCCGTAGACCGCTGATCCGGCTCGGGGCCGCATCGAGGCCGAGCAATTCAAGGCGGTGGAGGAGTGCTTCACGCCGGCTGACGGTTGGCCCGTCGGAAGTGAAGCCGAGCTCTGAAAGAGCGGTGTGGGTAGTGGTCGGGGGGACCGCGGAGAGGTCGATAACCTCCCCGCGGTCGAGGTACACACTGTTCAGCGCGACCGGGTCGAGGAGAACGGTCTCGCCGTCCCGGTCGAACTGAATGTATTTCCCCCACAGAAGGCCAGAGGCATCCATGGGATCAGGCGGCCTCTTCTTCGGCGATCCCGAGGCCAGCCATGGCGTTGCGGATGGCCTCCTCCGAGAGGGACTGGAGGACGGAGGACGCGGCAGGCGAGCCCCCGTCCGACAGGACGATCATGCCGGGCAGGGTCGGGTTGGCGGCGATGACGGTGATGCCGGCAGGCGCCGTGCTGATGACCATGATGGCGTTCTCCAGCGGAACCCAGCTCAGCTGGTCTTTGACCGCCTCCAGGATCTGAGCCTGCTTGGTCTGGAAGGAGTCACGCTCTCCCATCCAGACACCGGCCTTGGTCTTGGAGTCGACGACATCCGCGTAGAGCAGGTGGTCGTTCTTTGTGCGGCGAGGCGTTGGCATGTTCGCATCTCTCCATTGGTTGATACCGATGGCGTGCGTGCTCCGGACCAGGTGATTCCACCTGCTGGTGCCGCACCTTGTCTCGGTATGGAGCCTCGCCCATTCACCGCAGGTGCGCACATTTCAGGCGTGATATCACCGCGGTGATAGGGAGATTCGGAACCCTTTCCCAGTCACCGCAGTAGCGGTGAATAGGCGGGAGACAAGCGCGGACCACGCGAAGCGGGGGAGTCAGTGCCACGGCCGCTCGCGGGCCGAAGAGGTTGCGCCTACGAGAGGTGCTCGCACAGGGCAGAACCGTCTCAATGGCCGCGGTCTCAGTCACCCGGGATGAGGGTGTAGCCGACGAATGCCGCGAGCGCGCCTTACGGACGGAGCGGGATGGTGTGAGCCACGTCCCAACGGTAAGCACGGTTCTCTCGGCGCAACTCGACCAGATGCACTTCCCGGACGTCCAGCACCTGCGGCGGCAGGGCGCGCAAGGGCTGGATCCGTTCCCGGACGCGTTCGGCATCCATCGTCCGGTTGCAGTAGGCGACCCCCAGGTGAGGACGGAAGTCTTGAGGGCTGCGACCTTCGTGAACCCCGATATCGGTGCACGCGGTATCCACGGCCTCGTGGAGCGCCAGCAGAGGTTCCCAGGGGGCGAGGCTCATGCGTACGGCGCCCCGGGAACCGGCAATCGGAATGGCCTGGAGCGTGAATGACGGAACGTCGTGGCACCGGAGGCGGGCCGCGTCCGCCAGGTCTTGCAAGGTCTGTTTGTCGACTTGGCGGGCGTCGCCGATGCGGGCAATCGTCACGTGGAGACCGTCGGACGGAACGCGGTCGAAGGTATGCCTCGGCAGGGGCTGCTGACACTGGACAGCCAGCTGCGCGATTTCGGGGGAGTGCTCTGTGGTGAGGAACCAGTAGTAGCGCCGGGTACTGGCACTCCAGCCTGGTCGATCCCAGTGATCGTTCATTTCAGACAGAGCGGAGAAGGCTCGCCATTCGTGATCTGTGATCGTCTGCGGATCGCTCAGGGAAGCAGGGGGATCGACGGGGAAGGCCGCGGAGCGGGCCGAGTGGTGGACCGGGTTCACCGGACTCCTCAGAGGCGTTCTACAGGCGCGGAGCAGGATCGGATGCGCAGACGACATAGGAGGCAGGCGTCGCCCTCCAGCTGCGCAGCGCTTCCGCATACTCCCGTACCTCGGGAAGTTTGCGCCACTTGTTCGCCTGCTGTTCCAGTTCGTGCGCTCGCTGCACGACAGACCGGATAGGACGGCTGCTGCTCGCGCGCAGCGCAGTCTGGCCGAGCGCCATTGCCTGCTCCACGTCCGGCTGCTGTTGCTGCAAGACCGCCGAGGCGACGTCGAGCGCCACCAGGGCCCGGCTCCACGCGGAATCCGCGCTGTCGATATGGGCGTCCACCTGCTCGGCATAGTGCAGAACCTTGGTCACGTCGCCGAGAGACACGTACGCCGTGGCGACATTTGCGAAGGTTCGTGCGCGGCCGTAAGGAGCAAAGGAGATGCACGGCGTCAAGCCCTCGGGCGTGACGAACCGGTCCGCGAGTTCCAACGCCTGCTGTGCCGTACGCTCAGCGGCTGCCCGCTCTCCCTGCTTACTGAGAGCGCGGGCGGCCCCATTGGCCAGCAGCCGGATCGTCTGCGGACTGTCTGGGGCATGCTCGACACCGGCCATGGCGAAATCGTGGGCTTCGGCGTACCTGCCGTCGTAGTACGCCTCCAGGGACTGCGTGCCACGCACCCACGCCACCAACGAGCTGTCCTCGACCTCCGTGGCCAGTTGCAAGGCTTCGGCTGAATAGCTGCGCGATGTCGGCAGGCGGCCGGCGTTCACGGCCATGTACCCCAACAAGCCGGAAGTCATGGCTGCCAGGGCATAGAGCTCGCGGCGTTGCCGTGGGTGCTGGGAACCGGAGAGGAGGCTGTGGAGGAGGCCCCGGATCTCGACGGCACGGGGAGCCAGAGCTTGTGGGCCGACAGCTTCGTAGCGTTCCACGAGGTCATCGAGGCTGCCACGTAACGTGATCAGGGTCGCGTCGTCCACATTGACGGATGCCATGCTCTGGGCGCGCCGGACGATAGCGAGCGGATCCTCCCACTCGATTTGTAGCTCGGCTGTAGGCGTCGATGGTGCCTCCGGACGCCGGTGGGCAGGCCGTCCTGGCAAAGGGAGCGCCACTAGGTGGCCAGGAACGCCAAGGCCGCCGAGGAACTCGACGGCCTTGGAGATGTTCGTGAGTTTTCGCGCACCGGACTCCAGCATGGACAGGTACGCCTGGCTCAAGCCGGTGAGCGTCGCGATGTCCTCCTGGCGAAACGAAGTACGTTCACGAATCAGGCGGCTGGCAAGTCCGAAATCCCAAGCGGCCAAGGCGCCTTGCACTCCCGGATCACGCCAGACATGATCCGGGACTCGGAGGGCCGGCGGAGCATCGTCCTGGGCGAGGCGCATGCATGCTGAGCACAGCTGGCCCTCGTTGTATCGGCTCAGCCGGCAGGCGCAACGCGCGCACTGACGCCCCTCATCAACAGACATGCAGGGTGCTCCTCGGCGTGCTTGCGGATGGATCGTGACGCCCAGCGCTTCGATACGCACTCAGTGATATCACCGTTCGGATGTGCGCGGTCCAGAGTCCCCTCGCATCCTTTGTTGAGTCCGCACAAGTCGCCATCCAATAAACCGTTTTGCGCCATCGGGGGCGTCGACATCGAGGTCCCCGCAACGGTCACCCAAGCATCAGCCAGTCCGCCGCGGAGCGACGTGAACGTCGCCTCCCAGAGCCTGGGGAGAGAGCTGGGAAGGGCTGATTCTTGGTGCTCGGCCAGTAGCAATCCGCCCATCGGTCGCCCCGCAGCATCCACGCACGCAGCTGCGGGGACGGCCACCCCAGAGAAGCGGTGGAGCCGGAGCGGCTCATCACACAGACCCACCGCTTCCGTCAGGTCCCCGACCTCTTAACGCCGGTCACGGGCTCGCTTTGGGAGGCCCCAACCAATGGAGAAACAGAGATTGGAACCGAACGGCCCGAGTCAATTCCTGGGGATACCTATGACGCCCGGCAACTCCAGGGCGGGTCAGTTGAGGCGGCTGCATTTCCACACGGCGGTTTGAAGGGTTGTCGTGGCTCTTAACATCTCCCTGCTTCTTGTGCTGTTGACCGTCGTGGTGGTGCTGATCCGCCAGAAGGTCATCAAGGTGGTTCCTGCCCTGATCTGCGCTGTTATGGGCTTTGAGGCAGCCACGTCCCGGGCGGGGCCCTCGATCGCTCAGGGCATCACGAGCGTCGTCGGCATGATCGGGCGCATTCATATCTAGACCGGCCGTCCCGGGGCTGCCTGCTCCTGGTCGCATCCCCCGTTGCGCTATGCGTGTACGGCGCCCCGGGGCGGTCGCCCATCCCCGCTGATGTCTCCATCGAGGAATCAAATGACGAACGAAACGCAATGGGTGACGGAATTGCTGCGGGCGCCAGCCCCTATTGCCGTTCCGGCGCGACCGATGACGTGGCTGGCCCTTCTACATCGTTCGCAGGTCGAGGTATCGCCTGCAGGGATGCGCTGATGCGTGCGCAGGAGAGAGCGGACCGCGGAGAGATCCGGCCGCAGATGCACCCGGCGGGGTTGGACGACGACCTGCGGGTGGCGCTGGAAGAGGTGAGGGCGGGCCGGTGGAGGCCGATGCGGGATCTGCTGGCAGCTTCAGGGACGGATTGGGAGTTGCGAACGTCGCGTTCGCAGGTGTTGGGGACGGCGGCGGCGCGCTCGCATGTGGTGCGGGTCTGGCTGGTGGAGGAGCCGTACAGCGCAGACGCGGTGATGATGCGGGCGCGGGTGGCGGTCGAGCGGGCGTTGCATGCTCACCGTTCCGGTCATGACAGTGCGCAGGATTTCGCCCGCGAGGCTCGTAAGGCGGCCTTGGCTGCTGCGGAGCGGCTGGAGCGGGATCCGGTGCCGTGGGTGTGCCTGCTGGCGCTGGCGCTGCTGGATGGGGACCAGCTGCTGGATGAGCACCGGTGGAGGGCGCCGGAGCCGATGCTGCCGGCCGGGCCGTGGCGGTTGATGCATCGCGTCTATCAGCGAGACCGGTTCAACAGGGAGGCTCATCATCGGATGCTGCAGGTTCTTCTTCACGCGCGAACCGGTGGGTCGGCGGCGGCGTTGCAGTTCGTGCACTGGGTCGGCTCATGGGTGCCCCGAGATTCGGGTTCGTCGCTGTTGGTGCTGCCGTTGTACGCGTATGCGGAGCACTACCGGGCCCGCCGTGAGCAGGGTGCTTACGACGCCGTGGCGCACTGGCAGTGGCGAGGTGAACCGGTGGTCCTCGATGTGCGCCGGGCCTACCAGGGCTGGTTCCAGCAGTCGCATCCGGTACGGCGCTCGGTTCTCGACCTGAACTATCTAGCCCACGCGCTGTGGGCCGGGCGCCAGTACGAGCAGGCTGCGCGGGTCTTCGCTGAGCTCGGCCCGCACGCGGCCCGGCAGCCATGGGGCTACGTCTCCGACGACCCTCATGATCCCGCAGCAGTGGCAGCCGGGTTCACGCACGCCCGCGCTCAAAGCCTCGCGGTCGCCGGCAGCCCGCCGCCACGTGCTGACCCCCGCCGCTGAACAGCTACAGGACCTCGCTCGCTCCGTTCGTCGTTCTCTTTGTGGAGGTAGCTTCCGTGCCCGCTATGCAAAAGTCCGCCAGTGCTCAACTGGCGGACGATGATGACCTGTTGCGTGATCTTGGCTATGAGCCGGAGCTCAGTCGCAAGATGGGTCTGTTCGGCAACTTCGCGATCTCCTTCAGCGTGATTAGTGTGTTGTCAGGATGTATGACGCTTTATGGATTCGGGATGTCGACGGGCGGCCCGGCGGTGATGCTGTGGGGCTGGCTTGCGGTCGGGCTGATGGTCATGTTCGTCGGCGCGGCGCTGGCGGAGGTCACGTCGGCTTATCCCACCTCGGGCGCGCTGTACTACATGGCCGAGCGGCTCGGCGGCCGTAAGTGGGGCTGGTACACCGGCTGGCTGAACCTCCTCGGTCTACTGGGAGCAATTGCCGGGATCGACTATGGGGCGGCGCTGTTCGCAGGCGCGTTCGCGAATCTGCAGTGGGGCTTTGCCCCGACGCCGGCCAAGACCATGGTGATCTACCTGGTGATCCTGGCGGTGCACGCGACGCTGAACCTATTCGGGGTGCGGCTGGTGACCGTACTGAACTCGATCTCGGTGTGGTGGCACCTGGGCGGGGTCGGGGTCATTGCTGGAGCTCTTACCCTGGTCCCGGCCCATCACCAGTCGCCGCATTTCGTGTTCACCAGCTTCGTCAACACCACGGGCTGGACGAGTCACTGGTACGTCCTCGGCCTCGGCTTGCTCATGGCCCAGTACACGTTCTGCGGGTACGACGCCTCCGCACACTTGTCAGAGGAGACCACTCAGGCGCAGGTCAGCGCACCGCGCGGGATCATGCGGGCGATCGGCTGGTCATGGCTGACCGGGTTCGTCCTCCTGACTGCTCTGACTTTCGCGATCCAGAACTACGCCAGCACTCAGGCATCGGCGACGGGGGTGCCACCGGCCCAGATCTTCCTCGATGCGCTCGGTGCCTCGGGGGCGAAGGCCCTGCTGCTGGTGGTGATCGCGGCGATGCTGTTCTGCGGGAACGCCGAGGTCGCCGCGACGTCCCGGATGGTGTTCGCGTTCAGCAGGGACGGGGCGCTGCCGGGCTCCGCGTGGTGGAGGCGGGTCAGTGGTCGCACCGCGACACCAGTTCGGGCGGTGTGGCTGTCAGTCGGGGTGGCCGCGCTGCTGGCGGTGCCGTCGCTCTACAGCCCGGTCGCCTATGGGGCGGTGACCGCGATCAACGTCATCGGGATCACCCCCGCGTACGCTATACCGATCTTCCTGCGGCTGCGGGCCGGACGCCGCTTCACGCCCGGGCCATGGAATCTGGGCCGGTGGGGGATGCTGGTGGGCTGGATCGCGGTGGTGTGGGTGGCGTTCGTGACGGTGCTGTTCTGCCTGCCACAGACCCGCCCTGGGCGCGGTCTGGTGACGGTGCAGTCCTTCAACTACGCCCCCATCGCCCTGCTGGCGGTCTTGCTGCTGGCGACCGTGTGGTGGTGGACGGCCGGCCGCCGCACCTACGAGGTACCGACCCTGGCTGGCGCCCGGGAAATGGCCCAGTACGCCGACGAGGTCGTGTAATGCGCGACGAGACCGGGGCTGGGAGCGGCGGGCTGCTGTCGCCGGAGGAACTGAGCGCCCGCACCGAGGCGGGTGAGATCACTGTGGTCCAGCTCGGGCTGCCGGATCTGCAGGGCCGGCTCAAGGGCAAGCTGTATGACGCCCAGCACTTCCTGGCCGAGATCGCGGACCGCGGTGCGGAGGTATGCGCGTACCTGGTGGCCACCGACGTCGACATGCAGCCGGTCGACGGCTACGCCCTGGCGTCCTGGGCGAACGGTTACCCGGACCTGCGCCTGGTCCCGGACCTGGCAACGGCCCGGATGCTGCCCTGGCAGCACAGCACCGCCCTGGTGCTGGCCGACGCCGTCCACGCCGGCGGCCGCCCGGTCGCGGTGGCAGCGCGGGAGGTGCTGCGCCTACGTCTCCGACACCTCGGGGTCATGGGAGAACTCCAACGTCTGGCACCTCACGACCCGCAGCGGCGCCACGTGGTACCTCAAGCAGCACCCGTCGCGGAAATTCCACACCAGGGAGGTCACCGCCTACGCTCAGTGGACACCCGCGCTGGGGCCCGGCCGGACACCCGAACTGGTGGCCGCGGACCCGGCGCTGTCCGCGGTCACTCTCACCGCACTGCCCGGCATCAGTCCCACTGACCGACCACTTCCGCCAGACCGGGAGCGGGAGGTCCACCGACAGCTCGGGCAGCTGCTGAGCCCCTTCCACACCAGCGACCCGCCCCACCCTCCGGTGGGCGCGGGTGCCGCGACGAGCACGGTTGAACGGAACCTGGCCGTCGCCCGGCTACATCTGGTGCCGGGCGACGAGACCATCATCAGGCAGCTCGCCACCCGCCTCACCGCGCTGGCACCCCTGCCGGAGGTTCCCACCCACGGCGACGCCCAGCTCCGCAAAATCGTATGGAAGGCCGAGACCAGGATTGTGGGCATCTTTGACTTCGAGAGGGCGGAGTACGGACCCGCCGTCCGCGATCTCATCCGTCTGGAGTACGGCCCGTGGGAAGGCCGCGCCGCCTTCTTCGTCGGCTACGGACAGGGCCTGACGAGGCTGGAGACAAGCGTGCTGCACGCGACGGCTGCGCTGGACGCGTTGAGCGGCATCGCCTTCGGCATCACCGCTGGCGACCCCGAGGTCATCGAACGCGCCCACCGCACCCTGCGGCGACTGCGGACGGACAGCGGCCTCTGATTCGCCTGGCCCATCTCTGCTACGACTGGCTACGGGCCTCAGGACCGGGGGCGGGCGCCGATATGGGTGGTATCGCCCGCCGTCAACCAGACTCGGGTCTGACATCGTCCTCGCCCAGGAACTGAAACGTTGGAATGCGTCCACCCCGTCAGGAATGAGTAGGTCCCTTTCGGCGAGGCGGCTTCGTGACGCAGGTGCCGGCGGATTCCTCGCGCCTCAATAGGGCCACGACGGGGGCTCCACGCAGGGCGTCCGCAGGCATTCGCCCACGGCAGACAAGAAGGAACTCCAAAGGACTGGAAACCTCCGCCGGAAGCATGCCAACGTACAACGTCCGGAAAATACCGGCCAGTTGCTGCAGCTGCTCGCGGCGGGATCCGAATGATTCGGAATCCCGCCACACCAAGCTGCCTCACTGGCCTGGTCCCTACCCAGAAGGCGCACCCGCCTGAATCCGCAATACGATCCGCTGGCTCCATTTCCCTCGTTCTCGTTGTGCTCGGCGCTCTGGATGCCTGCTCCGGCCAAGGGTCGGGGGACTACGCCGTCGCGTTCGGCGTTCTGTGCGTTTGTTCATGCGCGGCCAGCCTGTGCGGCGACGACATGCTGCAACGCGGCGATCGTCGCGACCGTGCCGCCCACGCACATATCGCGGTGCATTCAGGAGCTGCAACCCGGCAGGTTGCATGGGGTGTTGCTGTGCCCGAGCGTGTCCTGGTGTGAAACCTTGACCGCCTCATCGAGGACAGTCTGCTGGTGCTCGTTGCAGATAACGAGACACCGGCCCTCCGCTCATACAACTTGGCTTCCTGACCGAGCCCAGCGAGAGGCCGTCGGATCCGGCGTGGCGCGCAACATAGACGACGATCGCCGGTTAGCCAAACCGGCGATCGCCGCGACCATTGAGGAGTTCGCGTCGGCTGCGCTTGGAGGTGGAGCCGTAGCGGACGCAGGGGATCGCGCCGGAGCTCAGAAGTCTGTGAGAACGGCACTGTCCTCTGCTGTCCAGATGACCGCGGTGCCCGTCGCTGAACCGCAACGGCACCTCTGCCGATGGAGAGCGACGTTATGCGAGTTCGGCCGAATGGCTTCGTCGAGATAGACGGTCAGGTGGCGCGTTGACCGCCGGGGGCAGCAATCGCCTACTGACTCCGGAAGAGGTGGCCGCATGGTTCCAGGTCAGCGAGATCACCGTGAAGAACAAGTACCGGGTATGGGGGCTCAAGGCGCAGAAGGTCGGCCGCCTCCTGCGATTCCGTGAGCGAGACATCCTCGCCTACCTCGAAGACCACTACGGGTAAGGGCTGCTTTGCCATGCCCTAGAAAGCGAAGGGCACTAGATGGCTACAGTCTTCCAGCGATGCAAGTCCGACCCCAAGGTCGCCACGTATCCGTGCACGAAGCCGCGGTGTGGACATTCGTGGACGGTGCGCTACCGGGAGCCGGGCGGCAGGACCGCGCGTCAGCGGGAGAAAACCTTCGATAAGAAGACGGGACCGAACGGAGCCGACGTCTTCGCCGCGAGGGTCGAGTCCGACAAGGACGAGGGCCTCTACATTGACCCTAACGCGGGAAAGATCACGGTCCGCGCCTATGCCGAGGACTGGCTCGCTCGCCGAATCATCGGGGAGTCCACGTACTCAAATTACAAGGGGTTTATTGACAACCATCTCATACCGAGGCTCGGACGTAAGACGCTCGCCGGGGTGTCGAAGAGCGACATCGAGCACTTCAAGGCGGGCATCGCCAGGGAGCTAGCGGCCAGCACGGTCTACGACCGTATGAAGATGGTGAAGCACATCTTCTGGTCCGCGAAGGAGGAGAAGCGGATCCGGGAGGATCCGACCAAAGACGTGAAGAACGCCCCCGGAAACCACGCGGTCGACGAGGACGAGATTCCCACGCTCCCCGAGGTCCGCCTCCTGCATGAGCACATGTCTCCTCAGTACAAGCTGACGGTCTGGCTCCAGGCCGGGGTGGGCCTTCGGGTCAGCGAGGCGCTGGCATTCCACGTCGGGTGTCTCCGGAACGACGTGATCCGCGTCCGCTGGCAGATCAGTTCGAAGGCGCACCGCGAGGACTGCAAGACACGCCTCGTCCCCCTCAAACACCGCGAGGAGGGGGAGTACCGCGACGTGCCCGCCGCACGCTTCCTCTGCGACGAGATCGACGCCCACGAGGGGCTGTGGAAGCCGATCCCGCTCATCTTCCAGAGCGCAGCGGGGAAGACCCGGCAGGTAGAGGTGTTCTTCGCGCCCCGGGAAAGGGGTAAGGGGATCATGCCTACTGCCAACACATACTCGTACCACTTCAGGAAGGCGTGCGTGGCGGCCGGGCTGGTGGACGCCGAGGGCAAGCCGAAGTACCACCCGCACTCGCTGAGGCACTTCTTTGCTTCGACAGCGCTGGCGGCCGGCATCCCGATCCACGAGGTCTCGCGCTGGCTCGGCCACAAGTCGATCAAGACCACGGTCGACATCTACGGGCACTTGGTTCCGGAGTCGTGGGACCGTTGCCGGGGCATCATGCAACTGGCCTTGGCCGAGGCGACCTGAGTGACGCCTGTGCTGGGATGCCTCCCGCGCTGGGATGGTGCGGGGATGCCGGTGAGGGGCCCCGTGCTGGTTGGTGGGGCGCAGCTTCGCGATGGGGGAGCGGGTGCCGTCGGGGGACCTGCGCTCACTCTTCTTCGCGGCCTCGAAGGCTCTCGCGAGAATGATTCAATAGGGTGGCGGGCTGCGAGCGCAGCCCGATCGCGGATTGGACCCGTTGGGGGCGAATAGGTCCGACGAGGGTTGAACTGGACGTTCCGCAGGGCGGGAGTCATTCGAGCAATGTGTGCCCGGGCGCGTCGGCGGTGACGATCACGCCCGGTGCGCTGTTCACGTCGCCTGTCCCTTTTCGGGACAGACGCCTTGTCCCTTCTCGGGACGCGGCGGTTGTCCCTTCTCGGGACAGAGCTCGTGCGGTCCGCCGGGGTAGCGCTTGATCTGCTTGCGGATGTGCTCGCGGGAGAAGTCCAGGTGCGCGCGGTGGCGACCGCGACGAGCGCGGCCAGCGGCAGGCTGAACGAGGTGAGCAGCACGCTGGACTTCGCGTCGGTGCGGGAGGAAGCGCGCGGGTTCCTGGAATCCTGAGCTTTGGCGAGCCGGAAACTGCATGTCAGCTGATGGCTGTGGTGGTCCCACGCGCGGGTTCGCCGTGGGTGACGGGATCCGGCTTCCCGAGCATTCGTCGTACCGCATCCAACTGGTTAGCCCGCAGGCCAGTGTGGGTTCGGCATGCCGTCATTGCTCATGTGCGCCCGCCGCCAGATCTCCTGCCAGCCGTACGGGATCTCCGGCACGAGCCGGTGCCGCTGCCCGCACGGGCATGGCACCGGCGCCCACGCACACCCACGGCACAGCTCGACCCAGCCGTGCCCGGTCGAGTCCGGCTCCAGCGGACGTGACCCGTGGTCAACTGCCCCCTGTTCGAGGCCGAAACGGTGAGCGTCGCTGTCGACCTGACCGTCCGCGCCCTCCGCAAGGTGCGCGGGAGCGACGACGAGGCGTAGATCGGCACAGGCTGCAGGCCGCGTCCCCTGGCGGGGCGCGGCCACCGCGATCCGAAGACCTTCCGGCTGCGCCCCGACGCGTTGCTGTAGACCGCGGCTTCCGGTCAGGCGGGCTCTGCGGGAAGTACAGAGCTCCACACCGGCCCCCACCTACGCTGCAACGCCGCCGTGGTGAGAGCACGCCCCTTGCTTGCCGATCGAATCCGACGACGTACCGTCAGCGCAGCGTCCAGAGGTGAACTTCTCCTCGCGCGCCGCAGGCTCGTCGAGCTCCGTGGGCTCGCTGGACTCGATGTCCTCCGTGATGTGTCGCTTGGTGGCGTGCTTGAGGAGCACGAAGCCCACGAAGGCAGCCGCGGCGCCAACGCCGATGATGGCCTCCTTGTTCCTCTTGATAAGGCCCTTCACACGCTTGGGGACGGACGTGGTCTCGCTGGCCTCGTCGATGGGCTCGGCGATCTGCTTGGTCATAGCGGAAACTTATCGGATACGTCGGGCCAGTGAGCCGTTTCAACCTGACGGATGGTTGGGCGGATGGCCCCGGCGGCGGGCATGAAGAGAGCTCCTGGTAGACGGGTTCACGACCAAGATAACCAGTCCGGTAGGGGCTTACGCGTGCGGTCCGTGTCCCGTTCCGGGGCAGGAATCTGCGCGGCTGGAGCCGGCGTCCCAACCGGGTCACGCCAAGATCCGCAGCCTCGGCGAACGCAGCATGGCCACCCTCAAATGCTGGCGTCTCCGAAGGAAGCTCGGCTGCAGCTCCACCCGGATCACCGCCGTCATCCGTGCCGTCGTCACCCTCGAACTCGCCACGTGATCAAGATGAAAAAGGCTCAATCTCAGAACAGATGGCACTGGCGGCGGTGCTGGAGCGCCCCCGGGCCGGAACACGCCGATCGAGGTGGTGGGAGTCCGAAGCCAGGTTGCCAAGCCGACCGTGTCCGGCGAGAGAGCCTCCCAGGTGGCCGCGTCGCCCGCGCGCCTGGTCCGAATTCGCCGGCCTGGGCCTGTTGCCGCCACCGGCCAGGTCTCGCCATTGTGGCCGGGGGGCGATCCCCGTCCCGTCCGCGGTGACGCTGCCGACGGTGACGAGCCCACTCAGGGGGTGACTGTGCAGCGACAGGGGAAGTGAGCGGGCGAGCATGCCGCGGCGGACGGTGACCTGCTTTTGGACTGCCTTGACGGTTACCCCGACTCATCTCACGCCGGGGTCGAACGTCAAGGTCACAGCAGGTACGAGAAGCGCAGTGCCCCGCCCTCCTCGCGGTAGCGGCCCTGGCCGCGCTTTCCGTAGGGGTTGGGGAGCATCTGGATGGCCATCTTGTGAGGAGTGAGGGCGTGTGTAACCACCAGGAGGCGCCAACGGTCGTTGCCCGCGTGCTGGCGGGCCGCGCGGACCTCGCTCTCTCCCAGCTCGAAGCGGCCGCCTTCGCCCCCGGTCGCCTTCACTTCGTACAGGTAGGGCCGGCTGCCGGAGCCGACCCGGAAGTCGAAGCCGAGGCCGTCGTCGCCGGACGGACCGGGGAAGGCTTTGCGGCGGTTGCCCGACACCCAGCCGGTCTCGTCCATGCGGTCCGGGTAGCGCGCACACAGCAACTGGTACACATACCATTCGCCCACGTACCCGATGGCCTCCCGCTGGGCCGTGGTCAGCCCGCTGTCCGTGCCACCCCCGTACCGCCATCCGCGCGTGCGACCGGTGGCCTGGGCGCGCCCGGTCTGGGGACGGGGATCTGTGAAGCGGAGCGGCCCGAGGGCGGTGATGCCCGGCGCCGAGCCGCTCTGCAGGACCCGGTCGAGTTCGCGGGTGAGGGCGGTGAAGTCGCCTGAGTGCACGTCGAAGGCGCGGCCTCCGAAGGAGATTGACCGTCGTTTGCGTTCCCGTTCGCGGCGCTCGTGTTCCGCCGCGTTGCGCACCCGGTCCAGGTCAGCCTCGGACAGCCCGTGCAGTTTGGGTTCCGTCGCCACTGCCATCCCGTGGGGCCACTGGCCGAGGGCCGCCAGCCAGGAGACGACGTCGGTGGGGGACAGAGGGCGGAAGTCCAGCGCGCCCGCGGCCTCCAGCCGCGTGGTGACCTCCTCGGCGGGCTCGGATCCGGTCAGGGCCGTGGGCAATGGGTGTCCGGCGGCCCTGACCAGGACCGCGAGGTCTGCGGCCAGGCCGGTGATCGTACGGTGGTTCGCGCCGCGTACCTGGTCGAGGGTGGGCAGGCGTTCACCCGACCGTGGCAGCGGGCGCCCGAGGCGCAGCGCCAGCTGCTCCTCCACGAGCGCCAGCAGGATCCCCGTGTCGGCCGTGTCCAGGGTGTATTCCCATTCCTCCGGCGCGGTGATCCAGTCCAGGGTCCGGATCGAGGGCCAGTCGGGCATCGGGCTGCGCGCGTCGAAGTCCTCCAGTACCGCCCAGCGCAGCCGGTCGACGAGGTCCTTCTTGTGCAGATCAAGGTAGGTGCGGAGCGCCTCTTCGTGCTCGTCGGCGTGGCTGACCGGTTCCTGGGGTGGGTTCATCGCGCGCAGGGTGTCGTTCAGTTCGGCGAATCCAATGCCCAGGTCACGCCTCAGTTCGTCCGTACGGCGGGCCGCGCGGGCCCTGGCGATGAACTCGGATACGGGGACCGGGAGCTCGGCGGCGTGCTCATCGAGGTGAGTCTGGAACTCCCGGGTATCGCTCGGAGGCGGCAGGAGGAGTGAGTTCGCCGTCTCCGTGCCGAGCAGGTGGACGAGGAAGGGCCGGCAGCGCTCCAGGACCACGCCGATGGCCCCATCGATCCGGCGGCTTGTCTCCTCGACCTGGTGGGCCGTCACTTCCAGGGCGTCGGCGAGCTCTTCCTGGCCCGGGTCGCGCAGGTCGGCGTGGCGGGAGGCGAGCTGGTGAGCGGCGAGGCGCAGCCGGTCGCCGAATTCCCGCCGTCCCAGCAGCTCGGCGACCGCCACCACGATGCGGGTGGTCTCAGGCCAGCCCGGCTCTCCTGCCGGGGCGAGGACGAGCGGATGCTTCGGATCGGGGAGCGGCAGCACTCCGCCGAGGCGGCCTGGCAACGTCACAGGCTGGCCGTCGAGTTCGATATGCCAGGAGCGGTAGCGGTGCAGACGTACGCTCCGGACCAGGGACGTCAGCTCGCTCAGTTCGGCCTCACTCGCCCGCGGGCCGCGCGCCAGGTGGTCGGAGAGGACGCCCACGGCCAGCGTGAGCCAGGGCAGCCGCTGGACCAGCGGCTCCCCCATGGACGCGGGGTCGACCCGTGCGCCGTCCACGGTCACCGTGAACATCAGGTCGTCGGTGTGCCGGACGGTGGCGGGGTGTTCGGCCGCCAGTAGCTCGGCGGCCTCCGCCGAGACACCCGGAAGGGTGAGCAGGGGGCGTTCCATCTCCCGTATCAGCAGGGGCGTCAGGCTGTCGCGTTCACCGCTGACGTAGAGCACGGTCTCGGCATCACCGTCGCCATCGTTCTCCCCGCCGTCCAGGGCGGACAGCGGTACGCTGATCAGCCGGTTCCCGGACTCGGCGAGCAGACTGGCGCCCTCGGGCAGTGCGGGATCGGGCCCCCGTACGAAGTGCCTCCAGGCGCGTTCGTTGGCGCGCTGCGCTGCGGGCCGGTCCTCGGCCCCCAGCGCGCCCTCCGCCGAGAGCTGTCCCAGCGCGGCGATGAGGCGGGCGCTGTCGCGGGCGTCGTCCCAGGTCGGCAGGCGCATCTCCCGCAGGCGGTCGCCCGCCTTCCCGCGCTCCAGGAGGTGGCGCAGCCGATGGTCGATGGTCGGCGCGTAGGAGGGCTCTTCTTCCAGCCCGGGCGGGCAGTGCCAGGCGTCGGCCGGCCGGAAGAACCGGAAGGCCCGGTCGCGGCCACGCACCGGGAGCCACGGCTGCTCCCGGACGAAGGCGCCGAGCGGGGTCGGGACCCGTTCTGTGTCCGGGGAACTCTGGCTGCCGGCACTGGTCCAGACACTGGTGAACCTTTCGTCCTCCCAGCTGGACAGGCCGTGCAGGACGAGCCGTGCGTACGCCAGTTGGGCCTCCCGCCCGAGACGTCCGACGACGTCCTGGCCGGGAAGCCGCCAGGCGGGCGTTCCCCGGTACGGCGTCCGGGGGTAGTAGGCACCGGACCAGTTGCGGACGTACGGCTCCCACTGCTCCTGCACCTCGGAAGACACCTTCGCCATGCGGACCAGCTGCCGAGCGGTGAGGTCCCGGCCTTGGTCCACCCGGCTCGAGGCGTCGAGGGACGTGACCGGGACCAGCCCGTCGGCCACCCCGGCCTCCAGCAGGAACACCCGCCACTCCTCAGAGGTGATCTCGCCCCGCTTGGCGAACTCCTCGGGCGCGGCGAGGATGCGTCTGGCGATCGCCTTGAGGCTCTTCGACACGTCCTGGCCGGCGGCGACCACCGCCGCCAGGTCCTCACCGACGGACGCGCGGCCCCAGCCCCGGCCGAAGACGGCGCCGCTCGCCCTGATCAGCTGGCCGTCCGCCGACGGCACGTACAGCCCGAGCGAGGAGATCTCCGTCCCGCCCAGCGAGCGCCGCGGCTGCCACAGCCGGAAGACGAACCGCAGCGTCTGGAGCCGCAGTCGGAGATCGGTGCTCGCGCTGAGCGCCTGCCGGACGTGGTCCAGCAGGCCCCTCGTGTCGTACGGCCGGACGAGCCCCTCCTGCTCGAAGAAGTTGCGGGCGGCACGCCCGTGCGTACGCTCGCCGCGGTCCTTCCAGACCAGCCCCGGGTGCAGGGAGAACAACCGCTTGCCGAGCAGGGCGGGGACGGACGGGGCCTCGGTCTGGTTCGCCTCCGTACGCACCGGCTGGAAGAACGCCTCGCGGGTGCCCTGACGACTCGGCTTGCCCTGCGCGCGTGTACTTGTGCCCCTCCCCGCTCTGTCGAGGGGACGGTTGGTGTGCTGCAGTGTGCAGTCCTCCGAGAGAAGCAACCGCCTGCCCTGCAGGACGTGCCCATTGTCCTCGAAGAGGTCGGCCAGATCCTCGTACAGCGCGCTCCACTGCTCGTCGGGGGACTCACCGGGCCGGGGGAGGGGAAGGCCCCCGACGATCCGTTCCACATATTCGGCGAGGATCTCGGGGCCTGGCTCCCACGGGCACGCGAGGGCCTTACACAGGGTGGCCAGCCGTTTCAGCCGGTCGCCGCCGATCTCGGGGTCCGCCACCACGATGCCGGCCTCGTGCGCGTGGTGTGTCGTGAGGACTGTCAGGTCGAGGTCTGGCCACAGGACCGCCCCCTGGGGCGGGGCCCATCCCGCCGCCGGCGAGGCATCGTCCGCGGCGAGGACGGGCACGAGCGGTACGTCGGCGAGTTCGCTCCCGTGCACGCGCCGGGCCGCCGCGCGAAGCCGCCCCGCCGAGCCTTTCTCGCTCTCCCAGCTCACCATGTCCACGGCCAGCTGCCGCATGGAGGGCTCGGGCAAGGTACGCAGTATCGCGGCGGCCGCCAGACAGGTCTCGGCGACCGCATCGAGCAGCAGCACGTTGAGGGGGTTGTCGGAGGGAAGCCCGGTGCGGTCGAATTTGGTGAAGAACGGGGCGTTCATGTGCCCCGGGAACGGCGCGGCCTGGTCCTCGCCCATCGGCAGGAAGGTGTAGGTCTGCCCGCGTCGCGGTCGGCGCGGGGCGGGCAGCGGGAGCGCGACTTCGACGACGGCGGACCGCTTCCACTCCTGCCACGTGTCGTCGAGGAGACCAGAACTCACAGCATCGGCGAGCGTGCTGTTCAGCCGTTCCCTCTCCACTGTGCCCCGGGCTACGAGAAAGCTGCCGGACGGCCCCAGGTCCACGGTCGCAAAAGAGACGGGGGGTCCGTGCCTGGCACCGTCCTGCGCCACCGCGAAGCGCTCCTCGGAGCGGGTCAGCTCATGCCGCTTATATGCCTCGTGGCGGTCGCCAAGCTCGCCTTCACCGTCGGCCCGCCGTTCCAGCGTCAGGCCAGCGAGCCGATCGAGGAACAGCATCACGGGTACCTTCGCCTCCGCGAGTTCGTGCATACGCAGCCGGACCTCGGCCCGGGCGGCCTCGTTCAGCAGGGGCAGCCGGACGACGGTTACGTACCCAAGGGCGGCGAGCTGCCGACAGGTCGCCGGCACGTCGTTCAGCGGCAGAGGTGCCTGGAGCGGCGGATACTTCTCGGCCACCTCGTGGGCGTTTTCCTCGCTGGCGAGGAACTCCTCCACGTCGGCCTTCGCTGCGAAGCGGAAGCAGTACCCATCCAGTTCCGGACCGAGTGGGCTGTCGGGGTCTGCGCTGTAGATCTCTGGCGTGTCGCTGATCAGCAGGATGCTGCGGAAGCCGACGCCCTTGTTCCCGATGCCCTCGCCGACCTCCTTCGAGCTCTGCGCGAGTTCGCAGATCTGCTTGACGTTCTGCCAAGTGAAGGGGGTTCCGCCGTTGGCGACGTACAGCGTTCCCCACTCGCCTTCCGCCTCGTCCAGCAGGACGTGGACCCGTCCGTCGCGGCGGTTCCTCGGATGCGCGTCGTAGCCGTTCTGGAGCAGCTCGAAGAGCGAGCGGCCGGCGTACTCTCGCGCACTCGTGTACGACACGGCGTTCACCTGCCGTGCCATGCGCAGGACTTGCTCCGACCGAGCCCCCTCCAGCACGGACCGGCCGTACTCCCGCAGCTGCTCGGCCCGGGCGTTCCTCGCCATGGTTCTCCCCTTACCTCAGCGTGATGAGGACGCTATCCCGCCGCACCGACACCGGGGGGCGCGAGGGGCCACAGTGTGGAGCGTGGCTCGAAACTGAGCTCGACGTCTGGGGGTGCCAGGCTGGGCCGGCACGGGCTGCCGAGCGCCTGGGGCCGTTGCCGTACGGCAGAACGTAACGCGGCCGACGCCCCTCATCGCGGCGGACCAGGCTGAGGGGCCGACCGAATCGGGTGTTAGCACCCAGCGATGGGTTGAGGGGCGGGCCGGTGG
Source organism: Streptomyces sp. SID13666 (assembly GCF_010548325.1). Lineage (NCBI taxonomy): Bacteria > Bacillati > Actinomycetota > Actinomycetes > Kitasatosporales > Streptomycetaceae > Streptomyces > Streptomyces sp. SID13666. Next base: position 157,745 of record NZ_JAAGLX010000008.1, on the reverse strand, counting down.
GGCGTCTGAGCTGCACATTGCTGGGATGGAACGCCCGTGCTGGGATGGTGCTGGGATGACCCGCCTGACAGCACCGTTTTCGCAGGTGAGAGCCTTGTGTTCGACGTTCCGCTTCAACGTCTGATCGGTTCGTTACCGCAAGCTGGGTTGCTCGTCAGGTTCGCAGGTGGCAAGGGGTCGACTCTTTCGGGAGTCGACCCCTTGCCGGTTCCCGTGCTGGCATCGCCCTCTTCTCCACAAGGCCCTCGGGGCCCAGCGGTCGGATGGCGGCGCGCGAGCGTGGCCAGCGTTGCCAGGTCGCCGGCGGTGGTGGGGGCGAAGCCGTGCACGACGACCGGTGGTCCGCCGTAATCGGACAAACTCCGTGCCCAGCTCGCCCAACTCGACCGGCGTGCGGACGAGTTGGGCAACGCCCGGCCCTGCGGCGGGCGATCACGACCACAGAACAGGCCGGATGACCACACGCCGTCCGGACGACGTCAGGACGTGAGGGGCTCGGGTGCCGGGGCTGAGGTGGTGGGTGCGGTGGTGGTCGGGGCGGGTGTGGGGGTCGTCGAGGTCGACGGCGAGTGGGTCGGGGTCGGCGAGGGGGAGTGGGTCGTTGTCGAGGAGTGCGGCGACGGGGTGGCCGAATGCGTGGTCGTCGGCGGGGTGGAGGTGACGCTGCCCGGACGGTTCGTCAGGGTGTCCGTGGCGCCCGTGTCGCCCCTCGGGCGCTTGAACCACTGGTCCGTCTGCGCGTCGTAGAGGACGAACGCGTCCACGTCCTTCTTCGCGTCCGCCACGGTCACCACCTTGGCCGGGTCGTAGGACGGCCATGCCTGTCCGGTCGTCTTCGCGTTCTGCGCGGGTGCCGGCGACTGGAGCGGGTTGCCGCAGGCGCAGCGTACGCGCGGCTCCCCGCGGTCACCGACCAGGACGGCGGTGCCGGTCTGCAGCACGGACTGGAAGGCGGTGGCCTTGCCGTCCTTGAAGCCGTGATTGGTGACGCTGGTGTCCATGCGCAGCTGTACGGGCGTCAGGGAGCGCAGATAGGCGGGGATTTCGGACGGCTCGATGCCTTCGACGCCGGCGAAGGCCTTGGCTTTCGCCGCGTCGCCCGTCAGGAAGTCGATCTGCCGTTCGACGTCACAGCTCGACACCTTGAGCGTGCCGCCGTACAGGCCGGGCGCCGAGCCGTCCGCGGTGCTGGTGCCGTCCGTCCCGCTGGACAGCAGGCTGGGCATCGGGCTGGCGGAGGCGGGCTCCGAGGAGTCCTTCGCCGTTGACTGGGTGAAGGGGGCGGTGCCCGCGGCGGCTGCCGGCTGGAGCAACAGCTCGGGGCCCGTGCTGTCGGAACCGCTCGTGTCGGCGGACTTCTTGTCCGGACGGGTGAGGAAGACGACCAGGGCCACGGCCGCGACCAGGACGACCGCGATCAGGGCGACCCGGGGCGCGGACCGCCACCAGGGCCGGTGGTCTCCCGGGCCCCCGCTCCCGTCCCCGCCGCCTCCGCCGCCCCGGCCGCCGCTCCCGTCCTCGGGGCCGCCCGGCGAGCCGCCCTGCCCCGACGGGGCGGGCTGCTGCCGGGGCATGGCCTGCGTCGGGTCCGACGGGCGCGGCGCGGCGAGCGGGCCCGACGGTGGGCCGGTCGGGTGGCTTTCGGGGGGCGGTGCAGATGTCACGAGTCCCTCTTCCGGCGCGCGGATCGTCCGGCGCAGTGAGAAATTTGCCCAGTAATCATCAGTTTTGGTCCATTGTGTGATCCGGTGCACTGTCGCCCGCAAGTTCTGCATCGCCTCCGTTCCCGGCAGGAGACAGCGTGAGTCAGCCGCGAAGCCCCGTTCCCAGCGCCCTCCGGGTCTGGGGAGAGGCCCTCGCCACAGCCGTGGCGGGGACCGCCGTCATGCTCGTCGTGGCCGCCCTCGGCCTGTGGGCGGCGGGCGCGGGCGACCTTCCCGGCGGCGCGTTCCCCCCGGTGGTCGCGGCCGTGGTCGTCATGGCGGTCGGCGGCTCGGTCGAACTGTCAGGTGACGCCGGGTTCCTCGCCCGGACGGACGCCGCCATCGACGTCATTCCGCTGTCGGTGACGCTGGCCGGCTCCCTCGTGACCGCCGTCGTCTTCCTGCTGCCGCTGCGCGCGAGGGCGGTGACCGACGTCGGAGAGCTGCTCGGCCGGGTCGCCCGAACGGCCGTGCTCTGGCTGCTGCTGCTCCTGCTGCTCGCCCTCGCGGCCCGCCACACCTTCAGCATCCCGGTGGGCAACGGCATCGAGCAGGACCTCGGCGAGGCGCTCGGCGCGACGCCACAGGTCGGATTCCGCGCGGACGTCCCCCCGACCCTCGGATTCGGCCTCCTCTGGGTGCTGGCCGTGCTCGCGCTCGCCTTCCTCGTCTCCCGGAAGGCACCGCTGCCCTCCCGGCTGCTGCACTTCCAGAACTCCGTCCGGCCGCCGGCCTTCGCGATGCTGCTGGTGCTGCTCGGCTATGTGGTGATCGGCCTGATCGCCGGGCTGGTCACCCTGATCACACGGGGCCATCCGGCTGAGACCGTCGCCGTCCTGCTCCTCGGCCTGCCGAACCTGGTCTGGATCGCACTCGGCCTCGGCATGGGCGGAACGTGGGAGGGGCACGTGGACCAGGCCATCGGGCTGCCCATGCCGCACGTGCTCGACCAGGTGCTCCGCAGCAAGGGCGTGGACCGGACGCTCGACATGAGCTCGCTCGCCCAGTACGACGGCCGGGCCTGGCTGCTGGTGGCCGTGGCCGCCGTGGCGCTGCTCGGCGCCGGGTTCGTCGCGGCGGTACGTTCCCCGGTCCGGACGCCGGCGTGGCGGCACGCCGTCGACATGGCCGTGGCCTCGGCCGTCGCCCTGCTCCTCGTCGGACTGACCACCCGGATCTCCGCGCGCTACGGGCTGTCCCTGATCGGCATCGGAGACCTCGGCGGCGGTCTGGGCGGAGAGGTCTCCCTGGAACCGCACCTCTTCCTGCTGGTCGTCCTGGCGGCGCTCTGGGGGCTGGTCACCGGGTTCCTCGGCAGCCTGCTGGCCCGGCACGTACGCCATCGTCCGGGTGATGTGAAGGACGCGACGGCGGACTGAGACGGGCAGGGGGCTGTCGTGGCCGCGACGTGACGGGCGGTGAACGTCAGCCGGAGCGGGCCGGGAACACCGGCGCGGCCCAGCCCGGTGGTGGCGGCGGAGCCGCGGTCCGCTGCCGCCGGCCGTCCGCCTCCGCGCCGCCACCCGAGTTCACCCGGGTGGCGGCATGCTCGGCCGGCGGAGTCCCCGCCGTCCCCGGCCGGCCGCTCCGGCCGGCGGTCCGCAGCGCCGTGACGAACCCCCGGCAGGTCTCGTAACGGTTCTCGGGGGCCTTGGCCAGGGCCTTGCCCAGCACCGCGTCCACGGCCTGCGGCAGGCCCGGCCGCAGCTCGGACAGGCCCGGCGGCGAGTCGTACTGGTGCGCCCAGAGCAGGGCCATGTCGTCGTCGCGGCGGAACGGCGGCGCCCCGGTCAGCATCTCGAAGACCACACAGCCCAGGCTGTAGACGTCGCACCGGCCGTCCACCGGCCGGCCCGAGATCTGCTCGGGCGCCACGTAGTCCAGCGTGCCCACGAACTGCCCGACGCTGGTGAAGCCGGTCAGCGACAGCGACTTCTTCGTCAGGCCGAAGTCCGTCAGATAGGCGTGCTCGGGACGGTCGCTGTCGGTGCCTTCGGCCAACAGGATGTTGCCGGGCTTGACGTCCCGGTGCACGAGGTCGTGCGCGTGCGCGGCGTCCAGCGCCGAGGCCACTTGCAGGGCCACCCGGCAGGTGGCCTCGAGGGACAGCGTCCCTTCGCGGTCGAGCAGCGCCCGCAGGTCCCTGCCCTCGACGTACCGCATGGCGATGTAGAGCACGCCGTCCGTCTCACCGGCCTCGAAGATCGGCACGATGTGCGGATGGTCGATGGCCGCCGCCACCCGCGACTCATGGGCGAAGCGCTTGCGGAAGTTGTCGTTGCGGGCGAGTTCCGGCGCCAGCACCTTCACGGCCACGGTCCGGCCGAGCCGCAGGTCCCGCGCCCGGTAGACGACCGCCATACCGCCCCGGCCGATCTCGTCCTCCAGCTGGTACTCCGCGATCCGGTGTCCGCGCAGTCCGGAGTCGGGTGAGGGGTCCCGGCTGGTCACCGGGGCTCACCGAACCGCGTCGGCGGATGGTCGGCCGACGGGACGACACGGGTCTTCCCGGCGGCCGGGGGCCCATCGGCGAACCTCGTCTTCTCGGCGACCCGGGTCTCGTCGGCGCCGGCGGCCGCCTCTTCAGGAGGTGCGGCCCCGCCGCCTCTGTCCGCGTTCCCGTCGCCACCCCCGGCCGACGGCCGTTGCGAGGCGGCGAACGTCCGCAGCGACACCCCGTCGCAGTAGCACCACCGCTCGTGGCGCTGGTCGTAGAGCCAGACCGCCTCGCCGTCCACGACCACACCGACCCGCATGCCGCGCGTGCGCTCCCGGAACTCCTCGCCGTCCAGCTGCCCGGCGCCCAGTTCCTCGACCAGCCGCCGGTAGCGGCCCACCTCGGCCTCGACGGTGGCCAGCAGCGGCCGGGGGTCGGCGGTCCGGGCGGACGGCTGCCCGGCGGCGGGCGGTCCGTGCGGGACCGACAGCAGCAGCCGGCCGTCCACCCACGCCGACCACCCGTTGGAGCACAGCGCCAGCGCCCAGTCCCCCCGGCGGTCGACGACCTGGACGGGCAGCAGCGGGTCCAGCGGGCCGCTCGGCTGCGTCGCGTCCGGTGCCGACCAGGTCATCAGGCCTTCCGGCGGGACGACATGGGTGGGAAGGAAGTCGGGAGCGACAGTCACGGGCAGCTCCTCCGGGCACGGGTACGGGTACGGGTGGGGATGGCAGGCGAAAGCGCGGGGCGTTCGGCGCTACTTCCGCATGATCGCGGGTTCGTGCCGCCGCAGCAGCCTGGCGACCAGGAACCCCAGCACCGCCGAGAGGACGACCAGCATGCCCATGTTCAGCAGCCAGACCCCGGGCGAGTGCCGGAACAGCGGGTCCGAGGTGAGTTCCTGCGGCACGATCCGGTGCAGGCCCACCGTGCCCGCCATGGCGCCCAGCGCCCAGCGGGACGGCACCAGCCAGGACAGCTGCTCCAGCCCCGGCACGCCGTTCAGCTTCAGCAGCGCACCGCAGAACACGACCTGCACGATCGCGAGGAGGACCAGCAGCGGCATGGTGACCTCCTCCTTCCGCACGAGCGCGGACACGAACAGGCCCAGCATCATCGCGGTGAAGGCCAGCAACGCCACGGCGAGGGTGATTTCGAGGAGCGGTGGCAGGAACACCCCTTTCCCTCCAGGGGCGTTCAGATCCACGCCGAACAGCCCCACCATGGTCAGCACCACGGCCTGCACCACCGTGATCGTCCCGAGCACCACCACCTTCGACATCAGATACGCGGACCGGGACAGCCCGACGGCCCGTTCCCGCTGGTAGATCACCCGCTCCTTGACGAGCTCGCGTACGGCGTTCGCGGCGCCGGTCAGCACGGCTCCGACGCACAGGATCAGCAGCCCGTTCAACGCCGTCTCCTGGGTGAGCTTGCTGCCGGCCAGGGCGTGCGCCATCGCGCCCATCACGAACGGCAGGGCCACCATGATGATCAGGAACGTCCGGTCGGCCGTCAGCGCGGCCGCGTACCGCCGGACCAGCGTGCGCAGTTGCGCGCCCCAGCTCTGCGGCTTCGGCGGGGCGACCGGGACCCGCGCGGGCCCGGGGACGTGCTGCGGCTGCCGGGACTCCGTCGAGATGTACTGCCGGTGCAGCGGCGAGGCGCGGTACAGGCCCGACCAGTCGCGCTCCCCGTCGTTCTCGAACGCCTCGAAGGCCTCCGGCCACTGTTCGAACCCGAAGTACGCCAACGCGTCCTCCGGCGGCCCGTAGTACGCGATCTTCCCGCCCGGCGCGAGCACCAGCAGCCGGTCGCAGACGTCCAGGCTCAGCACGCTGTGCGTGACGACGATGACCGTGCGGCCGTCGTCCGCCAGGCCGCGCAGCATGTGCATCACCGAGCGGTCCATGCCCGGGTCGAGACCGGACGTCGGCTCGTCGAGGAAGAGCAGGGACGGCTTCGTCAGCAGCTCCAGCGCCACGCTCACCCGCTTGCGCTGGCCGCCGGAGAGGCTGTGGATGGGCTGGCCGACCCGCTGGCCGAGTCCCAGCTCCTGGATCACCTCGTCGACCCGTGCCTGCCGCTCCGCCTTGACGGTGTCCTCGGGGAAGCGCAGTTCCGCCGCGTAGCCGAGGGCCCGCCGCACGGTCAGCTGCGAGTGCAGGATGTCGTCCTGCGGTACGAGGCCGATGCGCTGGCGCAGCTCGGCGTAGTCCCGGTACAGGTCCCGGCCGTCGTAGAGGACGGTGCCCTCGTCCGCGGGGCGCTGCCCGGTCAGCGCGTTGAGCAGCGTCGACTTGCCCGCGCCGCTCGGGCCGACCACCGCCAGCAGGCACTTCTCGCCGACCGGGAAGGAGATCCCGTCCAGCAGCGTCCGGTGGCCCTTGTCGATCCGTACCGCCAGGTCCTGCACGTCCAGCGACACCTCGCCGGTGTCGACGAACTCCTGGAGTTCGTCGCCGACGAGGCAGAAGGCGGAGTGACCGATGCCGACGATGTCGCCGGGGATCACCGGGGCGCGGGCCACCGGCTGGCCGTTGAGATAGGTGCCGTTGTGGCTGCCCAGGTCGACGATCTCGTAGCCGTCAGGACCCGCCCGCAGCTCGGCGTGCCGGCGCGAGACCACCAGCTCGTCGATCACCAGGTCGCTGTCGGGAGCGCGGCCGATCCGCACCGTGCGGGCCGTCGAGGGCAGCGGCCGCACGGAACTCGGCCGGCGGAACGTACGGGTGGCGGCGGGATGCGAGACGGACGACGGCCGCCGGACCTCCGCCGGGTGCACCACCGCCGGTCTGCTGAGGACCGCCAGCGGTCCGTCGTCCGCGTCACCGAACCGGATCACGCTGCCGGGGCCGACCGAGGACAGCCGCACCCGCTGTCCGTCGGCGTACGTGCCGTTGGTGCTGTGGTCGTCCTCCAGCATCCAGTGGCCGACGGCGGGCCGGAGGACCGCGTGGTGCCAGGAGACCCGGTCGTCGCTCAGCACGACGTCGCTCTGCGGATCGCGCCCGATACGGTAGGACCTGCTCGGTTCCATCACCTGAGAGTCGCCGTCAGCTTCGACGACGAGCTCGGGTGCGATGGGAGTGACCGGTCGGTCTTCCATGGTCAAATTTTACGGCGGGGAGCCGGGCCCCGCCCGTCGGCAGGCGCCCGTCGGCAGGCGCCCGTCGACAGACGCCCGTCACCGGCCGCGCCGGTGATCACCGAGGGATCACCGGCCGATCACCTTCGGATCACCGGCCATGGGGTGGCATCGGAGGCCGGCTACCGCTGCGTATCCTCGGTTGCCGGGGCGAAGCGGATCGTGGAGGTATGAGGTGGAATTCCGGCTGCTCGGATCCGTCGCCGTGGTCACGGAGAACGGGGACGTGGCGCTGGGGCCCGCCAAACGCTCCAGCCTGCTGGCCATGATGCTGTTGCGGCCCAATACCCCGGTGAACGTCAGCCAGCTGATCGGCGCCCTCTGGGAGGACGAGCCGCCCGCCCACGCCAAGACCGTCCTGCAGGGCCATGTCTCACGGCTGCGGGCGGTGCTCGCCGAGCACGGAGCGTCGGCGTACGGGGTCGAGCTCGCCACGCAGGGGACGGCGTACACCCTGCACCTGCCGGAATCCCTGGTGGACGCCCATCGCTTCGAAGAGCTCGTCGCGCTCGCCGGGGTGCAGCGGCGGCCCGCCGACGCCGTGCGGATGCTGCGGGAGGCGCTCTCCTTCTGGCAGGGACCCGCGCTCACCGGGACCGTGCAGAGCCGGCCGCTGGAGGCGGCGGCCGGCGGGCTGGAGGAGCGGCGGCTGGCCTCGGTGGAGGCGCTCGCCGACGCGTACGGGCAGCTCGGCGAGCACGGCCGGGCCGCCGCCGTGCTCCGCACCGAAGCCGTCGCGCACCCGCTGCGGGAGACCCTGGCGGCCGCGCTGATGCTGGCGCTGGGCCGCTCGGGGCGCCAGTCGGACGCGATCGGCTGGTACCACCGCACCCGGCGGCTGCTCGCCGAGGAGCTCGGCGTGGACCCCGGCGAGGCGCTCGGCGAGGCGTACGCGACGCTCCTGCGTTCCGCGGAACCCATGCCGGCCCAGCGCCCCGCCCTCCACACCGCGGTCGCGGTCCCCGAGCAGCTGCCACGGCCGCCGCGCGGATTCACCGGACGGGGCGTCGAACTGGCGTCGCTCGCCCGGGCCGTCGATGCCGGGGACGCGCCCGTCTGCCTGGTCACCGGGCCCGCCGGCGTCGGCAAGACCGCCTTCGCCGTGCACTGGGCGTACGACCGGCGCGCCGACTTCCCGGACGGACGGCTCTTCGCCGACCTGCGCGGCTTCAGCGACACCCCGGCGCCCGAAGCCGGCGCCGTACTGCGGGAGTTCCTCCTGGCACTCGGTACCCCGGCGCAGCGGATACCGGAGACCGCCGACGCGATGGGCGCAATGTTCCGCTCCCTCACCGCGGACAGCCGGCTCCTCGTCGTCCTCGACAACGCGCGCTCCTCCGAACAGGTCCGGCCGCTGCTCCCCGGCGGTGACCGCTGCACGACGCTGGTCACCAGCCGCGACCGGCTCGGCGGCCTCATCGCCTCCGACGCGGCCCGGCCGGTACCTCTCGGACACCTTCCGCCGGCCGACTCGGTGGCGCTGCTCCGCAGCGTGCTGGGCGCGGATCGGGTCGCCGCCGAGCCCGGCGCCGCCGTGCGGCTGGCCGGACTCTGCGACGGGCTGCCGCTCGCCCTGCGGGTGACGGCGGCACGGCTGGCCGAGCGGCCGCAGTGGACGCTCGACGCGATGGTCGGCGAACTGGCCGACGAACAGGGCTGTCTGGCCCTGCTGAACATCGAGGACACCGGGGTCTCGGCCGCACTGCGGCTGACGCTGCAGCAACTGCCCGAGCCGGCCGCCCGGATGTTCCGCGCGCTCGGCCTGCACACGGGATCCGACCTGGACCGTTTCGCGGCGGGCGCGCTCGCCGGGACGTCCCCCGCACAGGCCTCCGCCGACCTGGACCGGCTCGCCGCGGCCCATCTGCTCACCGAGACCGTCCCCGGCCGCTGGACGCCGCACGACCTGGTCCGCCTCTACGCCCGCCATCTCGCCCCGCAGGCGGACCCCCAGGGCCTGCACCGCCTCATCGACCACTACCTCTACACAGGGCTCGCGGCGGACGCCGCCGCCGAACCCGGTTCCCAGCCCTGCTACTCGCTGCCCCCGGACTTCCGACGGCCCCCGGCGACCAGGGAGTTCGAGGACCGTGCGGCGGCGCTGGCCTGGTACGAGGCGGAGCGTCCGGCATTGGAGGGCGCGGTCGCCGCGGCCGTCGCGATGGGCCTGCACGACCGGGCCTGGCGGCTCGCCGTCGTGCAGTGGCCGCTGATGCTGTGGCGGATCAGGGACGGCTGGGTGCCGCTCCTCCGGACCGGGCTCGAATCGGCGGAGCACGTGGGCGACCTGGACGCGCAGTCGCGGGTGCGGGCGCTGCTCGGCTGGGTGCTGCACGAGGAGGGCCGGGACGCCGAGGCGCTCGTCCAGCTGGAGCAGGCGCCCGAACTGGCCGCACGGGCGGGCGACGCGATCAGCGAGGCGGTGGCCTACGTCAACCTCGGGGCCGTCCTGGACTCCACCGGTGACCACGTCCGGGCGGGGGAGCTGATGACCCACGCGGTCACGCTCGCCGCACGGACCGGCCATCCCCCCACCCAGGTGCTGACCCTCCAGCATCTGGCGAGGCACTGCATCGCCACGGAGGCGTACGAGGAGGCGCTCGCGCACACGCTGTCCGCGGCGGAACTCGTCTCCCCCGACGCGGTGGTCGGCCGGGCGATGCTGCAGATCGTCCGGGGCGAGGCGCTGGCCGCCCTCGGCCGTCCCGACGAGGCTGCTGACCAGCTGAAAGGGGCTGCGGCAGCAGCCGAAGCGGCCGGGTTCACGGAGGGCTCGGCACGGGCCGCGGAACTGCTCTCACGGCTGTCAGCCGATCGTTAGCGGTACGTAAGCGGGACGGCAGCGCGCCACCGGAAGGTTGTATTCAGCACCGAATGCGTGCGCCGACCATCCATTACGGGGAGATCCACCGTGCGTATCCACCGCAAGAACACCATCGCCGCCGCCGCCGTTGTCGTCGCCGCACTCTCGCTGGGCCTGACCGCCTGCGGCGGCAACGACACCGACGCGAAGGCCGCGGGGACCCCGAGCGCTTCGCAGACCCCCTCGGACACCGCGTCGAAGCCGGCGGCCGGCACGGCGGGCACCGGGGCGACGGCGGACCCGGCCGCGTCCAAGAGCAAGACGGGCTCCACCACCGGCACCGGCGGTAAGAACTCGACCGGCTCGACGGACACGTCCAAGGTCCCCGCCTGCGGCTACAAGGACGTGAAGATCACGATGGCGAAGGCGGACGAGACGCCCACCGAGCACATCGTCCTGACCGCCCTCAACACCTCCGGCCGCTCCTGCCGCCTCCTCCAGTACCCGCTGATCGCCTTCGGCGACATCCAGACCGCCAAGGACATCCCGGCCGTCGCGAAGAGCAAGCCCGCGACCCCGATCGTCCTGAAGTCCGGCGAGCCGGCCTACGCGAACGTCCGCGTCGGCCTGGGCGGCGTGCACGAGAACAACAAGGTCGTCACCACCTTCAACGTCAACCTCTTCGCCGCCAACGGCCCCGCCGAAGGCAGCCGCGTCGTCACCGCCCCCTCGGGCGGCCTCTCCGTCGACGAGTCCGTCGCGAAGACCGGCTACTGGACGTACGAGCTCCGCAACGGCGCCGACGAGTTCTGAGCGCCGCGTGCGAGCGCTACGGACCATCAGGTCGACCGGATTCGACGTCTGATTCCCGCCGGACCCCGCGGCGGCAATGGCGCAGGCTCAAGGCATGTCATCTCGCTTTGATTCCAAGGTAATTGTCGTCACCGGGGGAAACTCCGGAATGGGAAGGGCCGTCGCGGAACGCGTCGCGTCCGAAGGGGCCGCTGTGGTGATTGCCGCGCGGCGGAAGGATGTCGGGGAGGAAGTCGCCGCGGGGATTCGCGCCGCCGGTGGGCGGGCGGTGTTCGTGGGGGCCGATGTCACCGTTGAGGAGGAGGCCGCCCGCGTGGTGGAGGTCGCGGTGGCGGAATTCGGGCGGCTGGACGGGGCTTTCAACAATGTCGGCGGGGTGAATGCGTTCGGGCCGGTGCAGTCGATCGACGCCGACGGCTGGCAGGCGGATATCGCGCACAATCTGTCGACCGTGTTCTACGGGCTCAAGTACCAGATTCCGGCGATTGTCGCGGCCGGTGGTGGCGCGATCGTCAACAACGCGTCCAATCTCGGCGTCGTGGGAATGGCCGGGGTCTCGCCGTACGTGGCGGCGAAGCACGGGGTCGTCGGGCTGACGCGGGCGGCGGCGCTGGAGACCGCCGAGCAGGGGGTGCGGGTCAACGCGCTGGTGACCGGGGGAGTGGACACTCCGCTGTTCCGGGCCACGATGGGCGCGACACCGGAGGCGGTGGCGGCGATCGCCGCGATGCACCCGATGGGGCGGATCGCGCTCCCTGAGGAGATCGCCGCGTTCACCGCGTTCCTGCTGAGCGACGAGGCGGCGTTCATCACCGGCGCCGCACTGGCGGTCGACGGCGGCTTCACGGCCCGCTGAGGGCCGCCCCCGGGGGCATCACGGCCGCAGGGTCAGTTCGAACCAGACGGTGCGACCGGCCGGACCGCCCGTGATGCCCCAGTCGGCGGCGAGGACCTCGACGAGGCCGAGGCCGCGGCCGCCCTCCCCGTTGCCGTGCAGCACCCGCGGGATCTCGCGGCTGCCCTGGTCGTGGACGGCGATGCGCACGGTGCCCGCGGGGAAGCCCAGTTCGACGGTGAAGCCGCCGAGCGGATCCCCCGACCTGGTGTGCAGGATCGCGTTGCTCGCCAGTTCGCTCACCAGGAGCACGGCGTCGTCGATGACGTGGCGGTAGCTCGGGTCCGCGAGGACCTGGGTGACGTAGCGGCGGGCGGTGGAGACATGGGCCGGGGTTCCGGGGAAGGTCCGGAAGGCCGTCCCCGGCGGGCCCGGAGCCGGGGCAGGGACCTGCGCGGGGATCGCGGCCGGGACCGGGCCGGAAGGGGCCGTAGGGGCCGCTAAGACGGGGACGGCGGCAGGGAGCACGTTCCGCCCGAATGCGCCTGGCTGCTGCTTCATGAGCGGTCCTCTTCCTGTGGGACCACCCGCAGTGCGAGCAGCGTCAGATCGTCCTGCGGGGAGCCGCCGGCGAATTCCATGACCTGTTGCTCCACCGTGCTCACCACCGCCTCCGCGGACAGGCCGCGGGTCCCGGCCAGGGCCGTGAGCAGCCGGTCGTCGTCGAAGAACGACCGGTTACGGTCGCGGGCCTCGGTGACGCCGTCCGAATACATCAGCAGGACGTCCCCGCCCCTCAGGACGAGTTCCTCGACCTCGGCCTCCGGGGATGGGCACAGCCCGAGCGGCCGGCCGCCGCCCCGGGCGAACCCGACCGTGCCGTCGGCCCGCAGTACCGCGGCGGGCAGATGCCCGGCGCTGGCCAGCCGCACCCGGGCCAGACCCCGCTCCGCCCGGACCTGGGCGACGACGGCGGTCACGAACCGGTCGGTCGGATGCTGCACGGCCATCGCGTGGTTGACCTTCTCCAGCACCACGTCCGGGCGCTCCTCCCAGACGCTCAGGGTGCGGATGCCGTGCCGCACCGCGGCCGTGACGGACGCGGCCTCGACGCCCTTGCCGCAGACGTCGCCGACGACCAGGCCCCAGCCGCCGAGGGTGGCGAACGCGTCGTAGAAATCGCCGCCCACCTGCGGGCCGTCACCCGGCGGCCGGTACAGGCCGGCCACCTCGGTGAACGGGATCTCCGGCAGCTCGGACGGGAGCAGGCTGAACTGGAGCACCTGCGCGGCGTTCTCCTGGCGGCGGTGGTCCCGTTCGGCGAGCAGCGCCATCGCGAGGTGCTGGCCCAGCTCCTCCAGCAGACCGAGATCGGGGAGGGTGAAGCCGTGGGACCCGCCGCGGCGCAGCAGGACCAGCGCGCCCAGCGTCTCGGGACCGCTGCCCAGCGGTACGCCCAGGACCGGGCCCAGGGGGCGCGGAGTGACGCTGTCGACGGGGGGCGCCGGTTCGAGCAGGGCGGCGCCGGAGGCGATGACGGCACGGGCCACGCGCTGCGCCGTGGCCGTCGACGCCTCGCGGCCGGCCCGGGTCCCGGGCCGGGGACCGGGTGCCGGGCGGGCGTACGGCGGCGCGTCCGCGGGCATCGCCGCGACCTGGTGCGGGGTCCCGGCCCGGACGAGGAAGAAGATGACCCGGGCGGAGAACTCGTTCGCCAGCAGGGTCGCGGCCCGTTCCAGCAGCCCGGGCCCCGGCCGCAGCGGTTCGCCGACCAGCAGCCGCGTCATCCTGCAGACGACGTCCAGCCGCCGTACGCCCATGGCGACTTCGTCCCGCTGGGTCGCGGTGTCCGGGCTCCGGTCGCGGATGCTCGTGCGGTTCGAGCTGGCGATCGCACGGTGGACGGTGCCGGCGGCGACGTGGTCCGTGCGCGCGGCATCGTCGCGGGGAAGGCGGGGGTCGTGGGCGTCCGGGGATTCGGCGGAGTCCGGGGACAGGACGACGGCGGAGATCAGCTGCCGGGCGCCCGGCGGGGTCCGCAACTGGGCCAGTTGGATCCGCACCGCGCTCGTTCCGTCGGTGCTGGTGAGCAGCAGGGGCAGCGGTCCGGGCCGGGCGCCGCGCCGCGCGGCACCGAGCGCCGACCGGAAGACCCGGCGGTACCCCGCCTGGACCCGCGCCGCCAGCGGCTGCCCGGTCAGCTGCTCGCCGGTGCTGCCGAGCAGCCGGGCCGCCTCGTCGTTGGCGCGGTGGATGGCGCCTTCGGGGCTGAGCAGGAACACCGGGACGGGGAGTTCGCGGAAGGTGGTGTTGAGCATCTGCCACTCGCGGTCGGCGCCCTCGACGCGCTGGGCGATCCGTTCGCCGTGCGCGTGCAGCTCCTCCATGCAGGTCCGCAACTCGTCCTCGGCGACTTCCAGTTCGACGAGTGCCAGGTCGAGTGCGCCGAGGATGTCCGCGGGGCGGCCGTCGCGGCGCCCGCGCAGATCGGAGATCCGCTCGCTGAGCGCGCTCAGTTCCTGATGGAACTCGGCCAGGTCCCAGGATCCTGGACCGTGGGCAGCCGGCATCACTCCGCTGTTCCGGGGCTGGACAGAAGCGCCCCCGGGCCCGGTGCGCGCTGGGTGAGCTGTCATTAACTCAACGTAACGCAACCCGTATCGGACTCGGGCAGAATCGCTGAGCGGCTTGACGTGTTGAGGTGGAACCGGTATTGCGGAACGCCGCCCGGTCCGCCGCCGGTGAGGGCGGTGGACCGGGCGGCGCTACCGGTCGGATCAGCGGTTCAGTTGCTCAGCGGTTCAGCGGTTCAGCGGTTCAGCAGTCCCCGCGGTTCAGCGGTGGCCGAGGCCGCGGTCGATGGCGGCGATCAGTTCACCGTCGGCGGTGTCGCCGTCCAGGGACCAGACCATGGCGCCGCCCAGTCCGTGGTCGCGGATCCAGGACGTCTTCGCCTTGAGGACCTGGGGGTCGTCGTAGGTCCAGAAGTTGGTGCCGTCGTAGAGCCACGCGAAGCCGTTACGGGTATCGCGGTACACGTGGTAAGTGCCCGAGGCCGCAAGGGCCTTGAGGGCGTGGTAGTCCTCGTTGCCGGGCTGCCAGGTGGCGGGGGCCGGGCCGGTGGACGGTTGGTAGAGGCCGTGCGTGCCGCCGTCGGGGACGCCGGTCCAGCCCTGGCCGTAGAAGGGCACGCCGAGGACGAGCTGCCGGGCGGGCGCGCCGCGCTTCAGCCAGTCGCCGACGGCCTGCGCGTCACTGAACTCGTTCGGAACAGGGGAGTTCCGGGGAGTGGTGAGCGCCGACTGCTGGTTGGTGGTGGCCTCGTAGGGCCCGTGGAAGTCGTAGCCCTGGACGGTGCCGAAGTCCAGGTAGTTGAAGATCTTGCGGGCCTCGAAGCCGGCGTCGATCTTGGCCGGGGCGGCCGGGAGGAACGCCGACAGGTCGTAGTGCCGGTGCGTCCGGCGGCCGTACGCGTCGAGCTGGCGGCGGAACTCGGCGGTGAGCGCCGTGAAGTTCTTCTTGTCCTCCGGGCGGTAGACGGTGCCGGTGTTGCCGGCCGAACCCGGCCACTCCCAGTCGATGTCGATGCCGTCGAACAGGCCCGCGGCGGACCCGGGGCCGCCCTTGCCGTCGAGCAGCGGCAGGTTGCCCTTGATGAAGACGTCGATGCAGGACGCGACGAAGGCGCTCCGCGAGGCGGGCGTGAGCGCCGCGTCGGAGAAGTTCGTGGACCAGCCCCAGCCGCCGATCGAGATCATCGTCCTGAGGCGCGGGTTGGCCTTCTTGAGCTCGCGCAGTTGGTTGAAGTTGCCTGCCAGCGGCTGCTCCGCGGTGTCGGCGGTGCCGTCCACGGAACTCGCGGCGTCGAGCGGGCGCTGGTAGTCGGCCCAGGCGTCGCCCTGGCCGGGCACGTTCGCCTCGAAGCACTTGCCGTCGGTGCCGATGTTGGCGAAGGCGTAGTTGAGGTGGGTCAGCTTGGCGGCGGTACCGCTGGTCTGCAGATTCTTGACCTGGTAGTTGCGGCCGTAGATGCCCCACTGGGTGAAGTAGCCGACCCGCTTGTACTCCGGGCCTTGGTGATGCCCGGGCTGGTGCGCGCTGGCGGCGGTGGTGAGCGCGGGCAGCCCCACCACCAGGGACAAGGAGCAGGCGGCGACGGCCAGCCTGCCGAGAAATCTTCGACGCATGGGGCTCTTTCCTGTGCGTGAGCCGGGAATGTAGCCGTGCTGTGCGGGGAGCGCTGTGCGGGAGTGCTGTGCCGGGACATGCGGAGATGTGCAGAACAGGAAAGTATTGGCCTAGACCAATACGGTCAAGGGGGTACGGCAAGGTTCCGGGGAGTCCGTAGGATCCCCGGGTGGACATACCGCCGCCCCATCCGCCGTCAGAAGACCAGCCCCAGCCGCAGCCCGAGGACCAGCCCCGGCCGCCGCAGCCCGAGGACCAGCCCCGGCCGCCGCAGCCCGAGGACCAGCCCCGGCCGCCGCAGGACGATGAGCCGCAGCCGGAAGACGCACCGCCGTCGGCGAACGACGGGCCGAGCCTGGTGAAGTCGGCCGAGCCGACCGCGTCCGAGCCGACCACGCCTGAGTGGGCCGCGCCCACCGGGCCCGCGCCGGATCCGACCGTCTCGGGCCTGCCGTCGTACCCGCAGCCCCCGGCCGGGCCGCAGCCGCCGTACGGTCAGGCGCCGCACGGCCAGCCGCCGTTCCCGCCGCCGGGTCCGTACGGGCAGCCTCCGTACGGTCAGCCGCCCTACGCCCAGGGCCCGTACCCGCCGCCCCCGTACCAGCAGTACTGGTACCCGCCGCCGCCCCCGCAGTCGATGAACGGCATGGCCATCGCGTCCTTCGTGCTGGCCGTGAGCTGCATCCCCGTGTTCGGGGTGGTGTTCGGGATCGTCGCGCTCGCCCAGATCCGCAAGCGGGGGCAGCAGGGCAAGGCGCTGGCCGTCTCGGGCATCGCGGTCTCCGGCGTGGCGACGCTCTTCCTCGCGGTGGTGATCACCCTCGGGGTGGTCGGCGCCCTGAACAGCGGCACGCGCACGGACGACCTGCGGACGGGCCAGTGCTTCAACCTGCACGGTGATTCGCTCAGCGAATCCAGCGGCGAGTCCAAGGGTGTCGACGTGGTGCCGTGCGCCGAGGAGCACGACGCGGAGACCTTCGGCGTCACCTCCCTCTCGGACGCGTCCTCGGACTACCCCGGCGACGACGCGGTGCAGACGATGGCCGACACCAAGTGCAATGTGCTCGCGGAGGACTACCTCGACGGCTCCGGCCGGTCGGTCGACTCGCTCAGCATCTACTACTCGCTGCCGCGCGAGAGCGGTTGGTCCAACGGCGACCGCAGGGTGACCTGCTTCTTCGGCGACGGCGGCCGGAAGATGACCGGCTCGGTCAAGGCGTCCTCGGGGGACTCGGGAACCAACGCGTAAACCTTTGGGCATGGCTTGCGGTCAACCACCCAGGGTTGTCAAGCTGTCGCAGATAGTCAACCTGAGGGAGGGGCACCGTGCCTTTCGGTGAGCAGCCCGCATATCTTCGTGTGGCCGACGACCTGCGCCAGAAGATCCTCGACGGGACGCTCGCGCCGCACACCCGGCTGCCCTCCCAGGCGCGCATCCGTACCGAGTACGGGGTGTCCGACACCGTCGCGCTGGAGGCCCGCAAGGTGCTGATGGCCGAGGGGTTCGTCGAGGGACGCTCCGGCTCGGGGACGTATGTGCGCGAGCGTGCGGAACCGCGCCGCATCATCCGCTCGGGCTACCGCCCGGCGAGCCCGCCCAGCCCGTTCCGCCAGGAGCAGGGCGACGAGGGCGTGAAGGGCACCTGGGAGTCGAGCAGCAACCAGGACCTGGCGACGCAGCCGGTGGCCGAGCGGCTGCGGATCGAGCCGGGGGACCGCGTCATGCGTACGCGTTACCTCTACCGGACCGACGGCGAGCCGATGATGCTCGCGACCTCATGGGAGCCGCTGGCCGTCACCGGCCGCACCCCGGTGATGCTGCCGGAGGAGGGGCCGCTCGGTGGGCAGGGCGTCGTCGAGCGGATGGCGGGCATCGAGTTCGTGGTCGACAACATGGTCGAGGAGGTCGGCGCGCGGCCCGGTCTCGCGGACGAGACGGCGGCGCTCGGCGGAGTGCCCGGCCACATCGTGATGGAGGTCAGGCGGACGTACTACGCGTCCGGCCGTCCGGTGGAGACCGCGGACATCATCGTGCCGGCCGAGCGGTACCGCGTTGCATACCACCTGCCGGTGAAGTGACCGGTGAAGTGATCGATAGCCGGACATCGGGGTCCGGGCCTGTCATGCGGACGTAACGCGAGGCCGACGGCCTTAACCGGCGGGCAATCGAGCTCCGCCACCACTTGTCATGTCCGGAACCTACTTTGCGGCGATGACGGACACCGCGACACCCACGGACAAGGCGGTACCCGAGGCGCCGGCAGTGCCCGGCACCCCCGAGCCGCCCGGCGCACCTGGCGCACTCGGTGCGCCCAAGAGGAACTACGCCAAGCTCGCGGCCGACGAGAGCCGTGAGGACTACTCGCTGCGCTACGCGCCGCACTCCTTCCGCCGCTGGTCGCCGACGATGGTGGCGTCCACCGCCCTCGGCGGGATCGCCTATCTCGCGGACTTCGCGATCGGCGCGTCGATCGTCTTCACCTACGGCTTCACCAGCGGACTCGCCTCGATCCTGTGCGCCGCGGCGATCATCTTCCTCACCGGTATCCCCATCGCCCGCGCCTGCGCCACCTACGGCCTGGACATGGACCTCGTCACGCGCGGTGCGGGCTTCGGCTACTTCGGCTCCACCCTCACCTCGCTGATCTACGCGAGCTTCACGTTCATCTTCTTCGCGCTCGAAGGCTCGATCATGGCGCAGGCGCTGCACTCGGCCCTGCACATCCCGGTGGCGGTCGGCTATCTGATCACCACGCTCATCGTCATCCCGTTCGTCTTCCGGGGGATGGGCGCGCTCGCCAGGCTCCAGGCGTGGACACAGCCGGTCTGGCTGATCGGCCTGGTGCTGCCGTTCCTCGTCCTGGCCTTCGAGTCGCCCGACTCCTGGGGCGCGTTCGGGTCCTTCGGCGGCACCGAGGGGGCGGGCTCCGGCTTCCACTGGCTCGGCTTCGGACTCGGTACGGGCGTGGCGCTCTCGCTCATCGCGCAGATCGGCGAACAGGCCGACTACCTGCGGTTCATGCCCGCCAAGACCGAGCAGAACAAGCGCCGTTGGAACCTCGCGGTGCTGGCCGCCGGGCCCGGCTGGGTGATCATCGGCGCGGCCAAGCAGCTGGGCGGCGCGTTCCTCGCCTTCTGCGCGCTCGCGGCCGTCGGCAAGACGCACGCGCTGGAGCCGATCGCGCCGCAGATCGAGGCGCTCAAGCCCTGGCTGGGGTCCGTGGCGCTGCCCGCGGCCGCGGTCTTCGTCGTGGTCTCACAGATCAAGATCAACACGACCAACGCCTACAGCGGGTCGCTGTCCTGGTCGAACTTCTTCTCCCGGATCACTCACAAGCACCCGGGCCGCGTCTGGTACATCTTCCTGAACCTCGGCATCGCGCTGACGCTGATGGAGATGAACATGTTCTCCATGCTCGGCAAGTTGCTGGGCTTCTACTCCAACGTCGGCATCGCGTGGATCGCGGCGGTCACCGCCGACCTCGTCATCAACAAGCCGCTCGGGCTGAGCCCGAAGTACATCGAGTTCAAGCGCGCCTATCTGCACGCGGTGAACCCGGCCGGCTTCGGCGCGATGGCCATCGCCTCCACGGTCTCGATCCTCGCTTTCTTCGGTCTCTTCGGCGAGTACGCGGAGGCGTTCAGCACCTTCATCGCCCTCGGGCTCGCCATGACCCTCAGCCCCCTGCTGGCCTGGGCGACCAAGGGCCGCTACTACCTGGCCCGGCCGAATCCGGTCAATGGTCCGGGGGTTGAAGTAGCGGATGTGACGGCCACCCACACCTGCACGGTGTGCGCGACCGCGTACGAACTGCCGGACGTGGCCGACTGTCCCGTCCAGTCGGGGCCGATCTGCTCGCTGTGCTGCAGTCTCGACGCCGGGTGCGGTGATGTCTGTAAGGACGCCGACGGCGGCGGCGGACCGGTGCTGATGCCGCTGCCCACCGTTCGAACCAGCTGATCCAGTCGTACAGTTGGCCGAATCGGTACCTCTTCCTGGCAACTCGTCCCCGAGCCGTGAAGCTCGGGCGTAGTGTCGGGCATATGCGGATTGCCGTTTCCTCGGACATGGATGAACCGGTGGCGCGGCTGGTCGTCGACGAGCTGCGCCACCGCGGCCACACCGTGCTCGCCTTCGGGGCGCTGCGGGCCGGAGATCGTAAGGACTGGGCGTGGTGCGCCGAGGCGGCCGCGCGGGAAGTGGCGGCCGGGCGTACCGAGCAGGCCGTGGTCTGCTGCTGGACGGGTACGGGTGCGTCCATCGCCGCCAACAAGGTGGCGGGCGTGCGCGCCGCCCTGTGCGGTGACGCCTACACGGCGCGTGGCGCGCGCAAATGGAACGACGCGAACGTGCTGGCCCTCAGCCTGCGGCTGACCAGCGGGGCGCTGCTCTCCGAGATCCTGGACGGGTGGTTCGACGCGGTCCCGAGCGGCCACGCGGACGTCCAGGCCAACATCGAGCACGTCGATTCCATCGGGGTTCCCGACGGGGTCTCGGACGGGGGCTCCGGCGGGGTTTCCGACGCTGCGTCCGACGCTGCGTCCGACGCTGCGCCCGATGAGGCTGACGACGGGGCTCCGGTCGGGGAGACGGTCCGATGACCGAGCTCCCGTGGGTCGTCGTACGCCAGGACGACAACGGCAACCGCTACCGCGTCGGCCGCTACGCGACGCGTGAGGAGGCCGAACGCGTCTCCGACATGCTGGACGCGCGCGGCCACAAGCAGCTCTATCTCGTCGAGCGGATCGACCGCCAGGCGTCGTAGGGTTCCGCGCATGACATTGCGCGTGGTCGTGGGCGGAGCCGTACTGGACCAGGGCCGGCTCCTCGCCGCCCGCCGCAGCGCCCCGCCCGCGCTCGCCGGCCGCTGGGAGCTGCCGGGCGGCAAGGTCGAGCCGGGTGAGACCCACGAGCAGGCCCTCGTGCGCGAGCTGCGCGAGGAGCTCGGCGTGGAGGTCGAGCCGATCGCCCGGATCCCGGGGGAGTGGCCGCTGAGCGCGGGGCTGGTCCTGCACGCGTGGACGGCGCGGCTGGTGTCAGGAACGCCGGTGCCGCTGGAGGACCACGACGAGCTGCGGTGGCTGTCGCCGGACCGTGTCCATGAGGTCGACTGGCTCGACCAGGACCGACCGGCGGTCGCCTGGACCGCCGCCCACCTCCTCGCCTCCGGCTGAGGTTCCCCCGCTACCTGTGCTGCCATGTGCGCCTTGACGCCGGGCGAGGCGGGGGTGGCCTCAAACGCCGGCCGGGCTGAGCGGACTCCGTTGTGCATCAGGTGGCCTCGAGCGCCGGCCGGGCTGAGCGGACTCCGTTGTGCATCAGGTGGCCTCGAGCGCCGGCCGGGCTGAGCGGACTCCCTTGCGCATCAGGTGGCCTCGAGCGCCGGCCGGGCGGATGGGCTCGCTCACCCGCCGAGTGGCCAAACGTGGGCCGTTCGGTGGTAGCCGCAGGCGTCCGTTCGGCCGCGAGCACCCAACCGTCCGACGTTCGCCCCGCCGGGCGCGTAAGCCGCGGTCGGGCCGGTCGATGGCCCGCGCCTGTGCCCCGCCCCCGCGCCTGTGCCCCGCCCCGGGGCCTGGGCCAGGGCCAGGGCGGTCAGGTCCGGCTGAGCGGCAGCGGCCAGGCGGACCGCGCACCGCGGCTCCTGGCCGAGGCCGTACTTACTGGCACCGCGGGCCCCACGCCCGCCACCGGAGGCAGGCCGCGCGCCGCAGCGCATCCCCGGCTGAAGCCGTGATCCCCCACCGCGCTGCAGGCGGACCGCGCACCGCGGCTCCCGGCCGCGGCCGTACCTACCGGTGCCGCGGGCCCCACGCCCGCCACCGCAGGCGGACCGCGCGCCGCAGCGCCCCTCCCGGCTGGGGCCGTACTCGCCTACCGCGCCGCAGGCGCGCTTCGCGTCGGGGCGGCATCCGCACCCACCTCCCGCCGTACTCCCCCCACCGCGCCGGAGGCGTCGCGGTACGGAGGGGGAGATATCGGGTATGTGGGGGTTGATCCCTCTTCATAGCCGGGCGATCCGGCCCGATTCGGTCAGGGACGATGTGGACGGCTTGAGCAGCAGCGATGAGGCGGCGGGGGCGCGGAGGCGCGGCGGGCTGCAGCCGGGGCCGGCGGCCGAGGTCGCGGACAGCCCGACGGGCACGTTGCTGGACACGCTGCGGGTGGCCGTCGTCATGCTGGACACGTCGGGCCGGGTGTTGCTGTGGAGCCCCCTCGCAGAGGAAATGCTGGGGTGGGCGGGCGAGCACATCGTCGGGCGCCGCGTCGGCGGCCTCTTCGACATGGGCGAGGCGTCCGGCGGTGCCCGCCGGATGGCGGCGGTGCCCGAGCCGGGAAGGGCCGAGCGGATCCTGGCCGACCTGCTGCGCAACGGCCGCTGGGACGGAATCCTGTCGCTGCGGCACCGCGACGGCCACAGCGTGCAGGTCGAGGCGCGCGCCTCGCTGCTGGTGGACGGGGACGGCCGGCCGTTCGTCCTCGCCTCGGTCGCCGAGACGGCCCGGCTGCGCACCCTGGAGCACGACCTCGCCGCGCTGGACGCGCTCTACGACTCGTCACCGCTGGGCGTCGCGGTCTTCGACACGGAGCTGCGCTACGTACGGGTCAACGAGGCGCTGGCCCGGATGAACGGGCTGTCCTCCGCGGAACACATCGGCCGGACCGTCAGCGAGATCGTCGACGACCCGGGGGCGGCCGCCGAGCTGACCACGTTGCAGCGTGCGGTGCTGGCCACCGGCCGCCCCGTCATCGACCTGATGATGCTGGCCCCGCGCGGCCTCGGCCACCGCTCCATCTCCTACCACCGCCTGGAGGACCGGGCGGGCCGGGTGCTGGGCATCAGCGCGACGGTGATGGACGTGACCGAGCGGAAGGAGGCGGCCGACAAGGTCGAGCGGGCCCGCAGCCGGCTGGCGCTGCTCAACGACGTCGGTGCGCGGATCGGTGGCCTGCTGGACGTACGCCGGGGCGCGGAGGAGCTGGCGCGGGCGCTGGTGCCGAGGTTCAGCGACTACTCGGGGGTGATCCTGCACGCGGCGGTCGCCGACGGCGGGGAGCTGCCGACGGTGCAGTACAGCGAGAGCACGCCGATGCGGCAGCTGGGCGTGGGCGCGATCCGGCAGGGTCCCGAGGTGGACCGGATGATCAAGCTGGGCTCGGTCATCTCGTTCACCCGCAAGTCCATCTTCGGCACGGTGCTGGCCACCGGGCGGCCGCAGTTGGTGGAGAACAACGAGCAGTTGCTCGCGACGACGTTCCCCGGTGACCCCAAGGTGCGGGCCACCATGGAGCTGGGCATCCACTCGCTGCTGGTGCTGCCGCTGCGGGCGCGCGGCGTCGTGCTGGGGCTGCTGGTGGTCAGCCGGGCGGACAGCAGGGAGGCGTTCGACCGCGACGACCTGGCCCTGGCGATGGAGCTTGCCGACCGGGCGGGCTCCGGGCTCGACAACGCGCGGCTGTACGTCCGGGAGCGCGAGGGCGCCCTGATGCTGCAGCGCAGCCTGCTGCCGCAGAGCGTTCCGCAGCCGCAGGGCGTCGAGGTCGCCTTCCGGTACGTGCCCGGCAGCAGCGGCACCGAGGTGGGCGGCGACTGGTTCGACGTGATCCCGCTGGCCGGCGGCCGGGTCGCGTTCGTCATCGGCGATGTGATGGGGCACGGGCTCGGCGCCGCCGCGACCATGGGCCGGCTGCGTACCGCCGTCCGGACCCTCGCCGGACTCGACATGCCGCCGCACGAGCTGCTGCGCCGCGTCAACGACCTCGGCGACGACCTCGCCCAGGACCAGGACGAGGGCTGGATGGCCACCGTCGTGTACGCCGTCTACGACCCGGCGACCCGGCGCTGCACCCTGGCGAAGGCCGGGCATCTGCCGCCGGTGCTGGTCTATCCGGGGGAGGAGTGCGGTTTCGCGGGGTGCGGCGCGACCCTGCTGGAGATGCCGTCGGGGGCGCCGCTCGGTGTCGAGGGTGTGGAGTTCGAGTCCGTGGAGCTGGACGTACCGGACGGCACGGTGCTGGTGCTCTACACCGATGGGCTGGTCGAGGCGCGCGGCGAGGACATCACCGACGGTCTGGACCGGCTCTCCACGGTGCTGTCCCGCCCCCTCTCCTCGCTGGAGGACGCCTGTGACGATCTGCTCGCGACGATGGTGCCGGGCCGGGAACCGGACGACGTGGCCCTGCTGATGGCCCGGCTCGGAGGTCTCCCCGAGGGCAGCACCGCCTCGTGGACCTTCCCGGCCGAGCCCAGTGCCGTGCGGCGGGCCCGCCGCCATGTCCGCGAGACCCTCGCCGACTGGCACCTCGAATCGCTGACCGATGTGACGGTGCTGCTCGTCAGCGAACTGGTCACCAACTCCCTGCGGTACGCGCACGGTCCGATCGGCGTACGGATGGTGCGCGGCGGCTCGCTGCTCGTCGAGGTCTCCGACCCGCTCCCCGATCCGCCGCTGGAACGCGAGGCCACCACCGAGGACGAGGGCGGCCGCGGTCTGCAACTCGTGGCGCGTGCCTCACGGCGCTGGGGCACGCGGCACGGGCGGCTCGGCAAGACGGTGTGGTTCGAGCTCGCGATGCCGCCCGCCGTGTCCGGCACCTGACAGAGTGGTTCAGCGACTCCCCACCGGGTAGCGAGTAGAGGCGAACGGGAACCAGTGGGAGCCGAGATGATGCTGTGATCGTCAAGACCGTGTGCGGGACGGTCGTGATGCTGAATACTCGGCTCCAAACCGGTCCATGTGTGCTGAGCTGGAGGGGTCGGGCTAGTGAACGACGTGCCAGCGGGGGCCGATGTGTCTGATGAGCGGGGCGGGACCACTTCTCCCCGGGCCACGGTCTGGCAGTCCAGCCCGCCGGGTTCGATCTACGACTACATCCGCGTGGCCTCCTTCTCGATCGGCCCCGACGGGCGGATCGACCAGTGGAGCGACCGGGCCGCCGAGTTCTTCGGGGTGCCGGCCGCGCAGGCGCTCGGCAAGGACCCCATCACCGCGTTCGCGCCGCCGGACACCTGGGACCGCGGCCATGAGCGGGTGGCGGAGATCCTGGACGGCCGGGAGTGGATAGGTCTCGCGCCCTACCGTGACGCCGCCGGTACCGAGGGCATCGCCGAGATCTATGTGATGCCCGCCGACCGGGGGGCGCTGTGCATCGCCGTCGACGTCTCGTCGCTCCGGCAGATAGAGACCGACCTGGCGGCATCCCAGGCCGTTTTCGGGCAGTCCCCGATGGGCTTCGTCCTCTTCGACACCCATCTGCGGCTGCTGCGCGTCAACGAACGTTTCGCGACCGTCTTCGGCCGCACCGCCGAGGAGCACCGCGGCCGCGGCCCGCACGACTTCCTGTCCCGGGTCGAGGCCGACCGGCTCACCGCCGCGCTGCGCCAGGTGCTGGAGAGCGGGGATCCGGTCCTGGACATGCCGCTGGTCGGCACCGTGCCGGGGGAGAGCGGGCGCCGCCGCTGGGCGATCTCGCTGTACCGGCTGCACAGCGGCAGCGGGCGGCCGATAGGGGTCGCCGGGCTCGCCATGGATGTCACCGGGCGGCAGCGGGCCGAGCGCGAGGCCGCGCACGCCCGCCGCAATCTCGCCCTGCTCAACGAGGCCGGGGTGCGGATCGGCAACTCGCTGGACCTGGAGACCACCGCCCGCGAACTGCTCGACGTCGCCGTGCCGCACTTCTGCGATCTGGCGTCCGTCGACCTGTACCAGGCGCTGCTCGTCGGCGAGGAGGACCTCGGGGGCACGTCGGACGGCAGCGGCGAGGTGCGCCGGGTGGCGTTCGCCAGTGCCGTCTCGAACGCGCCCTCCGCGATCCTGGGCGGTGACGGCGAGGACGGCTCGGTGCCCGTCGGATCCGTCCACCGCCACCCGTTCAACTCGCCCTGCGCCAGCGCGCTCAGGACCGCCCAGACGCAGATGGTCGGCGTGGACCCCGAGCCGGACCTGGGCGGCGCGCTCGTCCAGTCCACGCTGATCGTCCCGATGGTCGCCCGTGACACCGTCCTCGGCCTGGTGCAGTTCTCCCGGGCCAAGGGCAGTGAGCCGTTCTCGGAGCGGGACCGGATGCTCGCGGAGGAGCTGGCCGCGCGCGCCGCGGTCTGTATCGACAACGCGCGGCTGTACCGGCGCGAGCACGAGCGAGCGCTGATACTGCAGCGCAGCCTGCTGCCACCGGGCAATCCGGAGGCGGCCGGGCTGGACATCGCCTGTCGCTATCTGCCGGGCAACATGGAGACCGAGGTCGGCGGCGACTGGTTCGACGTCATCGAGCTGCCGGGGCACCGCACGGCGCTCGTCGTCGGCGACGTGATGGGCCGGGGGCTGCGCGCCGCCGTGGCGATGGGTGAACTCCGCACCGCCGTACGGACGCTGGCCCTGCTCGACCTGGAACCGGCCGAGGTGCTCACCGCACTCGACGAGGTGGCCCGCGGCCTCGGCGCCCCGCCGGAGACCCGCAGCCGGCGCGGCAAGGACCGCGGCGGCACGGACCTCACCGAGGTCTACCTCGCCACCTGCGTCTACGCCGTGTACGACGCGGTCACCCGGCGGTGCACGATCGCCAACGCCGGGCATCTGCCGCCGGTGGTCGTCGAGCCGGGTGAGCCCGCGCTCATGCTGGAGGTCCCCACCGGGATGCCGCTCGGGGTGGGCGGCGAGCCCTTCGAGGAGGTCGACGTCGAGCTCCCGGACGGCGCGCTCCTCGGGCTCTACACCGACGGCCTCGTCGAGTCCCGCAACCACCCGCTGGACGAGGGCCTCGAAGCCCTCCGCGCCGCGTTCGACGATCCGCAGCGTCCCCTGGAGGACGTCTGCGACCACATCCTCGCGACCCTGGACACCGCCCACGGCGAGGACGACATCGCCCTCCTGATGGCCCGCGTCCACGGTCTGCCGGCCGACTCCGTCGGGGACTGGACGCTGGAGCCGCACCCCGCCTCGGTCGCCCGCGCCCGCGAGTACGCCCGCGAACGGCTGCTCTCCTGGGGTCTGGAAGAGCTCGTCGACACCACGGAACTACTGGTCAGCGAGCTCGTCACCAATGCCCTGCGGCATGGCGACGGCGACATCCGGCTCCGGCTGCTGCGCGACCGCACCCTCGTCTGCGAGGTCTGGGACGGCGCGCTGGTGCAGCCCAGGCGGCGGCGCGCCCGCGACACCGACGAGGGGGGCCGCGGCCTCCAGCTCGTCAGCCTGCTCAGCGAGAGCTGGGGCAGCCGCCGCACCCACCGCGGGAAGACCGTCTGGTTCGAGCTCGCCCTGCCGGGCGACGGCGGCCCCGGCGGAGGACCGGGGCGGGAACCGACCGTGGACGAGCTGCTGAGCATGTACTAGGGCGTGTTGCGAAAGGAGCGCCGTTCGCCCGGAGGGCGTGGCCCACTGCGTCTGGTGCGTGCGCTGGCAAGGCGGAGGGTCGTCCTCGTACTGGACGTACGTGGACGAGCCCGACAACGCGGCGAGGGCGTGCCAGGCGTCGTGGGCCAGGCGGGACTTTCGCAACACGCCCTGGACACGGGGGCCGCCGGGCGGGCTACTTGACGGCCTTGAGGGCGGCGAGGCGAGCCTCGACCTCCGCGCTGTCGGAGAGGGTGTCGAGGCTCTCGAACTGGGCGTCCAGCGAGGACGCGGCCAGCTCCTCCTTGCCCTTGGCCTTGGCCTCCTCGCGCCGGACCTTGTCCTCGAAGCGGCCCAGCTCGCTGGTCGGGTCGAGCACGTTGATGTTCTTGGCCGCGTCCATCATCTGGTTCTGCGCCTGCGCGGACTTGGCCCGCGCCACCAGCGAGTCCCGCCTGCTCTGCAGTTCACCCAGCTTGGTGCGCATCTGGTCGAGACCGGACTTGAGCTTGTCGACGATCTCGGTCTGGCTCGCGATGACCGGCTCCGCGGTCCTCGCCTCCTTCTCCGACGTGACCTGGCGGCCCAGCGCGACCTTCGCGAGGTTGTCGAAGCGGTCGGCGTCCGCGGTGCTTCCGGCGGCCCGCAGCTCATCGGCCTTCTTGCTGGCGGCGAGGGCCTTGCCGCCCCATTCCGCGGCGGCCGCCACGTCCTCGTCGTGGTCCTGCTCCATCAGCCGGAGATTGCCGATGGTGGCGGCGACCGCCTCCTCGGCCTCGGAGATGTTGTTGCTGTAGTCGCGGATGAGCTGGTCGAGCATCTTCTGCGGGTCCTCGGCCTGGTCGAGGAGCGCGTTGACGTTGGCCTTCGCGAGCTGGGTCACCCGGCCGAGGATCGTCTGCTTCGTCATGGCTGGAGTTCCTTTGCGGGTAGGTAGGAGAAGCGAGGAGCTGGTCAGAAGCGGCCGCCGCCGCCCATCCGGCCACGGGTGCCGCCTCCGCCGAAGCTCCCGGGACCCCCGCCCCCGCCGAAACCGCCACCACCGCCGAATCCGCCCCCGCCGCCGTTCAGGATTCCGCCGAGGATGATCCCGCCCAGTACGGCGCCGCTCATCCCTCCGCCGCCGCGCCCGCCGCCGCCGAAACCGCCTCCGAAGCCGCCGCCGCTCACATCCTGCTGGGCGAACTGCTGTGCCTGACGCGCCAGTTGGTCCGCCTGCTGCGCCTCGGAGAGCGCGCCCGCCGCATCGGTGGCGGCCAGCGACTCGGCCTGCTCCAGCCGCCGCTCGGCCTCGGCGAGCCGGGTACGGGCCTGGCTGCCGATCGCGCCACGATGTGTGGTGATGACGTCCCGGGCCGCGGCCACCTCGCTGCGGGCCGCCAGCAGGGCCTGGCCCAGCAGACCGCGGGCCCGCTGCTCGTTCACCGCTCCCTCGCGGGCGCCGGTCAGTGCCGCGTCGAGAGCGGCGTCCGCCTCCTCGATCCGGCGCAGCCCCGAGATCGGGTCGTGGCGGCCGGCCGTCAGCTCCTGCCGTACGTCGCCGAGCACGGACTCGGCGCGGGCTATCCGGCCCCGCAGATCCGCCGTCGGCGCCCCGTCGGCGGTCCCGCTGAGCAATCCCTTGGCATCGGCCAGGTCGGTGTCGGTCTCGGTCAGCGCGTCCTGGAGCCTGGCATCGGCCTGCTCCAGTTCCTCCGCCCGGCGTACGACCGACTCGGCGAGCGTCCCGGCCTGGTCGAGGGCGCCTTCGGCGGCCCGTACGAACACCGCCGCCCGGGACATGTCGCCCGCGTCGATCGCCTTCCTGGCCCCGTCGATCGCGGTCCCGGCGAACACCAGCCGGTCCCGCGCCTCGGCCGGATGGCCGGTGACCGGTTCGACGGCCGCGTCCGCGTACGTCCGGGTGAGGGTGCCGATCGCGGTCTCGGCGGCGGTCACATGCGCGTCGAGCGCCGCCGCGGTCGCCTCGGCCTGCGCGAGCGCCTGCGCGGCGTTGGACTCCAGCGCCCGCAGCCGGTCGAACGCGTCGGACTCGGCGTCCAGCCGGCGGTTCGCCTGGGTGCAGCGGCTCAGGATCTCGTCGAGCATCAGCCGGCGGGTCGCCTCGTCCTCGGGAAAGGCGTCGTCGAGCTTCTGCCGCAGCTGGAAGGCGGCGGTCAGCTCACCGCGCGCGTACGAGACCGCCTCGGTGAACGGCTGGGCCGCCTCGTCACCGAACTGCGCCGCCGCGAACCCGAGCTCCTCCTGGCTGGTGCGCACGGCGTCGTCCGTCTCCACCAGCAGCTGCTTCGCCTGGGCGTCGAGCTCCGGGAGCGGCGTGACCCGCGGCCGCTCGGCGGCGCCACCCCGGCCCCAGCCGCCGCCCTGCGGCGGCGCGCCCCGGCTGCCCCGTTTGCGCCGCGAGTACACGAGCGCGCCCAGCACGCCGGCGCTGCCGACCGCCGCGACCGGGATCCACAGGCTGCTCGACCCGTTCCCGCCCGAGCCGCCGCCCGGATCCTCGGTCCCCGGCGTGATCGCGGGCGCCACGACCGGCTGTCCGCCGAGCACCGCCCCGAACCCGTTCGCGGCGCCGATGGCGGCGCCCGCCCAGTCGTTCTGCTTCAGCGCGGGCTCGATCGCCGAGCGGTTCACCTCGTCCAGCTGGCTCTGGGTGAACCCCGAGCTCTGGTCGGCGGAGACGGCGTACTGCCGGTCGTGCGTCGCGACGGCCAGCAGCACGTCGTTCTGCCCGAGGCCGTTGCGCTGCGCGGTGGCGTTGGCCCACTCCTGGGCGTCCCGCCCGGAGAAGCCGTTCACATAGGCGACGAAGAGCTGGATCCGATGGCCGGCGTAGAGCTTCTCCAGCGCGTCCGCCACCTGCTGCTTACGGTCACCCAGCGCGCCGACCTTGTCGGTGATCTGGCCGGTGCGCGACAGGGTGATCGGGTCGTCGGCGTGCGCGGTACCGGCGGCGCCGGCGAGCGGCAGCAGCAGGGCGCCGAGGAGCGCCACGATTCCGCCGAGTCGCCGCATCAGCCGCATCCGATCCGCCACGCGCCTGCGGCATGGCTCTGTTCGGGAGCGTATGCGCGGTTTGTACGGCTCGCGACCGTACGGCCTCCGGCCGAGTGCCGGAGGCCGTACGGTGCGGTTACGGCCGCCGCAGGATCTTGTTGCCCAGCCAGACCAGTGGGTCGTACTTGCG
The DNA here is from genome assembly GCF_010548325.1 of Streptomyces sp. SID13666. Taxonomy (NCBI): domain Bacteria; kingdom Bacillati; phylum Actinomycetota; class Actinomycetes; order Kitasatosporales; family Streptomycetaceae; genus Streptomyces; species Streptomyces sp. SID13666. The sequence goes on along the minus strand of NZ_JAAGLX010000008.1, from coordinate 127,297 downwards.
GTCGACCGCCCGCTCCTTGAGCGGGATGAGTGCGTTGTCGGTGATCTTGATGTGTTCCGGGCAGACCTCGGTGCAGCACTTGGTGATGTTGCAGTAGCCGAGTCCGTGGTCGTCCTGGGCCGACACCTTGCGGTCCAGGCCCTCCTCGGCGGCCGCGTCCAGCGGGTGCATGTCGAGCTCGGCGATCCGCATCAGGAAGCGCGGCCCGGAGAAGGCGATCTTGTTCTCCTCGTGGTCGCGGACCACGTGGCAGGTGTCCTGGCACAGGAAGCACTCGATGCACTTGCGGAACTCCTGGGAGCGTTCCACGTCCTGCTGCTGCATCCGGTACTCGCCCGGCTTGAGGCCGGCCGGCGGCACGAACGCCGGCACCTCGCGCGCCTTCGCGTAGTTGAAGGACACGTCCGTCACCAGGTCACGGATGACGGGGAACGCGCGCATCGGGGTGACGGTGACGGTCTCGTCGGCCGTGAAGACCGACATCCGCGTCATGCACAGCAGGCTCGGCCTGCCGTTGATCTCGGCGCTGCACGATCCGCACTTGCCGGCCTTGCAGTTCCAGCGGACCGCGAGGTCGGACGCCTGGGTGGCCTGCAGCCGGTGGATGATGTCGAGGACGACCTCGCCCTCGTTCACTTCCACCTGGTAGTCGTTCAGGTCCCCGCCGTCGGCGTCGCCCCGCCACACCTTGAAGTGTGCTGTGTACGTCACGGGGCCAACTCCTCGTCCGTCAGATACTTCAGCAGTTCTTCCTTCTCGAACAGGGCGAGGAGGTCGTCCCGCATCGGGTCCATGTCGCGGCGCCGGAGCGTGACCTGGCCGCGCTCCGGGTCGGTGTCGGCGAGCCCGCCGCTGGGGTCGGACAGCTCGCAGACGAGATTGACCTTCCGCCAGGTCCGGTCCATGCCGGGATGGTCCTCGCGGGTGTGGCCGCCGCGGCTCTCGGTGCGCTCCAGCGCGGCACGCGCCACGCACTCGCTGACCAGCAGCATGTTGCGCAGGTCGATCGCCAGGTGCCAGCCGGGGTTGAACTGCCGGTGGCCCTCGACGCCGGCCCGCCGCGAGCGCATCCGCAGATCGGTGAGGCGGCTGAGCGCCTCCTCCATCTCCGGGGCCCGGCGGATGATGCCGACCAGGTCGTTCATGGCCTGCTGCAGTTCCTGGTGGAGGGTGTACGGGTTCTCCGCGACCTGCCCCTGCGGCAGGTCCGGGTCGGAGGCCTCAGCGCTGAACGGGCGCAGCGCCTCGGCGGCCGCGCTGTCGATCTGGTCCTCCGGGACGGCGGGCCGCCCGGTGCCGAGCGCGGCCACGTACTCCGAGGCGTGCAGTCCGGCCCGGCGGCCGAAGACCAGCAGGTCGGAGAGGGAATTGCCGCCCAGCCGGTTCGAGCCGTGCATTCCTCCGGCCACCTCGCCCGCCGCGTACAGTCCCGGCACGCCGCGGGCCGCCGCGGTGTCGGGCTCCACGTCGACGCCGCCCATCATGTAGTGGCAGGTCGGGCCGACCTCCATGGGTTCGGCGGTGATGTCGACGTCGGCGAGTTCCTTGAACTGGTGGTGCATCGACGGCAGCCGCCGTTTGATCTCCTCGGCCGGGAGCCGGGTCGAGACGTCGAGGAAGACCCCGCCGTGCGGAGTGCCACGGCCCGCCTTGACCTCGGAGTTGATGGCGCGGGCCACCTCGTCGCGGGGGAGCAGCTCCGGCGGCCGGCGGAATGTGGCCGGGTCGGCGTACCAGCCGTCGGCCTCCTGCTCGGACTGCGCGTACTTCTCCTTGAACACGTCCGGGATGTAGTCGAACATGAACCGTTTGCCGTCGCTGTTGCGCAGTACCCCGCCGTCGCCGCGGACCGACTCGGTGACGAGGATGCCCTTGACGGACGGCGGCCAGACCATCCCGGTGGGGTGGAACTGGATGAACTCCATGTTGATGAGCGGCGCGCCCGCGAGCAGTGCCAGCGCGTGCCCGTCGCCGGTGTACTCCCACGAGTTGGAGGTCACCTTGAAGGACTTGCCGATGCCGCCGGTCGCGAGGACCACGGCCGGGCTCTCGATGACGAAGAGCCGGCCCGACTCGCGGATGTAGCCGAAGACCCCGCTGACCGCCGGGCCGTCCTTGAGCACCCGGGTGACCGTGCACTCCTGGAAGACCTTGAGCCGCGCCTCGTAGTCGCCGAACTCGGCGAAGTCCTCCTGCTGCAGGGAGACGATCTTCTGCTGGAGGGTGCGGATCAGCTCCAGGCCGGTCCGGTCGCCGACGTGCGCGAGCCGCGGGTACTCGTGGCCGCCGAAGTTGCGCTGCGAGATCCGGCCGTCCTTGGTGCGGTCGAAGAGCGCGCCCCAGGTCTCCAGCTCCCACACCCGGTCGGGCGCCTCGCGGGCGTGCAGTTCGGCCATCCGCCACTGGTTGAGGAACTTCCCGCCGCGCATGGTGTCGCGGAAGTGCACTTCCCAGTTGTCGTTGGAGTTGGCGTTGCCCATGCTGGCCGCGATACCGCCCTCGGCCATCACCGTGTGCGCCTTGCCGAACAGCGATTTGCAGATGACCGCCGTGCGCATGCCCTGCTCGCGGGCCTCGATGGCGGCGCGCAGACCTGCCCCGCCCGCGCCGACGACGACCACGTCGTAAGTGTGCCTTTCGACTTGCGTCATGCTTGTTGGCATCCCCTTCGTTTAGAAGAACCGCGGGTCGTCGAAGGCGCCGCTGGCGACGAGATATACGTAGAAGTCCGCGAGGGCCACGCTGATCAGCGAGACCCAGGCGAGCAGCATGTGGTGCCGGTTGAGCCGGCCGACCCAGCCCCAGAGGCGGAACCTCACCGGGTGCTTGGAGAAGTGCTTGAGCCGGCCGCCGATGATGTGCCGGCAGGAGTGGCAGGAGAAGGTGTACGCCCAGATCAGGGTGATGTTCACCAGCATCACGAGGGTGCCGAGACCCGCGTGGCCCCAGTTGCCGTCCGCGTCCCGGAAGCTCAGCACCACGTCGTACGTCAGGATCCCGGCGACCGGGATCGCGAAGTAGAAGAAGTACCGGTGGATGTTCTGCAGGATCAGCGGGAACCGCGTCTCACCGGTGTACGTGGCGTGCGGCTCGGCGACGGCGCAGGCGGGGGGCGAGGCCCAGAACCCGCGGTAGTACGCCTTGCGGTAGTAGTAGCAGGTGAGCCGGAAGCCGAGCGGGAAGATCAGCACGATCAGGGCCGGGGAGATGCCCCACCAGCTCCCGAAGAGGTGCCAGTCGGCGCCGCCGTTCATGTCGGTGCAGTTCGACGCCAGGCACGGGGAGTAGAACGGCGAGACGTACGGCGCCGCGTAGTAGTCCCCGTTCGCGAACGCGCGCCACGTCGAGTAGACGACGAACGCCCCCAGGCCGAGCGCGGTCACCAGGGGCGGAACCCACCACCGGTCGGTCCGCAGATGTCGGTTCGGGATGGCCGCGCGCCCCTGCGTGTGGACACCGCGGCGGGCGGGACTGCTGTCGGCGGACTCGGTGCTGGAGGTGGTTCCGGTGGCCAATGCGTACTCCGGAGGGGAGCGGAAGGGGCGGGAGCCGGTGACGGCTGCGGTGCCGGGCTGGCTGCGGCTGCGGGGAGGGCGCGGTTACGGCGCGTGGCCGTGGGGCGATCCCAGGCCTTCGTCCTCGCAGTCGGACCACAGCGCGGGGTCGTACGGGGTGTCGGGCACGATCACCATCTCCACCGGGCCCGGTGGGGCGGCGGACGGTGCGGCCTCGCGCAGCAGGGTCAGGCTCTCGCGGAGGTGGTCCGCGTCGGCACGTACACGACGCATGTCGAGGCTGTTCCCGACGTGCTGCTCCAGCCGGCCCACGCAGCGGACCAGGTCGTCCAGCCGGCGCTGAACCGATGTCAGATCGTCTTGCAGGGACATGGATTTGCCCTCAGCTCTGCCGCAGTGCGGTTGGTGACGCTCATGCGGAAGCGAGTGTCGCGCGTCACATGCGCCATTGGGAAGAGCGCGTGCAGGGGAAATGGCGCCCGTTCCGGGATCGCGCCCCGGCCGCACGCCCGCGCGGGCCGCAGGCGGGCGCCCCACCGCCGTTCGGGTGGCCTGTGGCCCGCTTCGCGCCGTGTCGCGGCGCCGCGCGGGTACCTGTCGCTTTCAGTAGGTGCGATAAGCGACAAATACCGCCAACTGAGTATTACTGGTGCACGTCCCGAAGGCGTATGCCGGACCGAAGGCGGCCGGAGAGCCCGCGGAGGTACCTGACCCATGTCCCGCAGCGTCATTCCCGCATCCGTAGGCGGGGCAGAGCCCCGGCCCAGGTACCGCCCCCGGCCCGCAGGTCCGGGGCTGCGCGGTGCGGCCCTCGTGGGCGTCGCCGCGCTCGCCCTCGCCGGCTGCTCCGCCGAGACCACCGCGGCCCCGGCCGTCTCCGGCACCGACATCGCCGCCGCGCCCCGCGCCGGCGTCAAGGACGGCGGAACGCTGCGCTGGGCCGTCGACAGCGTGCCGGCCACCCTCAACGCGTATCAGGCGGACGCCGACGAGGACACGGCCCGGATCGCCGGCGCCGTGCTGCCCGTGATGTTCCGCCTCGACAACCGCGGCGCCCCGCAGCGCGACGCGGACTTCCTGGCCGACGCCTCCGTCGTCGAGACCGAGCCGAAGCAGGTCGTGTCGTACAAGCTCAACCCGAAGGCGAAGTGGAGCGACGGCCGGGCCGTCGGCGCCGACGACTTCAGCGCGCAGTGGAAGGCGCTGAGCGGCCGGAACGCCGCGTACTGGACCGCGCGCAACGCCGGCTACGACCGGATCGCCGACGTCAGCCAGGGCGCGGACAGCCACGAGGTCAAGGTCACCTTCGCCACCCCGTACGCCGACTGGCGGTCGCTGTTCACACCCCTCTATCCCAAGGCCGTGACCGGCAGCCCGGACGCCTTCAACGAAGGCGCCCGCTCCGCGCTCACCGCCGTCGCGGGGCCGTTCAGGATCAAGGACGTGAACCGCACCGGGGGCGCCGTCACCCTGGTCAGGAACCCGGCCTGGTGGGGCCAGCGCGCCAAGCTCGACCAGCTGGTGCTGACCGTCGTGCCGGCCGCCGGCCGCGCCGCCGCGCTGACCGGCGGAAAGCTCGACGTCGCGGAGCTGGACCCGACCGCCCTCGCCTCGGTCCGCAAGGCCGCCGCCGCCAAGAAGCTCGCCGTCCGCAAGGCCCCCGGGGCCGCGTACTCGCAGCTCGCCCTCAACGGCAGCACGGGCCCGCTGGCCGACGAACGGGTCCGCCGCGCGGTGGCCCGCGCCGTCGACCGGCAGGCCATCGCCGACGCCGTGCTGAAGCCGCTCGGCCTGCCCGCCAAGCCGCTCGGCAACCACCTGGTCCTCGCCTCGCAGAACGGCTACGCGGACCACAGCTCGGCCCTCGGCTCCGCGGACGCGGGCCAGGTCCAGGCGCTGCTCGCCGACGCGGGCTGGGAGCACACCGCACCGCAGTCCCGGTCCGGGGCCAAGGCCGCCAACCCGGCCAAGCCCGCCGCTCCGGTACCCACCAAGCCCGACGCGGCCGCCCCGGCCCTCGGTGTGACGGTGGTCGAGCCCAGCGGAACGCTGCGCAAGGCCGGCAAGCAGCTCAGCCTGCGGTTCGTCGTCCCCTCCACCTCGCCGGTGCTGGCCGACGTGGGGAACCGGATCGCGACGATGCTGTCGAAGATCGGGGTCCGCACCGAGATCACCAAGGTCGCCGACACGAGCTTCTTCCACGACCACGTCGCCTCCGGAAACTTCGACCTGGCCCTGTACTCCTGGCCCGGCACGGCCTACCCGGCCACCGACGACCGGCCGATCTTCGCCAAGCCGCTGCCCGCCCCCGACGGATCGCTGACCGTCGAGCAGAACTACTCACGGGTCGGCACCGACCAGATCGACCAGCTGCTCGACCAGGCCGGCTCGGAACTGGACCAGAAGGCGGCCCGCGACCTCACCGCACGGGCCGACTCCCGGATCTGGGCCGCGGCCGGCTCCGTCCCGCTCTTCCAGCGCCCCGAGGTCGTCGCGCTGCGGCCCACGGTCGCCAACGCCGGCGCCTTCGGCTTCGAGTCCCCCCGATACCAGGACATCGGGTTCCGTAAGTAGGGGTCCGGGCGCAGCGCTTTTGCCGGATCGGGCCGCCCCGCCGCCCGGATGGCGGAATACGCCCGGATACCGCCGCTGCCACGGGTCCTTCCGGTTGTCACACCGGTCCTGCCGGCTCCGGAAGGAGCCTGTGGGGCCGGTGATACCGGCGTTCAAACCTCGCTCGGGCGGCCGAGTCGCCGCGGGCCCCGTACCATGGGGTAAGGCCGCGGCTTGTCCTGCCCGGCGGGCGAGTGCGTCAACACGGAACGCGCAGCCATCCACGATCCCGGGAGAAGCGCCGCAGCATGTCCACGCGCCACGATATTCGTAACGTCGCCATTGTCGCCCACGTCGACCACGGCAAGACGACCCTTGTCGACGCCATGCTCAAGCAGGCCGGCGCATTCGCTGCCCACCAGCACCTCGATGACCGCATGATGGACTCGAACGACCTGGAACGTGAGAAGGGCATCACGATCCTGGCCAAGAACACGGCCGTGAAGTACCACCCCAAGGGTGGCGGCGACGTCATCACGATCAACATCATCGACACCCCCGGCCACGCCGACTTCGGTGGTGAGGTCGAGCGCGGCCTGTCGATGGTCGACGCGGTCGTGCTCCTCGTGGACGCCTCCGAGGGCCCGCTGCCGCAGACCCGCTTCGTGCTGCGCAAGGCGCTGACGGCGAACCTGCCGGTCATCCTGTGCATCAACAAGACGGACCGCCCGGACTCCCGGATCGACGAGGTCATCAACGAGACCTACGACCTCTTCCTGGACCTGGACGCGACCGAGGAGCAGATCGAGTTCCCGATCGTCTACGCCTGTGCCCGTGACGGCGTCGCCTCGCTGACCAAGCCGGAGAACGGCACGGTCCCCTCGGACAGCGACTCGCTGGAGCCGTTCTTCTCCACCATCCTGTCGACGGTCCCCGCCCCCGAGTACACCGAGGGCGCGCCGCTCCAGGCGCACGTCACCAACCTGGACGCCGACAACTTCCTCGGCCGTATCGCGCTCCTCCGCGTCGAGGAGGGCGAGCTCCGCAAGGGCCAGCAGGTCGCGTGGATGAAGCGTGACGGTTCGGTCACCCAGGTCAAGATCACCGAGCTGCTGATGACCGAGGCGCTCACCCGCAAGCCGGCCGAGATGGCGGGCCCCGGCGACATCTGCGCCGTGGCCGGTATCCCGGACATCACCATCGGCGAGACGCTGGCCGACCTGGAGAACCCGGTCGCGCTGCCGCTCATCACGGTCGACGAGCCGGCCATCTCCATGACCATCGGTACCAACACCTCGCCGCTGGTCGGCAAGGGCGGCAAGGGCCACAAGGTCACTGCCCGCCAGGTGAAGGACCGGCTGGACAAGGAGCTCATCGGTAACGTCTCGCTCCGCGTGCTGCCGACCGAGCGTCCCGACGCGTGGGAGGTCCAGGGCCGTGGCGAGCTGGCGCTGGCGATCCTCGTCGAGCAGATGCGCCGCGAGGGCTTCGAGCTGACCGTCGGCAAGCCGCAGGTCGTCACCAAGACGATCAACGGCAAGGTCCACGAGCCGGTCGAGCGCATGACGATCGACACCCCCGAGGAGTACCTCGGCGCGATCACCCAGCTGATGGCGACCCGCAAGGGCCGCATGGAGACCATGACGAACCACGGCTCCGGCTGGGTCCGCATGGAGTTCATCGTCCCGGCCCGTGGCCTGATCGGTTTCCGTACCGAGTTCCTCACGGACACCCGCGGCACCGGTATCGCGCACAGCATCTTCGAGGGTCACGAGCCGTGGTTCGGCGACCTGCGCACCCGTAACAACGGTTCCCTGGTGGCGGACCGCGCCGGCGTCGTGACGCCGTTCGCGATGATCAACCTCCAGGAGCGCGGCGTGATCTTCGTCGAGGCGACCACCGAGGTGTACGAGGGCATGATCATCGGTGAGAACTCGCGTTCCGACGACATGGACGTGAACATCACCAAGGAGAAGAAGCTCACCAACATGCGCGCCGCCTCCGCGGACAACACCGAGAACGTGGTGCCGCCGCGCAGGCTCTCCCTGGAGCAGTCCCTCGAGTTCTGCCGCGAGGACGAGTGCATCGAGGTCACCCCGGAGACCGTGCGTATCCGCAAGGTCGTCCTGGACCAGAAGGAGCGCGGCCGCGCGTACTCCCGCGCCAAGCGCTGACGACGGCCGGGCGCCTCGCGGTGCCGGTGCGTCCCGCCCGGGCCGCTGAACGGACACCGGGCGGTCGCTGAGACGTCACAGGGGCGCCACTGAGGCGTCACCGGGAGGGGGTTCGGGGATTTTCCCCGGGCCCCCTCCTCAGCTCTTCTCAGCGCGCGCGGACGCGCTTCCCGGGACGATCCAGGCCGGAGGCTGCAGTACCGGGGTCTTCCAGTAGATGTCGAGCCGGGTGATCAGCCCGTCCTCGCCGAGTTCCATGACGTTGGCGAACGACATCACGTTCCGCTCGTCCGCCGCCGTCGGCTGGATCGTCTCGACAGCCTCGTTGAGCACCCGCCGGCCGTCGGCGCTGAGGAACGTCCGGCGGGACTCCAGCCGGTGGAAGGCCATCCGCTCCGTCACCCGTGAGACGAACGCCACATAGGCGTCCCGGCCCCGGACGGTGTCGTCCTCGTCGCCGCGCATCCCGACGCGTACGAAGCCCTCCGCCAGGGTGGAGGCGACCAGCCCCCAGTCGTGCGTGTCGACCCCCCGCCAGAACGACTCCACCGTCTCCTGGCGCCGAGCGTGTTCCAACTCACTGTGGGGCACTGGGGATCCCTTCCCGCGGCCGGCTATAACCTGACGGTCAGTCAGATTAGCCGCCCCTCCGTCAGGAGGCGATGGGTGCGACCAGCTCGACCTCGAACCCCTCGGCGTTCTCCAGATAGGCGGCGTAGTGCGCCTCGCCGCCCGCGAAGGGGTGCCGGTCGGGGAACATCAGGGTCCAGCCGTGCCCGGGCGCCCGGGCCGCGAGATTGTCGGCCATGGCGCGGTCGGCCACGTGGAAGGCCAGGTGGTTCAGGCCCGGCCGGAGCCGCTCGTGCCGGTCGCCGGCGAGGGCGGGGGAGCGCTCGACCACGATGTACGTGGGGCCGAGTTTCCAGCTGCGCCCCGCGGGCCAGTCCTGGAACGGGGTGTAGCCGAGCTCGCCCAGCAGCCAGCCCCAGCTCGCGGTGGCGGCGGGCAGGTCGGCGACCCACAGTTCGACGTGATGCAACAGTCCGGAGATCTCCTGGCTCATGGGCCGATTCAACAGGCTCCGGCGGCCGGGCGGGCCCGGTCGTATCGGGGACGCGGGGAGGTGACCCGCGTAGACTTGCCGTGGATTTTTCGGACTCCCCGCAACCGATTTCGCCGGGCCTGCGTCCGCATAGCGGACGCGATTCGCCGGATGTTGCGTTAACAGTCCGTTTCGCGGGTGTCTGTCTACGTTCCAAATGTCCGAATTGTGGGCCAAGTTCATACCCGATGTGATCAAAGCGAGACCATTTGGGTGTGGTTACGCGCCTAAACGTGCCCGATAGTGGGACGCAGTTCAGCTCGGGTCAATGGGTCCAAGCGCTTATGGGGAGCGCCGACTCACGAGCAACAGAGGGCCGGTTTCGCTGTCAGGGGTGTCAGCGGATGGTCGGCCTTCTTTTCACGTAAAAACAGTGAACTCCTGAGGAGGCAATCCATGCGCGGTGCCAAGAGCGCCAAGTGGGTCGTTGGCGCGGTCATCGTTGCTCTTGCAGCGACCGCTTGCGGCGGCGACAACAAGGACGACAAGTCGTCCGCAGGTGCGGGTAAGGGCGGGGGCACCTTCAGCCTCGGCCTCGTGGAACCGGTCTCTATCGACCCGGTCAACGCGCAGGAGTCCGAGGGCATCCTCGTCACGGACAACCTGTTCACCGGCCTGTACGAGCCGACCGCAGACGGCAAGGTCATACCCGCCCTCGCGACCTCCAAGACGGTCAGCGACGACGGCAAGACCTGGACGTTCAAGATCAAGCCCGGCACCAAGTTCACCAACGGTGAGGTTGTCAACGCCGAGGCGTTCATCCGCGGTTGGACCCGTCTGGCGGCGAAGGCTTCCGCTTCGGACGTGGCCACGCCCAACGTCGGCGGGATCGACGGCTTCGAGGCGCTGCAGAAGGGCACGGGGACCACGTTCTCCGGCCTGAGCGCCCCGGACGAGAACACCCTCCAGGTGAAGCTCGCCACCCCGGACTTCGAGTTCGACGTCAAGACCACGCACACGTCGATGTCCCCGGTCCCGAAGGTCGCGGGCGCCGGCAAGAACCAGGCCTACAACGATGCCCCCATCGGCAACGGCCCGTTCAAGATGTCGGGCAAGTGGGAGCACAACAAGTCCATCACGCTGGTCCGCAACGACGACTACGGTCTGGCCAAGGCGCACCTGGACAAGGTCAACATCTCCATCCTGAACTCGGCGAACGCCTCTCAGCTGGAGTACCAGGGCTTCCAGTCGGGTCAGTTCGACTGGGCCCGGATGCCCACGGCGCAGCTGACCGCGGCCAAGGCCAAGTACACCGCGCAGGGCGAGTGGATTCAGGCCGAGACCAGTGGCATGAACTACCTGCTCCCGATCACGGACAACGGCCCGCTGAAGACCGCCAAGGCACGTCAGGCGATCTCCTACGCGATCGACCGTGACGCGATCATCGCGGGTGTCTTCCAGGGTATGCAGACCAAGTCGACGACGATCCTTCCGCCGTCGTTCGCGGATGTGTACACCAAGGACCTCTGCGTCTCCTGCATCAAGCAGGACAAGGAGAAGGCGAAGTCTCTCGCGGCCGAAGCCGGTCTCAAGCCCGGTGACGAGCTCCACTTCGGCTTCAACACCGGTGGTGGCCACGAAGAGTGGGTCCAGGCCGTCGCCCAGCAGGTCAAGGACGTCCTCGGTCTGAACGTCAAGATTGACGCGAAGCCGTTCAAGGAGCTGCTCGCGGCCCAGCAGGCGCCGGGTGCCACCGGTGCCTACCGCTTCGCGTGGGGTGCGGACTACCCGACCCCGGACAACTTCCTGTTCCCGCTGCTGGACTCCAAGTCCATCAACCCGGACGCGTCCGGCAAGGTCCAGGGCGACAACCGTGCCCGCTACAACAGCCCGGCGTTCGACGCACTGGTCGAGAAGGCCCGTAGCACGAAGGACACCACCGCCCGCAACGAGGTCTACAAGCAGGCCGAGAAGCTCGCGATGGACGACCAGGCCCTGATCCCGCTGTGGAACCGCACCCAGTTCCGTCTGGTGAACACCAAGAAGTTCGCCAACGGCGCCATGGACTTCCACGAGGACCCGAACCTCGCGCAGATCACCCTGAAGTAGTCACATTCCGCCGCACGTCGTGCGGCGCGAACCGGGGGCCGGGGAGACCGAGTCGAGACTCGGTCGCCCCGGCCCCCGGCCCCCGTCGGGAGCGGTGTGATCCACCGCCCCGTCCAGGCGCGCCCGATCCGGGCGTTGTGGCTGCTTCGGTGCGGCAGCGAGGTAGAGAGGTAAGTCATGGGAAGGTATGTGGTCCGCAGGCTGGGCCAGCTGGTTGTCGTCGTGCTCGGTGCGACGATGATCCTGTTCGCCTGCCTGTTCGTGCTCCCGGGTGACCCGGTGGGCTCGATCGGTGGCGACAAGGCGCGTGATCCCGCGGTGGTCAAGGAACTGCGCGCGCACTACGGGCTCGACGACCCGCTGGTCGTCCAGTACGTGCACTACGTGGAGAAGCTCGGCAAGGGTGACCTGGGCGAGGATTACACCCAGGGCCGCTCGGTCAACGAGATCCTCCAGCCCAAGTTGGTGAACACGGCGAAGCTCGCGGTGACCGCGATCATCTTCGACGTCATCCTGGGCCTGAGCGTCGGTGTACTGGCGGCGATGCGCAGATACTCGGTCTGGGATGTTTCGGTGACCTTCCTCACCACGCTCGCCGTCGGCGTACCTTCCATCGTTATCGGCATGATCCTGCAGCGCTTCTTCGTTGTGGAGCTGGGCTGGTTCCCGCTCATTTCGGACGGGTCGTTCAATTCGATGGTGCTTCCGGCGGTAACGCTGGCCATCATCGACGCCGCTCTCGTCGCGCAGATCGCCCGGAGCACCATGCTCGAGGTGCTGCGCGCGGACTACGTCAAGACCGCGGTGGCCAAGGGTCTGCCGCGCCGGACGATCCTGGTCCGGCACATCATGCGCAACTCGGTCATCCCGGTGATCACCTATCTCGGTATCTCCTTCGGCGGTCTGCTCGGTGGCGCCCTCATCACCGAGACGATCTTCAACTGGGACGGCATCGGACTCGCGCTGATCACGGCGATTCAGTCGCAGAACAACCCGATCATCGTCGGCGTGGTGACGTACAGCGTCGCTGTCTTCATCCTGCTGAACCTGATCGTCGATCTGCTCTACGCCGCACTCGATCCGCGAATCCGCCTCTCCTGACCCTCAGGGTCGTCCCGAATTAGGAGTCACACCATGACTGAGGTCGTCACGGGCATGGATGGGTCGGGTACCGCGGCCGGTCCGGCCCCGGCCGCGCAGAGCGCAGCCGAACCGAGCGTCGCGAGGGTCAGCAACTGGAGCGAGATCCGCGCCCGCTTCCTCGCCAACAAGCTGGCCGTCTTCGGCCTGCTGATCGTCGTCATCCTTCTGCTGGTAGCAGTGTTCGCCCCGCTGATCGCACCCGCGGACCCGCTCCACCAGGACCTGATGAACACCCTGAAGGAGCCGAGCAGCAAACACTGGCTGGGGACCGATGCCCTCGGCCGCGACCAGCTGTCGCGCATCATCTACGGCAGCCGGATCGCGATGATCGTCGGCCTGGCCTCGATCCTGCTCGCCTGCTTCATCGGCATCACCCTGGGTGCGATAGCCGGCTACTTCGGCCGCATCTGGGACACACTGATCATGCGCGTGGCGGATGTCTTCTTCGCCTTCCCGCTGCTCGTCGGCGCCATCGTCATCATCCTGCTGATGGGTCGTGGCGTACTGCCCGTCGTGATCTCGCTGGGCATCTTCTCCTGGGCCACCTTCGCCCGTCTGCTGCGCAGCCAGATCCTGTCGGTGCGCGAGATGGACTACGTGCACGCCGCCAAGGCGCTGGGTGCGAGCCGCCGCAGGATCGTGCTGAAGCACATCCTGCCCAACTCCGTCACCTCGGTGGTGGTCTACGCGGCCAGCAGCGTCGGTATCGCGATCGTCGCGGAGGCGTCACTGTCCTTCCTGGGTGTCGGGGTGAGCCCCGAGGTCGCCGAGTGGGGAAACATGATCTTCGCCGGCAAGGACTTCATGGGTGTCAAGGACTACCTGTGGGTGTACCCCAGCCTGTCGATCGTCACCACCGCGCTCGGCTTCGTCTTCCTCGGCAACGGCCTGCGCGACGCGCTCGACCCGAAGCTCCGGTGAGGCGCCCCCATGAGTCGGACCCCCACGAGCTACGAGCAAGCAGGACGAAGGTGACGGCATGACCACGGTTGAAACGGCCGCCGAGAGCATTGGAACGACCGCCGCCGGCGGGCCCCTGCTCGAAGTGCGCGACCTGCACGTGGAATTCAAGACCCGGGACGGTGTGGCCAAGGCCGTCAACGGCGTCAACTACAGCGTGAGCGCCGGTGAGACGCTGGCGGTGCTCGGCGAGTCGGGCTCCGGCAAGTCGGTGACCGCCCAGGCGATCATGGGCATCCTGGACAGCCCTCCCGGGCGCGTGGCCCAGGGCGAGATCCTCTTCCACGGGCAGAACATCCTGGCCCTGCCGGAGAGCGAGCGGCGCAAGCTGCGCGGCAACAAGATGGCGATGATCTTCCAGGACGCGCTGTCATCGCTCAACCCGGTGCTCTCCGTCGGCTTCCAGCTCGGCGAGATGTTCCGCGCCCACCAGGGGCTGTCGAAGAAGGACGCGAAGAAGAAGGCCATCGAGCTGATGGACCGCGTCCGGATCCCGGCGGCCAAGGAGCGGGTGGGCGACTACGCGCACCAGTTCTCCGGCGGTATGCGCCAGCGCATCATGATCGCGATGGCCATCGCCCTCGAGCCCGACCTGATCATCGCGGACGAGCCGACCACCGCGCTCGACGTGACGGTCCAGGCCCAGGTCATGGACCTGCTCGCGGAGCTGCAGCGCGAGTCCAACATGGGTCTGATCCTGATCACCCACGACCTCGGCGTGGTCGCCGACGTCGCGGACAAGATCGCGGTCATGTACGCGGGCCGGATCGTCGAGACCGCGCCGGTGCACGAGATCTACAAGCGGCCGGCCCACCCGTACACCAAGGGCCTGCTCCGCTCGATCCCGCGCCTGGACCAGAAGGGCCAGGAGCTCTACGCGATCAAGGGGCTCCCGCCGAACCTGCTGGCCGTTCCCTCCGGTTGCGCGTTCAACCCGCGCTGCGAGATGGCGCAGGACATCTGCCGGACCGATGTGCCGCCGCTGCACACGGTGACCGAGGCCGACGGCGGCGAGCTGCCGGGCCGTGGCAGCGCTTGCCACTTCTGGAAGGAGACGATCCATGGCTGATCTCAGCAAGGACGATGAGACGACAGTCGAGGCCGTCGAGGCGGCGATCAACGCCCCGGTCGACCGCGGCGAGCCGATCCTCCAGGTCCGGAACCTGGTCAAGCACTTCCCGCTGACCCAGGGCATCGTGTTCAAGCGGACGGTCGGCGCGGTCAAGGCCGTCGACGGCATCTCCTTCGACCTGTACCAGGGCGAGACCCTGGGCATCGTCGGCGAGTCCGGCTGTGGCAAGTCCACCGTCGCCAAGCTGCTGATGAGCCTGGAGACGGCCACCGCGGGCGAGGTGCTCTACAAGGGCCAGGACATCACCAAGCTGTCGGGGAAGGCCCTCAAGGTCGTCCGCCGCAACATCCAGATGGTGTTCCAGGACCCGTACACGTCGCTGAACCCGCGTATGACGGTCGGCGACATCATCGGCGAGCCCTTCGACATTCACCCCGAGGTGGCGCCCAAGGGCACCCGCCGCAAGAAGGTCCAGGACCTGCTGGACGTCGTCGGGCTCAACCCGGAGTACATCAACCGGTACCCGCACCAGTTCTCCGGCGGCCAGCGGCAGCGCATCGGCATCGCCCGCGGTCTGGCGCTCAACCCGGAAGTCATCATCTGCGACGAGCCGGTCTCCGCGCTCGACGTGTCGGTGCAGGCCCAGGTCATCAACCTGATGGAGAACCTGCAGGACGAGTTCAACCTCTCCTACATCTTCATCGCCCACGACCTGTCGATCGTCCGGCACATCTCGGACCGGGTCGGCGTGATGTACCTCGGCAAGATGGCCGAGATCGGCTCCGACGCCGAGATCTACGAGTACCCGACCCACCCGTACACCCAGGCGCTGCTCTCGGCCGTCCCCGTTCCGGACCCCGAGGCCCGTGCCCACCGCGAGCGCATCATCCTGACCGGAGACGTCCCGTCCCCGGCCAACCCGCCGTCCGGCTGCCGGTTCCGTACCCGCTGCTGGAAGGCGCAGGACAAGTGCGCCACGGACGTTCCGCTGCTGGCGATCCCGGAGCGCTTCAAGGGCGTCGACTCGCCCGCCGCCCATGACTCGGCGTGCCACTTCGCCGAGGTCAAGGACGTGGTGGGCGTCGCGTAACCGCGCCGCACACCGTGTGAGGGCCCCTGCTGATCCGTCCTGGATCAGCAGGGGCCCTCACGCGTTCCCGCTCGCTCGGTCCGCCACCAGGTGCGTGGTGGCGATGCGCATGTTCATGGCGCAGGGGATCGTGCCGTCCGGGAGGGCGAGGGAGGCCGCGCCCGCGGTGAAGGTCTCGCGCAGCGCGTTCGTGGCCTCCCGGGAGAGGGGGCCGAGGTCGTAGAGGGCGGAGAGGGTGACCCATACGTCCTCGAGGGAGCCGCTCAGGTCGATCCGTACGGTGTCCCAGCCGACCGGCGCGAAGCCGGCCGGGGTGAGGATCGCGTCGAGCCCCGCGCGGTCGCGGGTCCGCCGGTCGCCCAGGCGGGGGATCCGGTGGGTGTCGGGCACCGCCTCGACGACGGGTCCGGTCAGGGCGATGAAGAGCTCGTACGCCTCGCCGCCCGCGGCTCCGCCGCCCAGGGCGAGCGCCAGCAGACCGCCGGGGGTGAGGACCCGGGCGAGCTCTGCGGCGACCCGGTCGACGTCGTTCATGAGCATCAGCGCCATGTGGGAGACACAGGCGTCGAAGTGGTCGCCGGGGAAGGGCAGGTCCTGGGCCCGTGCCTCCAGGAGCGTCGCGCCGGCCAGCGCCGGCCGCCGGCGCGCGAGGGCCAGGTCGTCGGGGGAGAGGTCGACGCCCGCGAGCTCCCGGCCACCGGCCGGCGCCTCAGCTGCTCCCGCGTCAGCTGCCCCCTCGTCACCGGACTGCGCGCCGGCCGTTTCCGCCATCTGCTCCAGCAGGAACCCGTCACCGCAGCCGAGGTCCAGCACCCGCCGGTGTCCGCCCACCAGGTCGCTCAGGATCCGGTAGCTGGAGCGGCCGGCGGCGTCCCGGCCGCGGGCCAGGGAGCGCGATGTCACGGCCGGGTGCTCGGCGTGAAAGGCGCGCAGGAACGATTCTTCGGCTGATGGCATCACCCTTCTGACCCTATGTCGGACAACGCCGCTGAGTGAGGCGTTGGCCCACACGGGGTGTCGGCCGGGAGTTCGTGGGGCGACACGGGTGCGCTAGAGGTGCGTCGGTGACGGGTTTGGGGTGTCATGAGGAACTAAGTGTCATTTGTGACCCATGAGGAGGCACGCGATGCGCGGATCCACGCGCTTGAAGTGGGCCGTCTGTGCGACGGCCGTCGCCCTGGCGGCCACCGCCTGTGGCGGAGGGGGCAGCGACAGCGGTGGTGGAGGCGGCGCATCGGGAATCGTCAGTGCCTCGTGGGGAGACCCGCAGAGCCCGCTGGAGCCGGCCAACACCAATGAGGTGCAGGGCGGCAAGGTGCTGGACATGCTCTTCCGCGGTCTCAAGAAGTACAACCCGAAGACCGGCAAGGCCGAGAACATGGTCGCGGCGTCGATCACCACCACCGACTCGCAGAACTTCGCGATCAAGCTGAACCCCGGCTGGACCTTCAGCGACGGCGACCCGGTCACGTCCGACTCCTTCATCAACGCCTGGAACTACGGCGCGCTGCTGAAGAACGCCCAGAAGAACGCGAGCTTCTTCCGCTTCATCGACGGCTACGACGCGGTGCACCCGGAGAAGGAGGGCGCCGCGTCCACCGCCCAGACGCTCGGCGGGCTGAAGAAGGTCGACGACCTGAACTTCACCGTCAAGCTCGGCGCCAAGTTCTCCACCTGGCCCGACACGCTGGGCTACTCGGCGTACGACCCGCTGCCGAAGTCGTTCTTCTCCGACCACGCCGCCTGGCTGAGCAAGCCGATCGGCAACGGCCCCTACACGGTGGACTCGTACACCAAGGGCCAGACCATGAAGATGCGCAAGTGGGCCGGGTACAAGGGTCCTGACCCGGCCCAGAACGGCGGCATCGACCTGCGGGTCTACACCGACAACAACACCGCGTACACCGACCTGCAGGCCGGCAACATCGACCTGGTCGACGACATCCCCGCGTCGCAGCTCAAGAACGCCAAGTCGGACCTGGGCGACCGGTTCATCAACCAGCCGGCCGGCATCATCCAGACCGTCTCGTTCCCGCTGTACGACGCGAAGTGGTCGGGGCCGAACGCGGCGAAGATCCGCCAGGGTCTGTCGATGGCGATCAACCGCGCGCAGATCACCGAGCAGATCTTCCAGAAGACCCGTGAGCCCGCCAGCGACTGGACCTCGCCGGTGCTCGGCGAGGCGGGCGGCTTCAAGGCCGGGCTGTGCGGTGACGCCTGCACGTTCAACCCGACCGAGGCCAAGAAGCTCATCACGGAGGCCGGCGGCCTGCCCGGCGGGCAGGTCACCCTGACGTCCAACGTGGACACCGGTTCGCACAAGGACTGGTCCGACGCGGTCTGCAACAGCATCAACAACGCGCTCGGCAACGACAAGGCCTGCGTCTTCAACCCGATCGGCACCTTCGCGGACTTCCGCTCGAAGGTGACGAACAAGCAGATGACCGGCATGTTCAGGACCGGCTGGCAGATGGACTACCCGCTGATCCAGAACTTCCTGCAGCCGATCTACTACACCAACGCGTCGTCGAACGACTCGCACTACACGAACGCGAACTTCGACAAGCTCATCAACGAGGCGAACGCCGAGCCGGACACCGCGAAGGCCGTCGCGCTGTTCCAGGACTCGGAGAAGCAGCTCGCCATCGACATGCCGGCCATCCCGCTCTGGTACCAGAACGGCACCGGGGGCTACTCCACCAAGATCTCCAACGTGACGCTGAACCAGTTCAGCGTCCCGGTCTACAACGAGATCAAGGTCAGCTGACCCGCGCGGTGGCCCGGCGCGGTGACACCGCGCCGGGCCACCGCCCGACTTTGGGGAAGGCCCCATGGGACGCTATGTGATCCGGCGCCTGCTGCAGATGATCCCGGTGTTCATCGGCGCCACGTTCCTGATCTTCGTGATGGTGTACGCGCTCGGCGACCCGGTGGCCGCGTTCTTCGGCGACCGCGCCCCCGACCCCGCCACGGCCGCGCAGATCCGGCACCAGTACGGCCTCGACAAGCCGTTGTGGCATCAGTACCTCGACTACATGGGGAACATCTTCACCGGTGACTTCGGGACCGCGTTCAACGGGCAGCCCGTCACCGAACTGATGAAGAGCGCCTTCCCGGTGACGCTGCGCCTGACGCTTGTCGCGATCTTCTTCGAGATCGTCATCGGCATCACCTTCGGTGTGATCACCGGTATGCGCCGCGGCCGCCCCATCGACACCTCGGTGCTGCTGATGACGCTGGTCGTGATCTCCATCCCGGTCTTCGTGCTCGGCTATGTGCTGCAGTACGTGATCGCGGTGCAATGGGGCATCGGCGAGCCATCGGTATCGCCGGAAGCACCGCTCAACGAACTGATCCTGCCCGGCATCGTGCTGGCGCTGGTCTCCCTGGCGTACGTCACCCGGCTGACCCGGACGTCCATCGCCGAGAACACCCGCGCCGACTACGTCCGCACCGCCGTCGCCAAGGGGCTGCCCCGGCGCCGCGTCATCCTGCGGCACCTGCTGCGCAACTCGCTCATCCCGGTCATCACCTTCATCGGGACGGACATCGGCGGCCTCATGGGCGGCGCGATCGTCACCGAGCGGATCTTCAACATCCAGGGTGTCGGATACCAGCTCTACCAGGGCATCCTCCGGCACAACTCAGCGACAGTGGTCGGCTTCGTCACCATCCTGGTGATCGTCTTCCTGCTGGCGAACCTGCTCGTCGACCTGCTCTACGCGGTCCTGGACCCGAGGATTCGGTATGCCTGAGGAGTACGACCGATCGAACGAGTCCGTCGCCCCCACCGGCATGGGCGGAGGGATGGACCTGGCCGCCTCCGAGGCCCAGACGCTCGATCACGGGCCGGGCCACGGACTGCAACCGGGCGGCCCGACGGGCAAGCCCCGCAGTCTGTGGTCCGACGCCTGGCACGACCTGCGGCGCAACCCGATCTTCATCATCTCCGCGCTGCTGATCCTCTTCCTGATCGTCATCTCGCTGTGGCCCTCGCTGATCGCCAGCGGCAACCCCCTCCAGTGCGATCTGTCCAAGTCCCAGCAGGGCTCCCAGCCCGGCCATCCCTTCGGCTACGACAACCAGGGGTGCGACGTCTACACCCGCACGGTCTACGGAGCCCGCGCGTCGGTCACCGTCGGCGTCTGCGCCACGGCGGGCGTCGCGCTGCTGGGCGGCATCCTGGGCGGGCTGGCCGGCTACTTCGGCGGCGCCTGGGACGCGGTGCTCTCCCGGATCAGTGACATCTTCTTCGCCATCCCGATCATCCTCGGCGGCCTGGTCTTCCTGTCGGTCGTCACCAACTCCACGGTGTGGCCGGTCATCGGCTTCATGGTGCTGCTCGGCTGGCCGCAGATCGCCCGTATCGCGCGCGGCTCGGTGATCACCGCCAAACAGAACGACTACGTCCAGGCGGCCAAGGCGCTGGGGGCCAACCACACCCGCATCCTGCTGCGGCACATCGCCCCGAACGCGGTCGCCCCGGTGATCGTGGTCGCGACCATCGCGCTCGGCACGTACATCGCGCTGGAGGCGACGCTGTCCTGGCTCGGGGTGGGCCTCAAGCCGCCGACCGTCTCCTGGGGCATCGACATCTCGGCGGCGTCCACCCAGATCCGCAACGCACCGCACATGCTGCTGTGGCCCGCGGGCGCGCTGAGCATCACCGTGCTCGCGTTCATCATGCTCGGCGACGCGGTGCGCGACGCCCTCGACCCCAAGCTGCGCTGACGGAGGCGTTCCATGACCAGCCTGATCACGCAGGTCGAGCAGGATCCGCCGGACCCGCAGGGGGTCCTGCTGGACGTGCGGAACCTGCACGTCGAATTCCGCACCCGCGACGGGGTCGCCAAGGCCGTCAACGGCGTCGACTACACGGTGAGCGCGGGCGAGACGCTCGCGGTGCTCGGCGAGTCGGGCTCGGGGAAGTCGGTGACCGCGCAGGCGATCATGGGCATCCTGGACTCGCCGCCCGGCTTCGTCACCCAGGGCGAGATCGTCTTCCAGGGCCAGGACCTGCTGACGATGGGCAAGGAGGACCGCCGCAGGGTGCGCGGCGAGCGGATGGCGATGATCTTCCAGGACGCGCTGTCCTCGCTGAACCCGGTCCTGAGCGTCGGCGAGCAGCTCGGCGAGATGTTCACCGTCCACCGCGGGATGTCGCGCAAGGACGCCAAGGTCAAGGCGATCGAGCTGATGGAGCGGGTGCGCATCCCCGCGGCCAAGCAGCGGGTGGGCGACTTCCCGCACCAGTTCTCCGGCGGTATGCGCCAGCGCATCATGATCGCGATGGCGATGGCCCTGGAGCCCGACCTGATCATCGCCGACGAGCCGACGACGGCGCTGGACGTGACGGTCCAGGCGCAGGTGATGGAGCTCCTCGCGGAGCTCCAGCGCGAGCTGCACATGGGTCTCATCCTGATCACCCACGACCTCGGCGTGGTCGCGGACGTCGCCGACAAGATCGCGGTGATGTACGCGGGCCGGATCGTCGAGACCTCGCCCGTGCACGAGATCTACCGCAAGCCGGCCCACCCGTACACCAAGGGCCTGCTCCGGTCGATCCCGCGCCTGGACCAGAAGGGCCAGGAGCTCTACGCGATCAAGGGCCTGCCACCGAACCTGCTGCACATCCCGGCCGGCTGCGCGTTCAACCCGCGCTGCCCGATGGCCCAGGACATCTGCCGCACCGATGTGCCGCCGCTGTACGAGGTCAGCGAGACACGGGCCAGTGCCTGTCACTTCTGGACGGAGACCATCGGTGAGTGAGACCACGACCCACTTGACGAAGGAGCCCGCCGTCGCGCCGGACAGGGAGCCGATCCTGAGTGTCCGCGGTCTGGTCAAGCACTTCCCGCTGACCCAGGGCATCCTCTTCCGCAAGCAGATCGGCGCGGTGAAGGCGGTCGACGGGGTCAACTTCGACCTCTACCAGGGCGAGACGCTCGGCATCGTCGGGGAGTCCGGCTGCGGCAAGTCCACCGTGGCCCGGCTCCTGATGAACCTGGAGACGGTGACGGCCGGTCAGGTGCTCTACAAGGGCGAGGACATCACCAAGCTGTCGGGGAAGGCCCTCAAGGTCGTCCGCCGCAACATCCAGATGGTGTTCCAGGACCCGTACACGTCGCTGAACCCGCGTATGACGGTCGGCGACATCATCGGCGAGCCGTACGAGATCCACCCGGAGGTCGCCCCGAAGGGCGACCGCCGCAAGGCGGTCGAGGACCTGCTGGACGTGGTCGGCCTCAACCCCGAGTACATCAACCGCTATCCGCACCAGTTCTCCGGCGGCCAGCGGCAGCGCATCGGCATCGCCCGCGGCCTGGCGCTGCGCCCCGAGATCATCGTCGCGGACGAGCCGGTCTCCGCGCTGGACGTGTCGGTGCAGGCGCAGGTGGTGAACCTGATGGGGCGGCTGCAGGACGAGTTCAACCTCTCGTACATGTTCATCGCCCACGACCTGTCGATCGTCCGGCACATCTCGGACCGGGTCGGTGTGATGTACCTCGGCAAGATCGTCGAGATCGGCAACGACGACGAGATCTACGAGCACCCGACCCACCCGTACACCCAGGCGCTGCTGTCGGCCGTCCCCGTTCCCGACCCGGACGCCCGCGACCGGCGCGAGCGGATCATCCTCGTTGGCGACGTGCCGTCCCCGGCCAACCCGCCGTCCGGCTGCCGGTTCCGCACCCGCTGCTGGAAGGCGCAGGAGCGCTGCACGCTGGAGGAGCCGCTGCTGGCCGTCCCGGCGGTCTTCCGCGGGCTCGACTCACCCGCCGCGCACGACAGCGCCTGCCACTTCGCGGAGGAGAAGCAGGTGGTCCCGACGGAGGAGTGACCGGGCGGGCGCGGGCCCCCGCGGCCGTCAGGACGCGCGCACGCCACGGCCCGTACCCGGGTGCTGCTGGGGTGTCCGGGTACGGGCCGCGGGCCGAACGGAGGACGGAAGCCCGGGTCAAAGGGTCTTTTCGGCCGCCCCCTCGATCGCGGCCAGCGCCGGGTCGAGGATGATGTCCTCTTCCCTTGCCGCGATCGTCGGTTCTTCGGGGAAGTGGCACGCCGTGAGGTGGCCGTCCCGGTTGCCGCCGAGCTGGATCAGCGGTGGTTCCTCCGACGCGCACACATCGCGCGCCTTCCAGCAGCGCGTACGGAACCGGCAGCCCGACGGCGGGTTGATCGGGGACGGGACGTCGCCGGCCAGCCGGATGCGCTCCCGGTCCTCCCCGTCGATGTCGACCTCGGGGACCGCCGAGAGCAGCGCGTGGGTGTACGGGTGGCGCGGCCGGTTGTAGATCGAGTCCCGGTCGCCGACCTCGACGATCTTGCCGAGGTACATCACCGCGACCCGCTGGGTGAAGTGCCGCACGATGGCCAGGTCATGGGCGATGAAGAGGAAGGCGATCCCCATTTCCGCCTGGACCTTCTGCAGCAGATTGACGACCTGCGCCTGGATCGAGACATCGAGGGCCGAGACGGGTTCGTCGGCCACGATGAGTTTCGGTTCCAGGGCGAGGGCCCGGGCGACGCCGATGCGCTGCCGCTGGCCGCCGGAGAATTCATGCGGAAAGCGGTTGTAGTGCTCGGGGTTGAGTCCGACGGTCTCCAGCAGTTCCCGGACCCGCTGTTCGCGGCCACCGGGCGGATTGATGTTGTTGATCTCCATCGGGCCGCCGATGATCGTTCCCACCGTCTGCCGCGGATTGAGCGACGAGTACGGGTCCTGGAAGATCATCTGAATTTCCGAGCGGACCGGCATCATCTCCTTGCGGGTGGCACGGGTGATGTCCCGGCCCCGATAGGAGATCTTTCCGCCGGTCGGTTCCAGCAGCCGGGTGATCAGCCGGCCGGTGGTGGATTTGCCGCAGCCGGACTCACCGACCAGACCGAAACTCTCACCGGTGTGGATGGTCAGATCGATACCGTCGACCGCCTGGACCGCGCCGACCTTGTGTTTGATCGGAAATCCGGCGTGGATCGGGAAATGCTTGGTGAGGCCGGTGACTTCGAGCAGCGTCTCTCCCGAGGCGCCGTCGCGCGGTGAAGGGACCGCGTCGGCCTTGGTGATGGTGGTGTCCTTGCTCATGATGCTCGCCCCAGATGACCGGTCAGCCCAGCCGGGGCTGAATCTTCTCGATGAATACGGACTGCTTCTGCTCTGCGGTCAGATGACAGGCGGAACCCCGGCCCGCCGGCAGGTCCGGCCGGTCGGTGCTGCAGCGCGTACCGCCGACCAGGTCGAGGAACTCGCACCGGGGGTGGAACGCGCAGCCGGTCGGCGGATTGAGCAGGCTCGGCGGAGTGCCGGGGATCGGGCTCAGCGGTTCGTTGACGTCCGAGGACAGCCGCGGCATCGAGCTGAGCAGACCCCAGGTGTACGGGTGCTGGGGGGACTTGATGACCTCCCGCACCGAGCCGCGCTCCACGGCCCGGCCCGCGTACATCACCAGCAGATCGTCCGCGATCTTGGAGACGACGCCCAGGTCGTGGGTGATCAGGATGATCGCCGAGCCGAACTCCTGCTGGAGGTCCTTGAGCAGGTCCAGGATCTGCGCCTGGACGGTGACGTCGAGTGCGGTGGTCGGCTCGTCCGCGATGAGCAGGTCCGGGTTGCAGATCAGCGACATCGCGATCATCGCGCGCTGCCGCATACCGCCGGAGAACTGGTGCGGATAGTCGTCCACCCGGGTCTTGGGCTGCGGGATGCCGACCTTCTCCAGCATCTCGATGGCCTTCGCCCGGCCCTCGCGCCTGCTCGCGCCGGTGTGCTTCATGAACGGCTCGGCGATCTGCCGGCCCACCGTGTAGTACGGCGAGAGCGCCGTCAGCGGGTCCTGGAAGATCATCGCCATCTTGTTGCCGCGCAGCTTCTCCAGGGTGCGGTTGCTCGCCCCGGTCAGCTCCTGTCCGTCCAGCAGGATCTCGCCGGTGACGGTGGTGCTCATCGGGTTGTGCAGCCCGAGCACCGTCAGGTTCGTCACGGACTTCCCGGAGCCCGACTCCCCGACGATGCCCAGCGTCTTGCCGCGTTCGAGGTCGAAGGAGAGCCCGTCGACGGCCTTCACGATGCCGTCCTCGGTGGAGAACCGCACATGCAGATCACGCACGGAGAGGAACGGATCGGACCCGGGCAGGGCCGGTTCTCCCTCGGTCTTGGTCATGGTGGTCACTGACGGGGCTCCTAGGAGAGGCGCACGCGCGGGTCGATGAACGCGTAGGCGGCGTCCACGATGATGTTGAACAGGACGATCAGGGCGGCGCTGAACAGCATCACGCCCATGAGCATCGGCAGGTCCGTCCTGAGCACCGAGTCCACGGCCAGTCGTCCGATGCCCGCCAGCGAGAAGGTGAACTCGGTAATCATGGCGCCGCCCAGCAGGGTGCCGATGTCCAGGCCCAGCATGGTGACGATCGGGATCAGCGAGCCGCGCCACGCGTACCGGAAGAACACATAACGGCTCGACATGCCCTTGGCGCGGGCGGTGCGGACGTGTTCCTCCTGCAGCTGGTCGATCATCGTGGACCGGGACATACGCGTGTAGCCCGCGGTGAAGATGATCGACAGGACACACCAGGGGATGAGCAGTCCGCTGAACCAGCCGACGGGATCCTCGCTGATCGGGACGTACTTGGGCTGGTCCATGATCTGGTTGTTGTAGACCAGCAGGGCCAGCACGATCGGGCCGACGAAGTAGATCTGCATCGAGCTGAGCACCAGCGACACCGAGCTGAAGAACTTGTCGATGAAGGTGCCGCGCCGCCAGGCGGCCAGCATGCCGGCGCCGAGACCGACGAGCAGGAAGACCACGATGCCGCCGGCAGCGAGCGAGAGCGTGAGCGGGAAGCGGTTGAGGATGGTCGGCCAGACCGGGTCCGAGTTGGCGAACGAGTAGCCGAAGCAGGGGGCGCTGCAGTCGCCGACGCTGAAGTGGCGGCCCGCGAAGATGCCGACCATGTAGTGGAAGTACTGGACCGGGATCGGCTCGTCGAGACCGAGGTTCCGGTGGATCAGCGCGATGTTGTCGGGGGTGCAGTTCTTGCCGCAGGACAGCAGTGCCGGGTCGTGCGGGATCGCGAAGAACAGGAAGTAGGTGAAGGCGCTGATGAAGAGCAGGATGACTAGCGCGCCGAGCGTCCGGCGTACGAGGAATCGAAGCATGACAGTCGCAGCTCTCAGAGGACGGCGGCGGTGGGCTGTGCCGCCCGCCGGCGGGACCGGGACCCGGTCCCGCCGGAAGGCGTCTGCGGTGCTTACTGGTTGACGAAGAGCTTCGTCAGGTCGATTCCGGAGGTGACGTTGTTGTAGACGACGCCGCCGACCTTGGAGCCGAAGAGCTGGAGCTGCTTGTAGAACACCGTCGGGACACCGGGGATCACGTCGGTGGTGATGTAGGCGTTGAGCTTGAACCACTCGTCAGCGGCCTTGACCGGGTCGGTGATCGCCTTGATGCGGTCGATCTCCGAGTTGATCTTCGGGTCGTTGACGTGCGAGTAGTTCGGCGCCTGGTCGGCGATCGTGCGGCCGTCGAAGACCGGCGGGATGACGGTCAGGGTGCTCGGCCAGTCCGCGCCCCACGCGCTCGCGTAGATGTCGTAGGGGTTGTCGACCTTGCCGATCAGGTCGTAGTACGTGTCGGACGGCAGGTCCTTGCGCTGGACGTCGAAGCCGGCCTTCTTGAGCGCGTCCGCGATGGCGACCGAGTACTCCTGGCCCGCGGCGGTGTTGATGTACGCGTAGG
Source organism: Streptomyces sp. SID13666 (assembly GCF_010548325.1). NCBI lineage: Bacteria > Bacillati > Actinomycetota > Actinomycetes > Kitasatosporales > Streptomycetaceae > Streptomyces > Streptomyces sp. SID13666. The sequence goes on along the minus strand of NZ_JAAGLX010000008.1, from coordinate 100,900 downwards.
TGATCTTGGTGTTGAGCTTGCCCGCGTCCGTGAGGATCTTCTTCGCGGCGACCTGGTCACCGTCGGGCTTGGCGACCTTGCCCAGCGGGTCGCTCTTCTGGTAGCCGGCGAGGGTCGGGCTGATGTAGCCGCCCGCGTACTCGGCTCCGTACGAGGCACCGAGGGCCTGCCAGACCGGCTTGGTCGGGATGGCCAGCGCCAGCGCCTTGCGGATCTGGAGGTCGGTGATCTTCTTCATGTTGAAGTTGATCTGGCCCACGAACGGCTGGTAGCCGGAGACCGTGCGCTTGAAGATCGAGGCGGTCCCGACGACGGTCGGGGTGCTCTTGGTGTCCACGGCGTTCGCGAAGCTCAGCGACGTCTGGTTCTCACCGGCGTCCGACATCAGGCGCTTGGTGGAGTCCGGTGCCTGGTGGTTGAACGTGATGTCGAAGGTGTCGACGTACTGGTGGCGCGCCGGGTCGGTCTTCGGGTCCCAGTTGGTGTTCTTCACGAGCGTCATGGACTTGCCGCTCTCGAAGGACTTGATCTTGTACGGGCCCGACGCGACCGGCGCCTTGTCGTACTTCTCCTTGGTGTCCTTCGCGGAGTCGACCACCGCGTAGCCCGCCATGGCCATCAGGTACGGCGTGTCCGGCTGCGCCGTCGGGAAGTGGAAGACGATGGTCTTGGCGTCCGGGGTCTGCAGCAGCGAGTCCGGCAGGTGCGCGCCCTTGTACGGGCCGTCCGGGAGCAGCTTGCGGTAGTCGGAGCCTGCGGTGTTGGCGAGCCACTGCTGGAGGTAGGCCGGGCCGTTGGTGATGAATGGCGCGAACAGCCGCTCCACCGACCAGCGGATGTCCTTCGAGGTGATCGGCGTGCCGTCCTCGAACTTGACGCCGTCCTTGAGCGTGTACGTCCAGGTCTTGCCGGCGTCGGTCTCCTTGCCGCTGTCGGTGGCGAGGTCGCCGACGACGGTGTACTTGCCCTTGCTGTCGAGCTTGTACGTCGTCAGACCGCGGTGCAGGAGGGTGGCGAGCTGGCCCTCGTTGCTGACGTAGATCTGGCCCGGGTCGAGGTGGGTGTAGCTGTCGCGCTCCAGGGCGTGCAGCGTGCCGCCGGGCTTGGCGCCCGGTACCTCTTCGGCGGGACCCGTGGAGGCGGCGGCGTCACCGAAGGTGATCTGCGACTGCTGCTGCTTCGCGTTCTGGTCCTGCTTGTCCTTGGTGTCGTTCTTGCTCGTACCGCCGCCGCCGCTGCTGCACGCGGTGAGCATCAGCGCGCCCGCCGCCACGGCCACCAGGGTGGCCTTCGTTCTACGCATGTAGACCGTCATAGCTGTCTCTACACCTACCTGTTCGTCGATGGCTGTTGTGCTGACTGACTCATCCGGTGCTGGGGCGGCGGTGCGCCCCCGCGGTACGGCTTCAGCGTCCCGATTTCGGGTCGAACGCATCCCGGACCGAGTCCCCGAGCAGGTTGAACGCGACGATGAAGATCACCATGGCGATGCCGGGGAAGAACATGTAGGTGATGTCGTTCTGGGCGATGTCACCACCCTTGGCGAACATCCGGCCCCAGTCCGGCGTGGGCTCGATGATGCCGACGCCCAGGAAGGAGAGGCCGGCCTCCGCGGTCACGAAACCGGGAAGCATGAAGGTGGCCTGCACCAGGATCGGAGTGACCAGGTTCGGCAGCAGCTCGCGGCGGACGATGCGCCACGACGACGCACCGGTGACCTTGGCCGCCTCGATGAACTCCCGTTCGCGCAGGCTGAGTACCTGGCCGCGCAGGATGCGGGAGAGGCCCATCCAGCCGAGGAACCACTGGACGGCGATCAGCGCGGTGACGCGCAGGTAGGTGGGCGTCTCGTCCTGCGGATCGACGAAGATCGCCACCACGATCGGCATGAAGGCCACGAAGAACAGCTGCGAAGGGAACGCCAGCAGCAGGTCGGAGACGCGGCCGATGAAGTAGTCGGCCCGGCCGCCGAGGTAGCCGGAGGTGATGCCGAGCAGGATGGCGGTCGTCACCGTGGCCAGGGTGACCGCGACGCTGATGAACAGCGAGGTGCGGATCCCGTACAGCAGCTGGGTGAAGACGTCGCGGCCGAGCCCCGGCTCGATGCCGAACCAGAAGCTGCTGCTCACCCCGCCGTTGGGCGCCACCGGGTATCCGAACTCGTTGAGCAGGTCGGAGTTGTTCTGCCCGTAGAGGGTGTAGGGGTCCTTGCCGTACAGCTTGGAGATCACCGGCGCCAGGATCGCGATGGCGAAGAAGAAAATGACTACGAACGCGGAGAGGACTCCGGTACGGTCGCGTTTGAAGCGCCGCCACATGAGTTGGCCGGGGGAGAAGCCGACGATGTCGCCGGCCTGTTTGCCCAGGCCCTGGGTCTGAGCCGCCGGGTCGATGGAGCCGTCATCGGCGTCCGTGACCACGGCCTGGGTTTGACTCGTCATAACGAATGCCCCCACACCAGGAGTCTGTCGTCGCGACTGAAAACTTCGTCGCGGGTTGAGCGGACTTTGGCAATGGATTCATCCTCCAGTCAAGGGGGTGGCGGGGGAAGAAACTGCGCATGGGCTCTTCTTGAGCGAAGATTGTGCAGATTGCCGCGCCAGCGTGCTTGACAATGATCCTTTTCGGACGGCATTTGGGGATCTTTGCGGATCAAACGCGTTTACACGTAAGCAACTTGACTGTCGCAACACCGATATACGGACGTAGCACTCTGAACAGCGTACGGCCGTGCGGGTGCCGTGAGCCGGCCGGGACACCTGAGGGTGCCCCGGCCGACTGCCGTTCGGGGAAAGCCTGTTCCCCTCCCTGATGTACGGGTATATCTATGGGAACGGTGTGCCTGGGGGGAGATGGCCTTGAATCAGGGCAATGTGCTCGCGCGGGGAGCGCGGGTCGCGGGCGGGATCATTTGTGTCGTTCTCATTGCTGCAGAGATCATTTGGATCGGCCGGGACATCGGCAATGTGGGCGTGAAAGACACATTTCTGACCTGGATCGGACGTATTTTCTCTGGTCAGCAGCATGCGCCGCTCGGCACGTCCATCACGGACGTGATTCTGGTGGTGATCTATCTGGGCGCCCTGCTGGCGGCCGCGCAGCCGATCGCCTCCGGCGCCTTCGTGACGGCCGGAGTGCTCACGCTGCTCTACCGGCTCCCGCTGCTGTGGATCCTGACCGAGGACGAAACCCGGGGCCTCCACCTGCGGGACCGTGCGCTGTACACCGCGATCGGTGCGGTCCTCGCCGCCGTGGCGCTCATCGTCGTCGCGGCCGCCGGACGGCGCCCGGCGGTCTCACCGGCCGACGGTGAGCCGCCCGCTCCGCCGCGCACCGGACCCGCGATCTTCGGCGGGCTGCTGCTGATGTTCCTCGCGCTGGCGTCCGTCGCCTGGGAGGCGTACTACATCCAGCACTTCACCTCGGACCGCATGGGACCGTTCTCGTACTGGCGCCAGTTCACCGGGAAGCAGCCCTCCGGCGTCCTGCTCGCCCCGCCGGGTTTCTGGGTGGACTGGGTGGTGATCGTGCTGTGTGTGGTCGCCGCGGTGCAGGCGTTCGCCAGGAAGCCGGTCGCGCGCCCGCTGGGCATGGCACTGGGGTGGCTGCTGGCCGCCTACGCGGTGTTCACGCTGGACATCTACGCCAAGCAGAAGATGCTCTTCGAGTTCGGCGACCTGGACACCACCGACATCCTGCAGCAGCTCACCTCCGTCGTGGAGGTCGTCGCGGGAATCCTGATCATCCTGCTGCTTGCGCTGCGCGGCACACACCGTCCGCCGGTAGTGCCCGCCTGGGGGGCGCCAGGAGGTCAGTACGGCGCGTGGGGCGCACCGCCCGCCCCAGCCCCGTACAACGACGCCCCGTACGGCCAGTCGCCGTTCGGCGGCCCGCCGCCCCTCCCGCCGGAGTACCCGCCGAACACGCCACCGCGCCCCCAGACACCGCCCGGCTGGTAGCGGGCGGGACTGCGGGCGCGGAGCGCGCGGCTTCTGCCGCCGGTGGTTACGCGACGCCCAGCGTCCGCTTGAGGAACGCCACCTGGAGCAGCAGCAGGTTCTCCGCGACCTCCTCCTGCGGGGTCATGTGCGTGACCCCGGAGAGCGGGAGCACCTCGTGCGGCCGGCCCGCCGCCAGCAGCGCGGAGGACAGCCGCAGCGAGTGCGCCACCAGGACGTTGTCGTCCGCGAGACCGTGGATGATCATCATCGGCCGGACCTGGTCCGCCGCACCCGACAACCCCTCGTCGGTGACGAGGGAGTTGGCGGCGTACACCTCGGGGTGCTCGTCCGGGTGGCCGAGGTAGCGCTCCTGGTAGTGCGTGTCGTACAGCCGCAGATCGGTGACGGGCGCGCCGACGACGCCCGCGTGGAAGACGTCGGGGCGGCGCAGCACGGCGAGCGCGGAGAGATAGCCGCCGTACGACCAGCCGCGGATGCCGACCCGGTCCAGGTCCAGCGGGTACGACCCGGCCAGCGCGTGCAGCGCGTCGACCTGGTCGTCCAGCGTGATCCCGGCGAGATTGCCGACGACGGACTTCTCCCAGGCGGGGGAGCGGCCGGGGGTGCCGCGACCGTCCGCGACGATCACCGCGAAGCCCTGGTCGGCGAACCACTGCGAGACCAGGTGGGCGTTGTGCGCCGACACCACGCGCTGGCCGTGCGGCCCGCCGTACGGGTCCATGAGGACCGGCAGCGGCCCGTCGCCCTCCCGGTATCCGGTCGGCAGCAGGACCGCCGCCGGGATCCGGCGTTCGCCCGCCTCGGTCAGCCGGACGACCGCCCGTAGCGCCGGCTGCTGCGCGTACGAGGTGATGACGGCGGCCGGCTTGTCGTCCCGCAGGACCCGCACCCGGGCGCCGGCGGTCTCCAGCGTCGCGGAGGTGAGCACCGTCAGGGGCCCGGAGCGGACCGCGGAGTGCACGCCGGGCTCGTCCGAGACCCGGGTGACGCCGTGTTCGCCCACCCGGTAGACGTGGATCTCGCCGATCTCGGGGGTGTCCGCCGCGGCCCCGGCCGACGCCGAGACGAGGACGTCGTCCGCGGTGATGTCGAGCACGGCCCTGATGTGCAGCTGCGCGCCGGTCAGCGGCCGGTCGCCGACGACCAGGACGCGCGCCCCGGCCCGCCCGTCGCCCGCCACCACCCCTCCAGGGAGCTTCGCGCCCCCCTTGATGTCGGCGATCCGGACCAGCTTCCCATCCGGCGTCCAGGCCGGCACCCCGGGGAAAAGATCAAGCCAATCCTGATCTTCCTCGGCGTGCACCGGGTGGGTGCGGCCGGAGTCGGTGTCGACGCTGAGGAAGAGCTGACCGCGCTGGTCACGCGCCTGGACGAGCAGAACGGGCGGGCCGGCCGCCGACCAGTGCACCTGCGCGAGATACGGGTAGCGCTCCCGGTCCCACTCCACGTCCACCCGGGAACCGTCGAGGTCGACCAGCGCCAGCGTCACCACCGCGTTGGCCGTACCGGCCGCCGGGTAGGCGATCTCCGCCGGGCGGCGGCCCGGATGGGCCGGGTCGGCGATCCACCAGCGCTGTACGGGGGTCTCGTCGACCCGGGCGGCCAGCAGCCGCTCTCCGTCCGGCGACCACCAGAAGCCGCGGCTGCGGCTCATCTCCTCCTGCGCGATGAACTCCGCCAGCCCCCACGTCACCTCGTCGCCGTCCGGCTCCGCGAGCGCCCGGTCGTTGCCGCCGTCCGCGTCGACGACCCGGAGCGCGCCGCCCGCGACGTACGCCACCCGGCGCCCGTCGGGCGACGGCCGGGGGTCGACGACGGGGCCCGCGGTGGACAGCTCGCGCGCCGTCCCGGCCCGCAGCTCGGCCACGAACAGCCGCCCGGAGAGCGCGAACGCCGCCAGCTCCACGGCCTGGTCCACCGCATAGCCGACCACCCCGGACGACCCCTCACGGCTGCGCTCCCGCCGCGCCCGCTCCTGCGCGGAGAGCTCCTCGCCGGCCCCCGCCAGCAGCGCCGCCGGATCCGCCGCGATGCGCTCCTGACCGGATTCCGGATCGAGGATCCACAGCAGATTCGACGCGTCGGTCCCCGACCGGGACCGCAGGAACGCCACGCGCTCCCCGTCCGGCGAGACGGTGAACGCCCGGGGTGAGCCCAGCGAGAAGCGCTGCGTCCGGGCGTGCTGACGTGGAAACGAGAGCTCTTCAGTCATGCCACCGACCCTAGAGGGCCGTACCGGCGTCGACCGGGTCTGGCGGAAAACCGGCTATGCGCCCCCGCGTGCTTCCGTGCACCGAGATATGCGGTGGCACGGAAAGTTATGATCAGTTGCCGTGTGTGGGTAAGGGTTAGTAGCAACTGGCAAGTGTCGTGCCCCTGCGTACCTGGGAGGTGAGCCGTTGTGGCGCTATCGATTTCGGCGGTGCTGCTGCTGCTGATCGTCGTGGCCCTGCTGGTCAAGAAGTCTGGGCTCAAAGGCGGCCACGCGGTGGTCTGCACGCTGCTCGGCTTCTACTTGGCGAGCTCCTCCGTGGCCCCGACGATCCAGCAGCTGACGACGAGCGTCGCGGGCATGATCGGGGGCTTCAAGTTCTGAGGGGCACGCACCGGGTCGTTACGCTCTCCCCATGAGCGATCTCCCTCCCAGGCGGCTGCTGCTCGTCCATGCGCACCCGGACGACGAGTCGATCAACAATGGCGCGACGATGGCCAAGTACGCGGCCGAAGGCGCCCATGTCACCCTCGTGACCTGCACTCTCGGCGAAGAGGGCGAGGTCATCCCGACCGATCTCGCGCATCTGGCCGCGGACCGTGACGACACCCTCGGCCGGCATCGCATCGGAGAGCTCGCAGCGGCCATGAAGGAGCTCGGGGTCACCGATCACCGCTTCCTGGGCGGGCCCGGCCGCTACCGCGACTCGGGGATGATGGGCGTCGTCCAGAACGAGAACCCGGACTGCTTCTGGCAGGCCGACGTGGACGAGGCCGCCGGCCATCTCGTGGAAGTCATCCGCGAGGTCCGGCCGCAGGTGCTGGTCGCCTACGACCCGAACGGCGGCTACGGGCACCCCGACCACATCCAGGCGCACCGTGTCGCGATGCGCGCGGCCGAGCTGGCCGCGGCGGAGGGCCACGCCATCGAGAAGATCTACTGGAACTGCGTACCGCGCTCCGTGATCGAGGAGGGCTTCGCGGCCCTCAAGGCGGCCGGCAAGGAGATCCCCTTCGAGGGGATCGCCTCGGCCGACGACGTACCGGGTGTGGTCGACGACGCGAAGGTGACGGCGGCGATCGACGGGACCGCGTACGGGGAGCGCAAGGCCGCGGCGATGCGCGCCCACTTCACCCAGATCGCGGTGGACGGCCCGTTCTTCGCCCTCTCCAACGACCTCGGGCAGCCGCTGTTCGCCTCCGAGTACTACGTGCTGGTGCAGGGGACCGCGGGCGCGGAGCGCGAGGACGACCTGTTCGCCGGGGTGCGGGTATGAGGCCGGCCACGACGGCGGGTGCGGGCAAGGAAGCACAGCGATCGGCGGGGATGGGCGGCACGGGCCGGACCGTGTCGTATCTCGTGCTCGGGGTGCTCGCCGCGCTGGTCGGCGGGGCCGGCGCGCTGGTCCAGGACGGCTGGTTCCCCGGCGGGCTGCTGCTCGCGCTGGCGGGCGTCGCCGGGCTGTTCTACGGCGGGGTGAAGCTCACCGGCACCCGGTTGGGAGCGGCGGTACCGGGCGCCGTGTGGCTGATCACCGTGATGCTGCTGAGCTCCGCGCGACCCGAGGGCGACTTCCTCTTCGCGGCCGGTATCGGCCCGTACATCTATCTGTTGGGGGGAGCACTCGTGGGAGTGGTCTGCGCCACTTTGCCGCAATTGCCCTCATCCGGGGCTAATGACTCCCGACTTGGCGGCTGACCCGCTGTCCGTGGTGTGCTGAGGAGCGAGCGTTCCACCGGTCACGGGGATCGCTCCGGCGCCGCCCAGTATGGTGGTGCGCGCTGGCGAGCCGCCTGAGGATGGCCGTGAGGTGGCGAAGCTAACCGGGAGAGCCTGCTTTGAGTCGTGAAACTGACAGTTCGTCCTCCGGGAACCAGGGGGGTCGCGGCGGGGCCGCGTACCCGTCGGGGACCCCGCCGTACGGAACCCGCCCGTTTCCGTCGCTGCACCCGCAGGAGGGGTCGCAGGACGGCGACGCCACGCCCGAGGCACCGGTGCCGCCGGCCGCCGAGGAGCCCAGGACCGAGACCACGATGACCACCAGGATCCGGATCAACATCCCCGGATCCCGGCCGATTCCGCCGCTGGTCATGCGGACCCCCGTCGAGGACCGCACGCCCGCGGAACCGTCCGGCGACCCCGACCCGGGCCGCCCCGCGTCCAGTTGGAACGCCGTGCCGGCGCCCGCGCCCGCTGCCGAGCCGGCCGGGGAACCGGAGCCGGACGAGGCCCCCGGGCCGGAGCGGACCAGCGACTGGTTCGCCCCCCGGAAGACCTCCGCGGCGGCTCCCGCGCCGTCCCCCGCACCCGGTCCCACGCCGCCTCCGGCATCGGACAGCACCCAGCCGATCAGCGTCGCCGGCCTGCAGTTCCCCGACGACGTCCGCGACCCCCGGCCGGCCGGCGGACAGCCGACGGCGGGCCCGTACCTGGCGCCGCCGATGGGCACCCCGCTCGGTGGCCCGGGAGCCTTCCCCGGGAACCGGGACGACACCCCGTGGCCCGGCTCGAACCCGCTGGCCCCGCAGGACCCCGCGTTCAGCGATCCGTCCTACCGCGATCCCGGCTTCGCCGACCCGGCGTTCAACGGCCCCCCGTTCGGGCCGGGCGGAGCGCCCGGTGAGGGCGACCGCAGTACGCCTTTCCCCGCCTACCAGCCGCCCGCGGGCCAGGGTCCGCAAGGACCGGCGGGACCGACCACCGGCCCGGTGACCGGCGCGGCGCGGCTGCCCCTGGCGGGCCAGCCCGCCCCCGGCACCACCGGGCCCGGTGCTCCCGCCACCCCCGGTGCTCCCGGTGGGCGCGTGTCGGGCGACACGCTGGTCAGCGGCATCCCGACGGTGCCCGCCGGCCCCAGGACGCCCAAGCCGCCGGCCGCCGGCGAGGACTCCTACCGCTTCGAGGCGGACAGCACTCCGGCGAAGCCCAAGGGCCGCTCCAAGGTGATATTGGCGGGCGGCCTCCTGGTCTTCCTCGCGGGTATCGCCTACGGCGCCGGCCTGCTGATGAACCACGCCGAAGTGCCCAAGGGCACCACCGTCCTCGGTGTCGACATCGGCGGGAAGTCGCGCGACGAGGCCGTCAAGGCGCTCGACGCGAAGCTCGGCAACCGCATCACCGCCCCGATCAAGGTGAAGATCGGCGCCCGGACGCTGGAGCTCAAGCCCTCGGTGGCCGGCCTCTCCATCGACAACCTGGCCACCGTCCGCTCCGTCGCGCACACCGACTACAACCCGGTCTCGGTGATCGGCTCGCTCCTCGGCGGAGCGCGGCCGGCCGAACCCGTGCTCGTCGAGGACGACGAGAAGCTGAAGTCCGCGCTGCAGAACCTGTCGCAGCAGGCGGCCGGCGGATCCGGTTCCGAGGGCATGGTGAAGTTCGTCAGCGGCAAGGCCGTCGGCGTACCCGGCACCCCGCGGCAGGCCGTCGACGTCGACGGCTCGATGAAGAAGGTCACCGACGCGTACCGGACCCGCGCCGAGACCGGCCGGGACCAGTTGGTGGAGCTGACCGCCACGACCGTGCAGCCGAAGGTCACCCAGGCCCAGATCGACGAGGCGATCGCCGGCTTCGGCAAGTCCGCGATGGCCGGGATCGTCACCGTGAAGGCCGACGGCTCGCACAAGGTCCCGTTCGGCCCGAACAAGTCGCTGCCCAAGTTCCTGACGATGGTCGCGGACGCCAACGGCAAGCTCCAGCCGTCCTTCGACCTGGCCGTCCTCAAGGACCTGTACGGCAAGGCGTTCACCGGCGTGCTCATCGTGCGGGACAACGGCACGAAGTCCGCCGTCACCCCGAAGGACGTCGCCGACGCGATGCTGCCGGCGCTGAACTCGTCGGACCAGTCCAAGAAGACCGTGGTGATCCCGCACGTGGCGAAGTAGCGCCAGGTCGTATCGTCCTGGGCCCCCGGCAGCGGTCCGGACCATGACATCTGTCATGCGGAAGACACGATGTCCGGCACTGCCGGGAGGGCCCGCCGCTCGGCGAAGCTGATGCCATGACCGCACCAGCCGTACAGACCGCGACCGACGGGCCCGCCACGGGCGAACCCGTGGTCGGCTTCAGCGGCGTGAACAAGAGCTTCGGCCCTGTGCACGCTGTCGCCGACCTCACCCTGACCCTGCACCCAGGCGAGACCGTGGCGCTGCTCGGTCCCAACGGGGCCGGCAAGTCCTCGGCCCTCGATCTGCTGCTCGGGCTGCGCAACCCCGACTCCGGCGGCATCAAGGTCTTCGGCACCACCCCTGCGCAGGCCATCGCGCAGGGCCGGGTCGGCGCGATGCTGCAGAGCGGCGGCCTCATGGAGGACGTGACGGTGCGGGAGATCATCTCCCTGGCCTGTGCGCTGCACCCGCGTGCCTACCCGGTGGACGAGGTGCTGGCCACCGCCGACATCACCGACATCGGCGACCGCAAGGTCAACAAGCTCTCCGGCGGCCAGGAGCAGCGGGTCCGCTTCGCGCTCGCCACCGCCGGCGACAACGATCTGATCGTGCTCGACGAGCCGACCGTCGGGATGGACGTCACCGCCCGTCAGGCGTTCTGGGCGACGATGCGCCGCCGGGTCGACGAGGGCCGCACGGTGCTGTTCGCCACCCACTACCTGGAGGAGGCGGACGCGATCGCGGACCGCGTCCTGGTCCTGCACCGCGGCCGGCTCATCGCCGACGGCACCGCCGCCGAGATCAAGGCGCGGGCCGGTGCCCGCCGGATCACCTTCGACCTCCAGGGCGCGATCGACGAGCCCGCGCTCAGGGCGCTGCCGCACCTGGTGGGCGTCGAGGTGTCCGGGGCCACCGTCCGGATCCGTTCCGACGACGCCGACGCGACGATGCACGCGGTCTACGGCCTGGGGCTCTACCCCCGCAATCTCGAAGTCGCGGGCCTCGGCCTGGAGCAGGCGTTCCTCGCCATCACCGACGCGGCATCCGCCGAGGAGGCGGAAGAGCGATGAAGACTCTGATCAAGCTGGAGATCCTGCGCGTCCTGCGCAACAAGAAGTTCATGTTCTTCTCGGTGATCTATCCGCCGCTGCTCTTCCTGATCATCACGGCGGGCACCGACCCCAAGGCGAAGCTGCCCGGCACCGATCTGTCGACGGTCGCGTACTTCATGGTCGCGATGTCCGCGTTCGGCGCCATGACGGCCGTCCTGATGGGCAACGCCGAGCGGATCGCCCGGGAGCGCGAGAAGGGCTGGGTGCGCCAGCTGCGGCTCACCGCGCTGCCCGGCCGCGGCTACGTCACCGCGAAGATCGCCTCGGCGGCCACCATCAGCCTGCCGTCGATCCTGCTCGTCATGATCGTCGGTGCGGCCGTGAAGCAGGTGCGGCTGGACGCCTGGCAGTGGGTCGCGATCCTGCTGTGCAGCTGGGCCGGCAGCTTCGTCTTCGCGGCGCTCGGGGTGGCCATCGGCTACGTCGCGTCCGCCGATGTCGCCCGGCCGATCTCGATGATCGCCTACTTCGCGCTGGCGCTGCTGGGCGGTCTGTGGGTGCCCTTCACATCCTTCCCGCAGTGGATGCAGAACATCGCCCAGTACCTGCCGGCCCGGCCCTACGCGGCGCTCGGCCAGGCCGTCGAGCTCGGGGACGCCCCGCATGTGAAGGACATCGCGATCCTGCTGGTCTATCTGCTGGTCTTCGCGGGCGGCGCGGCGTACCTGTACCGCAAGGACACCCAGAAGGCGTGACACCGTGAAGCCCGTGAAGTCCGTGAACCCCGCCGACGGCGCCCGCGCCGGACGAGAGAACTGGGCGCCGTGGCGCGCGGAGCTGGAGGCCGCCGACTCCACCTCCATGGGCCGCGTGCCGGAGACCCGCAGGCAGGCCGTGGTCAAGCTGCTGTGGATCGCCATCTGGATGCTCTACCTGGGCGCCCCGGTGGACGACCTGGTGCACGGCGGCCACGGGACCGCGGTGGTCGTCCTGGCCTCGCTGGGCCTCACGGGATTCGTCATCGCCTATCTGTCGCTGGTCTTCCTGCGGACCAACACCGAGGAGGAGAAGCGCTGGGTGTACTGGGTGCTGTGCGCCCTCGCCGGGCTGGCGGCGGTCACCTCGGCGACCCTGGGCAAGCCCTGGCTGGTGCTCTTCGTCTACGTCTCGGTGGCGTGCGGGGCGGTTCTGCCGCCGACCCGGTCCCGCTGGCTGATCCCGGCCGCCACCGGGGCGCTCGCCCTCATCGGCTCCTTCGTCGACACCCAGCGGGACCTCTTTCCGGCGCTGCTGATCCCTTGCCTCCTCGGAGGGTTCGCGATGGTGGGCATCAGACAACTCGTCCAGACGATGCGGGAGCTGCGCGAGGCGCGGGAGACCGTGGCGCAGCTCGCCGCGACCGAGGAACGGCTGCGGCTCGCCCGTGATCTGCACGATCTGCTCGGCCACTCGCTGTCCCTGATCACGCTCAAGAGCGAGCTGGCCGGCCGGATGCTCCCGGACCGGCCGGTGGACGCCGCGCAGCAGGTCGCCGACATCGAGAAGGTCAGCCGCCAGGCGCTCGTCGACGTCCGTGAGGCGGTGAGCGGCTACCGCCGCCCCACGCTGGCCACCGAACTGGCCGGGGCCCGCACCGCACTGGCCGCCGCCGGCATCGCCGCCGACCTCCCGGTGGAGCTGCCGCCCACCGCGGCCGCACAGGACGACGGAACGTCCCCGGCGCTCGCCCCGGACACCGAGGGCGCGCTGGCCTGGGCCCTTCGTGAGGCGATCACCAACGTCATCCGGCACAGCGGCGCCACCCGCTGCGTGATCACCCTCACCGAGCGGTCCGACGACGGGGCCGGCACCGTCGTCCTCACCGTGACGGACGACGGCCGCGGCCCCGCCGGCGGCCCCGGCAACGGCCTCTCCGGCCTGGAGGAGCGCCTGCTGCTCGCCGGCGGCAGCCTCACCACCGGCCCGGCGGCGCCGACCGGCTTCACGCTCAGCGCGAGCGTGCCACGGCGTACCCCTGTGGTCGCGGTTCCGCCCCTCGCCTGACCTGGTACGCGGCGGCGTCGCGTCCCCCCGTTCGGCCGTGTGCCGGTTTCCCGCGGAGCTCCGTCGGCTACCTATCACCAGCCGAAGACCGCCTCGGCCGGCGCCGGTCCGCCGATCGCCGTTCGCATCCCAGGGCTCCAGGGAGAACGCATGGCTGCACGACGTGCCACGAGCGCCGGACCGGGGCCCGGCTCCGAACGCGCGGGAGCACTGCGCAGGCTCGGTGAGTGGTGCGCCCGGCGCTGCGTCGTGGTCATCATCGTCTGGCTGGTCGCCCTGGCCGGGCTGCACGTCCTGCAGAGCACCTTCGGCGGCACGTACTCGGACGACTTCTCGTTGCCGGGCACCCAGTCGAACACCGGCCAGCAGGTGCTCCAGAAGAACGCTCCGGCCTCCAGCGGCACCAGCGCCCAGGTGATCATGCACGACTCCAAGGGCCAGCTGACCGGCGTCACGGACCAGATCAACCAGACCGTCGCCGCGCTCCAGAAGGTCCCGCACGTGACCTCGGTGACGAGCCCGCTGCCGGCCTCGGCGTCCGCCCCGCCGACGGGTGCGATCTCCAAGGACGGGACGATCGGCTACATCACCGTCCGCTTCGACAAGAATCCCACGTCGATCGGCGAATCCCTGGTCGGCAACGTCGACGGCGCCGTCGCCTCGCTGCGGTCCGCGGGCATCGACGTCGAGTACGGCGGACCTCTCGGCGAGGCCGCCCGGCCCGACACCAAGGACTTCACCAGCGAGGCCATCGGGTTCGCCGTCGCGGTGGTCGTCCTGCTGGTGGGATTCGGCAGCGTCATCGCCGCCGGCCTGCCGCTCGTCAGCGCGCTGATCGCGGTGATCGTCGGGCTGAGCTGTCTGAGCCTGCTGGCGGCGGCCTCCACCTTCGCGAGTGTCTCGCCGACCCTGGCCACGATGATCGGGCTCGGCGTGGGCATCGACTACGCGCTGTTCCTGATCACCCGCTACCGCCAGCTGCTGATGGACGGCGACGATCCGCCCGTCGCGGCGGGCCGGGCGGTGGCCACCAGCGGCCGGGCGGTCCTGGTCTCCGGCTGCACGGTGATCGTCGCGCTGCTCGGCCTGTACGTGTCGCGGGTCAGCTTCATCGGCAAGCTGGGCGTGGCGGCGGGCGTCACCGTGGTCACAGCGGTGCTGGGCGCGCTCACCCTGGTCCCCGCGCTGCTCGGACTGATCGGTCGCCGGATCGACCGCTTCACCTTCCGCAAGCCCGTCGCGGAGGGCACCCAGGGCCTGGAGGGCGAGGCGCAGGGCGGCTGGCACCGGTACGCCCAGCGGGTGGAGCGCCGCCCCTGGTGGTTCCTGCTCGGCGGGGTGGTGGTGATCGCGGTCCTGGCGATCCCGCTGCTGTCGATCCGGCTCGGCCATATCGATGACGGCGCCGATCCGACCAGCTTCACCGACCGGCGGGCGTTCGACCTGATCAGCGAAGGCTTCGGGCCCGGTGCCAACGGTCCGCTGACCATCGTGGTCGACCAGACCGACGTACCGGCCGCCGACCGGGCGGCGCTGGCCACCTCGGTGCAGAAGGCGCTCACCGGCGTACCCGGCGCGGCGAGCATCAGCCCGCCGCAGCCCACCAGCAACGGCCAGGTGCTGATCTCCACCGCGATCTCCGAGGTCGTTCCGCAGGCCGCGGGCACCACGGATCTGACCAACCATCTCGAGGACGACGTCCTGCCGAAGGCGGTGTCGGGCACCGCCGCCCGCACCTATCTGACCGGGACGACCGCCGCCCAGGTGGACTTCCTGGACCTGATCTCCGCACGGCTGCCGCTGATCATCGCGGTGGTGGTGGGGCTGGCCTTCATCATCATCCTGACCGTCTTCCGCGGTCTGCTGGTGGCGCTCAAGGCCGCCGTGCTCAACCTGCTGTCGATCGCCGCCTCGTACGGGGTGGTGGTCGCGGTGTTCCAGTGGGGCTGGGGCGGCCCGGCACTCGGCGTCAACGGCACGGTCCCGATCGAGAGCTATGTGCCGATGATGATGTTCGCCATCGTCTTCGGGCTCAGCATGGACTACGAGGTGTTCCTGCTCTCGCGGGTGCACGAGGCCTGGGAGCGCACCGGGGACAGCAAGGGCAGCGTGGCGCACGGTCTGGAGATCACCGCACGGGTGATCACCTGCGCCGCGCTGATCATGGTGAGCGTCTTCGCCGCGTTCATCCTCAGCGACAACATCGTCATCAAGATGCTGGGTCTCGGCCTGTCGGTGAGCGTCCTGATCGACGCCACCATCGTCCGGCTCCTGCTGGTGCCCGCGGTCATGACGCTGCTCGGCCGGCACGCGTGGTGGATGCCGCGCTGGCTCGACCGGGTGCTGCCGCACGTGGACGCCGAGGGTACGACGGCCTGACGGCGCGGCGGCCCTACTCTGGCCGTATGACTGAGGCCAGCGGCGGGCCACCCGCACGGAACGTACGAGTCCTCCTCGCCGACGACCAGTCGATGGTGCGGGAAGCGCTGGCCACGCTGCTGGGCCTGGAGGACGACATCGAGGTGGTCGCCCAGGTCGCCCGGGGCGACGAGGTGCTGGCGGCGGCCCGCGCCTACGCACCGGACGTGGCGCTGCTCGACATCGAGATGCCCGGCCTGACCGGGATCGAGGCGGCGGCGCAGCTGCGCAAGGCGCTGCCGGACATCAGGATCGTGATCGTCACGACGTTCGGCCGCCCCGGGTACCTGCGGCGCGCGATGGAGTCCGGCGCCGAGGCGTTCCTCGTCAAGGACGCCCCGGCGTCCCAGCTCGCCGACGCGGTACGGCGGGTGCTGCGCGGGGAGCGGGTCATCGACCCGACGCTCGCGGCGGCGGCGCTGGCCGACGGGGCGGACCCGCTGACCGCCCGCGAGCGGGACGTGCTGCGGGCGGCGGCCGACGGGTCGGTGAACGCGGAGATCGCACGGAGCCTGCTGCTGTCCGAGGGCACGGTCCGCAACTACCTCTCGACGGCGATCCAGAAGACGGGCGCCCGCAACCGGGCGGAAGCGGTGCGGATCGCCCGCGAGAAGGGCTGGCTCTAGGGTCTGTCCGGCGGCTCAGTTCAGCAGCGCGCGCGCCGATCTGGCCTGTCCCTGGATGGACTTCGCGGCCTCCGGATCGATGATCTTCAGCATCTCCGCGTAGGCCTCCATCTCGGCCGCGCCCTGCAGGTAGTCACCGCGCCGTACGAGGAGCTGGGCGCGTTCGTAGCGCAGCCGGGCCGGGTGCCGGGGGAGCAGCAGGGCGAGCTCGACGGCCCACAGCTGCACGCCGATCTCCTCGGGCCGGGCGGCCGCCCAGGCGCGGATGTTGTTCAGCACCCGCAGCACGATGTCGAGCGGGTCGGCGGGCACCAGCATGTCCGGCGCCAGCGGGGCGCCGGTCGCGCCCGCGACGAGCAGCCCGGCGTCGTCGGAGTCGAGCACCCGGCCGCCGTGGAACGGGTCGGCGAGCACGAAGTGCCCGGCGGGATCGCCCAGGCCGACGACGAAATGGCCGGGCAGGGCCACCCCGTAGACCGGGGCGCCGGCCCGCCGGCCGACCTCGATCCAGACCACCGACAGCAGGATCGGCAGACCGCGCCGGCGGCGCAGAACCTCGTGCAGCAGCGAGGACTCCAGCCGCCCGTAGTCGGCGGGCAGCCCGGCGAAGCCGCAGGTGCCGCCGAGGAGCGCGGACAGCGCGCGGGCCCAGTCGTCGGGCGTCGTGAGGCCGTAGGGCAGCATTCCGGCCAGCCGGTCGAGCTCGATCTGCGCCGTGTCCGGACCGGTCCGGCCGAACTCGGGGTCGGCCTCCGCGCCGATCAGCAGGCACAGCTCGGCGAGGTCGGGCCGTTCCTCGCGGGCCGCCTCCGCGAAGCGCTCACGCCACGGGCCCGTCACGGCGACGGCCGGCGGTAGTGGTAGCCGTGATGGGTGGTGAAGCCCATCCGGTCGTACAGCGCCCGCGCGGCGTCGTTGTCCGCCTCGACCTGGAGATACGCGAACGACGCGCCCTCCTCGACGGCCCGGCGGGCGAGCGCGGCCATCACCGCGGTGGCGAGCCCCCGCCGCCGGAACGCCGGTTCGACCTCGACGGCACCGAACAGCGCCCACCGGCCGTCCACCACGCCGCGCCCGATCGCCCCGGGCGCGGTGGCGAACCAGACGGACGGCCCGCCGAGCACCACCTTCAGTGCCTGTTCCGCCAGGTCACCCGTGCGGTGGTACGACGCGAGCCAGGAATCCCCGGGCTCGCGGGTCAGGGTGACGGCGTCCGCGCCGGGCAGTTCCGCGAGCGGCGCGAGGGGTGCGGTACGGACCAGGGTGTCGGCCTCCCGGAGCCAGCCGCGCCGGTCGAGCTCGGCGGCGAGCGGCGCGTCGTCGGGGACCTGGAGGTACGGGGTCGTGCCGCGGTCGCCGTACCAGCGCACGACGAACTCCAGCGCCTCGTCCAGCGGCATCTCCGGATCACCGTGCGCGAGAACGGAGTTGGCCCGCCGTGTGAAGCCCTCCCGTCGCCCACCACCACCCTTCCGAGGGAGCGCTCCGCGCACCCCTTCTGTGGCCCGCAGCGTCCACTCGCCCAGCCGCTCGCTCTCCGTGGCCGGCCAGGCGCGCGAGGCCGCTTCCTGGAGCTCCGCCGCGCTCACCCGAGCGCTGCGGCGGACCGGAGCGGGGGGCACGACCTTTCCCGCGACCAGCGCGGATTCGGCGATCCGGACGGTTTCACCGTCCCGGCGGGTGACGCACACCACGCCGTGATCCCACGATGCGAGAACACCGAGGGTGTCGCTGAACGTAGGCTGCCCGTCAGCGATCTCCAGTACCCGCCGTACCGAAACGCGTTTCCCCACGTCAGCAGGGCTGATGCGGACCACTAGCCGTCCTGTGGCGGCAAAATCCATAGTCATCAGTGCCCCTCTTGTTCGTCTCGTGCCCAGGAACGGAGATACTAGAGGCGGGCATCGACGACGCCGCGCTCCCGCGCGAGATGAGCCCTACCGAGGAGGAACGACAGCGTGACCTACGTCATCGCGCAGCCTTGTGTCGACGTCAAGGACAAGGCGTGTATCGAAGAGTGCCCGGTCGACTGCATCTACGAGGGCTCCAGGTCCTTGTACATCCACCCGGACGAATGCGTCGACTGCGGCGCCTGTGAGCCGGTCTGCCCGGTCGAGGCCATCTTCTACGAGGACGACACCCCGGAGGAGTGGAAGGACTACTACAAGGCGAATGTGGAGTTCTTCGACGAGCTCGGATCGCCCGGTGGCGCCTCGAAGCTCGGACTGATCGAGCGGGACCACCCCTTCATCGCCGCGCTGGAACCGCAGAACCAGCCCGGCTGATCAAGACCGCACGACGCGTCGGTCCCGTACGGGGAGGCTTCCGTACGGGACCGGTGTCGTTCTCCCGTCCAGGAAAGTGAGCACCAGCGTGGCGCCAGTCTCCGACCGTCTCCCCGTCTTCCCCTGGGACCGGCTAGAGCCGTACAAGGCCGCGGCGGCCGCACACGCCGACGGCATCGTCGACCTGTCGGTGGGCACCCCCGTGGACCCGGTCCCGGCCGTGATCCGCAAGGCACTGTCCGCCGCGGCGGACAGCCCCGGCTATCCGCTGACGTACGGCACCGGCTCGCTGCGGGACGCCGTCGCGGACTATCTGCGGGACCGGCTCGGCATCGCGGGCGCCCAGCCGGCGAACGTGCTGCCGCTGATCGGCTCCAAGGAGCTGGTCGGCTGGCTGCCGACGCTGCTGGGGCTGCGCGAGGGCGATCAGGTCGCCTACCCGGAGCTGGCCTACCCGACGTACGAGATCGGGGCGCTCGTCGCCCGCGCCGAGCCGGTGACGTACGCCGACCCGGTCGCCGACCTCGACCCGGCGCGGGTCCGGCTGCTCTGGCTCAACACCCCGTCGAACCCGACCGGCCGGGTGCTGGACGCCGCCGAGCTGCGCCGCATCGTGGACTGGGCGCGCGAGCACGGCATCCTCGTCGTCTCCGACGAGTGCTACATCGAGCTGGGCTGGGACGCGGCACCGGTCTCCGTGCTGCACCCCGACGTGTGCGGTGACAGCCACGACGGGCTGATCGCCGTCCACTCGCTCTCCAAGCGCTCCAACTTCGCCGGGTACCGGGGCGCGTTCCTGGCCGGCGACGCGGCCGTCGTCAAGGAGCTGCTGGGGGTGCGCAAGCACACCGGCATGATCGTCCCGGCGCCCGTGCAGTCCGCGATGATCGCCGCGCTCGGCGACCGCGAGCACGCCGTCGTGCAGAAGGAGCGCTACGCCCGGCGGCGGGCCGTGCTGCGGACCGCCTTCGAGGCCGCCGGATTCCGGATCGAGCACAGCGAGGCCAGCCTCTACCTGTGGGCGACGCGTGGGGAGTCCTGCTGGGACACCGTCGGTGACCTGGCCAAGCAGGGCATCCTGGTCGCGCCGGGCGAGTTCTACGGTCCGACGGGCGCGCACTTCGTACGGGTCGCGTTCACCGCGCTCGACGAGCGGGTGGACGCCGCGGTGCGCCGGCTGGCCTGACGTCCGCTGTTGTCCCCGCAACGCCGGAAGGGGCCCGGAGAGCGCGCGCTCTCCGGGCCCCTTCGCGTGGGTCCGCCGTGCCTAGCCGCCGATCGGCAGGCTGCTGAGCGGCAGTGCGTCGGTCGGGAGGGTGCTGATCGGGAGGGTGCCGGCCGACGGGAGCGAGGAACCGCCGGGCATGCCGGCGACCGGGAGGGTGTCGGCGCCGGACAGGCCGGCCGCGCCCACGGACTTGGTGGTCGAGCCGAGGAGATCGCCGGTGGAGCCGGCGGCGTCGCCTGCGGCCTTCTGGGCGGCCGGGGCGGCGGTCTTGCCGGTGGTGCCGACCGTCCGGCCCGCGGCCGGGACGGCCGTCTGCACGGTCTTGCTGCCGGCCTCGGTGGCCAGGCCGCTGGCCTGCTGGGAGGCGCCGTCGAGGGTGTTGCCGAGGCTCGCGCCGTCAAGGTTGGTCAGTCCACCCAGGTCAGCCGTCTGCGGCAACTCGGCGGCCGACGCGGCGCCGGCGCCCAGCAGGGGAGCCGCGGCCGCACCGATCAGCAGGGCAGCACGGGCGATCCGACGCGAAAGGGGGAGGGACATGGTGCTCCTTTTACGGAGGGGGGACGGGACATGTCCGCTGGGCGGACGTGCTGACTACCGCTCCAGGAGCCCGAAGGTTGCGGCCGTTCGAGGTAAAGAGTTGGTAATGCGTCGCATAATAGTGCTCCGGCAAAATGGGCCATTCCGGTCACGGCGCAAAGAAGTGAGGAAACGTCACATCGCTTGCGTCACAAGGGAATTGGCGGCCGGTCGGGGGAATTGGCCGCTTCCGGAGTTTGACGTAGCCGCTATGCGCCTGCGGGTGATGCGCCGCACTATTGCGCGACCGTGATCCGTACGTCTCCGTCGGCGGTCTCGGCCGCACTGGTGTCGGACTTCTGCCAGCCCTTGCCGGAATCGGCCGCCCGCCACTGCTTGTCCCGGAACGAGACCTTCTCGACCTTCAGCTCCGCGGAATGGGCCACCGCCCACTGCGCCAGCTCCCAGCCGCGGCGCTTCCCGTCCCCCTCCGCCGCGCCTCCGGCGGGGGTCGACGGCACCTGGACGGTCCGCTCGCGCGCCGTGCCGCCACCGGCCCTGCCCTCGGCCGGGCGCGGGGTGACCTGCGGTCCGAACTCACGGGCCAGCTGCTTGCGGACCCGCGCGGGATCGCCCGTCGTGACGGTCTCGCCCGAGCTCAGGGTGCAGCTGAGCGCGCCGGGCTGCCGGCCGGTCAGCGCCGAGGTCAGCAGGGTCGCGTCCGCCTCGTGCTTCGCGTACGCCTGGGGGAAGCCGCTCTTCTGCACCCGCTGGGCGGCCACGGTCAGCGGCAGCCGCGCATAGCCCTCGATCTGCACCAGGCCGTCGAAGAACTCGTTCGTGGCGTGCACCGGGTCCATGATCTGTGCCGGGGTGCCCCAGCCCTGCGAGGGCCGCTGCTGGAACAGGCCGAGCGAGTCCCGGTCGCCGTGGTCGAGATTGCGGAGCATCGACTCCTGCATCGAGGTGGCCAGCGCTATCGTCAGCGCCCGCTCCGGCAGCCCCCTGGACGTCGCGACCGCGGCGATCGTCGAGGCGTTCGCCGCCTGCTGCGATTCGAGCTCCATGGTGTTGCCGTCCGCCGCGACCGTGCACCCGGCGCGCTGGGAGCGGCTCTCGACGACGTAGTAGGCGCCGTATCCGGCGATCCCGAGCAGGACGAGGCCCGCCACGGTCAGCCGGAGTCGGCGGCCGTTCCGGCGAGGACGCCGCTCCGGCGTCGGCGAAGGCTGGGACATGAGGCCCACCGTACCCACACACCGCTCCCGGAGCCCGAACGCCGACGCCGGACGTGCGCACGTCGCGGGAGGCCTCCGGGCACCGCCGGTAGGGTCGGGGGCATGACCGCAAGCCCGCTCGACCTCAGCCAGGATGCCGCCGCCGTCACGGCGCAGCTCGTGGACATCCCTTCTGTCAGCCTCGCCGAGAAGGCGCTGGCCGACATCGTGGAGGAGGCGCTGCGCGCCCTTCCGCACCTGACCGTGGACCGGGACGGGGACGCGGTCGTGGCACGGACGAACCTGGGCCGCGCCGAGCGGGTGGTGCTCGCCGGACACCTGGACACGGTGCCGATCGCGGACAACCTGCCGTCCCGGCTCGACGCCGACGGACTGCTGTGGGGCTGCGGCACCACCGACATGAAGTCCGGCCTCGCCGTACAGCTGCGCCTCGCCGCAACCGTGCCCGAGCCCAACCGCGACCTCACCTTCGTCTTCTACGACGCCGAGGAGATCGCCGCCCAGTTCAACGGCCTCAAGCGGCTCGTCGAGAACCACCCGGAGTGGCTGGCGGGCGACTTCGCGGTGCTCCTGGAGCCCACCGACGCCCAGGTGCACGGCGGTTGCCAGGGCACCCTGCGGGTCAGGGTGCAGACCACCGGCCGCCGCGCCCACTCCGCGCGCAGCTGGCTCGGTGAGAACGCCATCCACAAGGCCGCGCCGATCCTCGCCCGGCTCGCCGCCTACGAGCCCCGCCGGGTCGTCATCGACGGGCTGGTCTACCCCGAGGGCCTGAACGCGGTGATGATCGAGGGCGGGCACGCGGGGAATGTGATTCCCGACACGTGCGCCGTGATCGTCAACTACCGGTTCTCGCCCGATCAGACCGAGGCCGAGGCGCTCGCGCACGTCACCGAGGTCTTCGAGGGATTCGAGGTCGTGCCCACCGACAGCGCGCCCGGCGCGCTGCCCGGACTGTCCCAGCCGGCCGCCGCCGCGTTCGTCGCGGCCATCGGAACTGAGCCTTTCGGCAAGGAATCCTGGACCGACGTGGCCCGTTTCTCCGCCCTCGGCATCCCGGCCGTCAACTACGGTCCCGGCAATCCCAAGCTGGCCCACACCCGCGAGGAGAACGTGTCGGTGGCCGCCGTCCTGGAGGCCGAGGAGCGGCTGCGGGCCTGGCTCACCGCCTGACGCCCAGGACCCGGCGGGGGGCTGGGTGGGAACCGCACGGGCCGTTATCCGCGTGATGTTCCCACCATGGTGTGATCGGATGCAACCGATCGTGTGGGGGGAAAGAAGGCCGTTCCATGGGACTGACCAGTCCGCTGTTCTTCGTGGTGCTCATCGTCGCGGCCGTCGTGGCCGTGGCGGGGGCGGTGCTGCTGTGGGGGCGTGTGCCGGGCCCCCGGCTGGTCCGGCTGCCCGCCCGCGTCGGGATGATCGTGGTGTGCCAGCTGACGGCGGTCTTCGTGGTGATGGCCGGGGTGAACAACCAGTACGGCTTCTACGCCTCCTGGGACGACCTGCTCGGCGGCGGCAGCGGGGGCGGCAGCATGAACACCTCCGCGAAGCACAAGGCGCCCCCGCCGGGACCGGCGCAGCTGACGGTGAAGTTCGCCCCGTACGCGCAGGGGTTCCGCAAGGCGGACGTGCTCGGCGCCAAATCCGGCGCGTCGGGTGACGTCATGGTCTGGACGCCGCCGCAGTACGACAAGAAGGAGTACGCGAACACCCGCTTCCCGGTGATCGTGGTGCTGCACGGCCTGCCCGGGAGCCCGCGCAGCTTCCTGCGCGCCATGCGGCTCGGCCAGATCATGGAGCGGCAGATCACCGAGGGCAAGGCCGAGCCGGCCATCCTCGTCCTGCCGACGATCACGCCCAAGGGCGCCAAGGCCGGCTGCGCCGACGCGCCGGGCCGGGGCAAGGGCGGCACCTGGCTCGCCCAGGACGTGCCGGACGTGGTCGCGCACAACTTCCGTACGCTGCCCGCCCCGAGCGGCTGGGCGGTGATGGGCATATCGACCGGCGGCTACTGCGCCGCCCGGCTCGCCCTCGACTACCCCTCCCGGTACGTGGCGGGCGCCGCGCTGGCCCCCGACAACCCCGCCGAGGGCCCCCGTTCACCGCTGTGGCTGGCCCACAACACCAAGCCGAACGTGGACCTCCTGGTGGGGTCGAGCGTCCAGGACCCCGAGAGCCCGCCGCGGTTCGCCGAGTGGCTCGGGCACGCGGTGCAGGCGCCGACGACCGTCACCCCGATGCTGCTGGACACCGGCGGCCACAACTGGAAGACCTGGGGACGGATGTTCCCCGACGCGCTCACCTGGGTGAGCAGCCACCTGGAGGCTCCGCGCGTTGTGCCGCTGGCCAGCCCGGACGCGCCGTGATGCGTCGTACGCTGCTCGCATGAGTACCGCACGCAGGGACACGAGCAACGCGCAGGAGGCGGCAGCGGCGGCCAACGAGGCGGCCGAGCACTCTTCTCCGCAGGGACAGGGCTGGCCGGAACGGCACACCGGGCCGGTGGTCCGGCGGCGCGGCCAGGTACAGGCCGGCACCACCGACCAGCGGTTGCTGGACAGCCGCGGCCCCTCGGAATGGGTGCACGGCGATCCCTGGCGGGTCATGCGCATCCAGTCCGAGTTCGTCGAGGGATTCGGCGCCCTGGCCGAACTCGGCCCCGCGGTCAGCGTGTTCGGCTCCGCGCGCACCCCGGTCGACTCCGTGGAGTACGCGGCGGGCATCTCGATCGGCCGCGCGCTGGCCGAGGCCGGCTTCGCGGTGATCACCGGCGGCGGCCCCGGTGCGATGGAGGCCGCCAACAAGGGCGCGGGCGAGGCCGGCGGGGTGTCCGTCGGGCTCGGCATCGAGCTGCCCTTCGAGCAGGGCCTCAACCCCTACGTCGACATCGGGGTGAACTTCCGCTACTTCTTCGTCCGCAAGACGATGTTCGTGAAGTACGCGCGCGGCTTCGTCGTGCTCCCCGGCGGTTTCGGCACCCTGGACGAGCTGTTCGAGGCCATCACCCTCGTCCAGACGAAGAAGGTCACCCGGTTCCCGATCGTCCTGTTCGGCACCGCGTACTGGAGCGGCCTCGTCGACTGGGTCCGGGGCACCCTGATCGAGGGCGGCAAGGCCTCCGCGGCCGATCTGGAGCTGTTCCATCTGACCGACGACGTGGACGAGGCCGTGGCCCTGGTGACCAAGGAGACCGAGGGCTGAGCCGCGCCCCTTACGCCAGCCCGCGGCGGGCGACCGCGGGCGGCCGGTGGCCCGCGATGGAGGCCACCATGTCCAGTACCTGGCGGGTCTCGGCGACCTCGTGGACGCGGTACACCCGGGCCCCGAGCCAGGCCGAGACCGCGGTGGTCGCCAGCGTCCCGATCAGCCGTTCCTTGACCGGGCGGTCGAGCGTCTCGCCCACGAAGTCCTTGTTGGACAGCGACACCAGCACCGGCCACCCGGTCTCCGTCATCTCCGGGAGCCGCCGGGTCGCCTCCAGCGAGTGCCGGGTGTTCTTGCCGAAGTCGTGCCCGGGGTCGATGAGGACGGCGTCGCGCCGCACACCGAGCCCGACGGCCCGCTCCGCGAGGCCCACGGTGACCCGCAGGATGTCCGCCATGACGTCCTCGTACCCGGTCCGGTGCGGGCGGGTGCGCGGCTCGACGCCGCCGGCGTGCGTGCAGACCAGCCCGGCGTCGTAGCGGGCGGCGACCTCGGCCAGCTTCGGGTCGACGCCGCCCCAGGCGTCGTTCAGCAGATCGGCGCCCGCCTCGCAGGCCGCCTCGCCCACCTCGTGCCGCCAGGTGTCGACGCTGATCACGACGTCCGGGTGCCGCCGGCGGACCTCTGCGACGAAGGCGACCGTGCGGCGGATCTCCTCCTCGGCCGAGACGTCCTCTCCGGGACCGGCCTTGACCCCGCCGATGTCGATGATCGCGGCGCCCTCGGACACCGCCCGTTCCACGCGCAGCAGGGCCGGTTCATCGCTGAACGTGGCGCCCTGGTCGTAGAACGAATCGGGTGTCCGGTTCACGATCGCCATGATGACCAGCTCGTCGTCGCCGAACTCCCGCGTGCCCAGCCGCAGCATTTGCGTGTGCCTCCTGTAGATCGCCCACCGGCGACGATAGCCGCAGGAGGGTGCCGGCTCCCCACAGGAGGGTCCGGCGGGGGCCGGACATGGCACCATCGTGCAAACACATCGCGCGGCCCCGGGAGACGGTCTTGTTCTGGTTCATGCTCATCGCGCTGGTCGCGGTGGTCGCCGCAGTGGCACTGGCCGTACTCGGCGACGGCGGCCCGCTCCGCGACGCGGACCCGGACCGGATCGACGACCGGCTGCCCGCCGACCGCCCGCTGGTCCGCGCCGACATCGACGGGCTGCGGCTGCCGGTGGCCGTACGCGGCTACCGGATGCTCGACGCGGACGAGGTGCTGGACCGCCTCGCGGCGGAGCTGGCCGAGCGGGACGCGCGCATCGCGGACCTGGAGTCGGCCCTGGCCGGCGCCCAGGCGACCGCCCTGGGCACGCCGGCACTGCTGGACCCGCCGCTCTCGCTGTCGGTCCTCGACCAGCCGCCCATGCGGCCGGACGCACCGTCGGACACCCCGCCCTCGCTGCGCAAGGACCCGGAGGACCGCCCCCATGAGTGAGCGCGGCACGGTCACCGGCGAGGACGGCCTGGCCCGCTGCCCCTGGGGGCTGTCGGCGCCGGAGTACGTGGCGTACCACGACGGCGAGTGGGGCCGTCCGGTGCACGGCGACGACGCGCTCTACGAGCGGCTGTGCCTGGAGGCGTTCCAGTCCGGGCTCTCCTGGATCACGATCCTGCGCCGCCGCGAGGGCTTCCGCGCCGCCTTCGCGGACTTCTCCATCAAGGCGGTCGCGGCGTTCACCGACGAGGACCGGGAAAGGCTGCTCGCCGACCCCGGCATCATCCGCAACCGCGCCAAGATCGACGCGTCCCTCGCCAACGCCCACGTGGCCGCCGGGCTGGGCGCCGGCGGCCTCGACGAGCTCATCTGGTCGCACGCGCCGGACCCGGCGGGCCGGCCGGTGCCGCGCACGCTCGACGACGTACCGGCGACCACGCCCGAGTCGGTGGCGCTGGCCAAGGACCTCAAGAAGCAGGGCTTCCGCTTCGTCGGGCCGACCACGGCCTACGCGATGATGCAGGCCTGCGGCCTGGTCGACGACCACCTGGCCGGCTGCCACGTGCGGACCACCAGGTCGTAGACCTGTTGCGCCGCTACCGGCCCAGGTAGCGCGGCGGCTCCTTCTTGAGGAACGCCTCCACGGCGATCCGGTGGTCCTCCGACGCGCCCGCGATGGTCTGGAGCTCGTCCTCCTTCTCCAGCGTCTCCAGGAGCGAGTGGTCCGTCCCGTACGCCAGCGACGCCTTGATCGCCGCGTAGGCCACCGTCGGCCCCGCCGCGAGGCTCCGTGCCACCGCCAGGGCCTCAGCGGCCAGGTCCGCGGCCGGGACGACCTTGTTGGCGATACCGAGCTCCAGGGCCTCCTGGGCGGTCACCTTGCGGGGGAAGAGCAGCAGATCGGCGGCGCGGCCGTGGCCGATCAGCCGGGGGAGGGTCCACGACGCGCCCGAGTCTGCGGTCAGTGCCACCCCCGCGAAGGACGTGTTGAAACTCGCCGTGTCGGCGACCACCCGGTAGTCCGAGGCGAACGCCAGACCCGCTCCGGCGCCCGCGGCGACCCCGTTGATTCCCGCGACCACCGGCTTCGGCATCGTCGCGAGGGCGGTGACGATGGGGTTGTAGTGCTCCCGGACCGTCGACATCGTGGCGCCCGTGCCGGACTCGCGGTCCTCCATCAGCAGGCCGACATGCTCCTTGAGGTCCTGGCCGACGCAGAAGGCGCGCCCGGTTCCGGTCAGCAGAACGGCCCTGACCTGGGAATCCGCCGCCGCGCCCCGGACGGCCTCGCGGAGCGCGACCTTGGTCTCGACGTTCAGGGCGTTCATGGCATCGGGACGGTTCAAGGTGATGGTCGCGAGCCCGTCGCTCACCTCGTACAGCACGCTGTCGGACATGGATGATCCCCTTCGTCGCGGCTCCGGTCCTGGCCAGCATGCCGGACATCGCCACAGGCGAACATGTGACGTACGTCAAACATTCAACGGGGCGAATGCGGCACGGAACGGGAGTGCGGCGGCGAAGTATCGCAGTCTCATCACCGAATTGGCCGGTTTTGTGGGAGGGGTTTCTCGAACGGATGGGAACCGATGTTGGTCATCGGGTCGGCACATGCGGGATAATGGTCGAGAACCAATGTGTTCGAGTCCGAGCTGGTTTCAGGAAGGGGAACGAGCATGGCGGCCATGAAGCCGCGGACGGGTGATGGCCCGCTCGAGGTCACCAAGGAGGGGCGGAGCATCATCATGCGCGTTCCGCTCGAGGGCGGCGGACGGCTTGTTGTCGAGCTGACTCCTGACGAGGCGGATGCCCTCGGCGACGCGCTGAAGAAGGCCATCGCCTGACACGAGCGCGTTCCCAATAAACGTCACGGCCCCGATTCCTGACCGTTCCAGGTCCGGAACCGGGGCCGCTGCCGTGTCCGGGACCCGGCTACGGGCCCCGGCGGACCGCGCAGAGCAGCCCGTCGTCGGTGGGCAGCAGGACGGGCGCGAACGCCTTGCTCTCGCGGACCGCGCGCATCAGCTCGCGCAGCCGCACGGCCTCGGTGTCCTGATGGGCCGCGTCGAGCGTGCGGCCCTGGGCGAAGGTCCCCTCGAAGCAGACCAGCCCGCCCGGACGCAGCAGGCGCAACGATTCGCCGAGGTAGTCCAGGTACTCGAGACGGTCCCCGTCGCAGAAGACGAGGTCGTACCCGCCGTCCGCCAGCCGCGGCAGGACCTCCAGAGCGCGGCCGGGGATGAACCGGGCGCGGTTGGCGGCGAAGCCGGCGTCCCGGTAGGCCTCGCGGGCCAGTTGCTGGCGGTCGGGTTCCGAATCGACGGTGGTCAGCACGCCGTCCGGCCGCATCCCGAGCAGCAGATGGATGCCGGACACACCGGTGCCGGTGCCGATCTCGACGACGGCCTTGGCGTCGGAGGCGGCGGCGAGCAGCCGCAGCGTCGCGCCGGTTCCGGGGGACACAGGGCGCAGACCGGACTCGTGGGCGCGCCGCCGGGCTCGTATCAGCGCGTCGTCTTCGGCGACGAAGGCGTCGGCGAACGCCCAGCTCGCCTGCCGGTTGCCGGTAATGGCCCTCTCCCTGTCCCCGTCGGTGTTGCGGCCCGCCCGGCGACTGTATCCTCCCCCAGCTACCGCTGGGTGGGACCCCCGAGCCGGGAACCTGCTGATGGGACTGCGCGTTAGTAGGGCGGGACCGAGAACGTGCGGTACGCGGGAAGTGCCTCCGCGCAGCCGCCCCGACCAGGTCCCCGGCGAGACAGCGCACTTATCCGGAGCTAACGGGCGAGGTGGATATGGTAGTGGCTCTACTGGAGACCACCAGAGCCGACAGGGGAGGTGCGGCTGCGGCCGGTGATCGGGGAGTGCTCCGGCATATTCTCAGGTCTTCCGGACAGCCGAAATCCGTGACCAACACTGCTGACCGTTCACGCAACGACGTACCCGCCAACGCGACTTTCGCCACCGACGGGGAGAACCAGGCGTGGACGCCTCCTTCCTGGGAGGAGATCGTCAGCACGCACAGTGCCCGCGTCTACCGCCTGGCGTACCGCCTGACGGGCAACCAGCACGATGCCGAGGACCTCACACAAGAAGTCTTCGTCCGTGTCTTCCGTTCCCTGTCCACGTACACGCCCGGCACCTTCGAGGGCTGGCTGCACCGCATCACCACCAATCTCTTCCTGGACATGGTGCGGAGACGTCAGCGGATCAGGTTCGACGCGCTCGGCGACGACGCGGCGGAGCGGCTCCCGAGCCGTGAGCCGTCCCCCGCACAGCACTTCAACGACACGCACTTCGACGCGGACGTCCAGCAGGCGCTGGACACCCTCGCGCCGGAGTTCCGCGCCGCCGTCGTGCTCTGTGACATCGAGGGGCTGTCGTACGAGGAGATCGCCGCCACCCTCGGCGTGAAGCTCGGCACGGTCCGGAGCCGGATCCACCGCGGCCGTTCCCACCTGCGCAAGGCTCTTGAGCACCGTTCCCCCGCGGCCCGACCGGGCCGTGCGCTGGCCGCCGCCGTACCGAAACCGGGCCTGGAGGGCGGGAGAGCGTGAGCAGTAGCGGTACCGGCCGGCAACACGTCGCATCTGCCGAGCAGCATCTCGGCGATCGGCTCGCCGCGTTCGTCGACGGCGAGTTGCCCGATGACACCCGGGACCGGGTGCTCGCGCATCTGGTGACGTGTCCCCAGTGCAAGACAGCCGCCGATGAGCAGCGCCGGCTGAAGAACGTCGTGGCGACCACGGCGCCGCCGACCCTGTCCGCGGGCCTGCTGGCCCGGCTCCAGGGACTGCCGGGCGGTGGCGACGACGAGGGAAGAGGCCCGTTCGACGGCGGCCTCTTCAGTGCTGATGTGTTCGGGCAGAGCGCGGCGGAGGAGTTCTCCTTCCTGTCCCCTGGCCCCGATCTCGCCGCACCGACCGATGTGCGGTCCCGCGGTTTCCGGATCCATGAGGTCGAGCGTTCGGCGTCCTCGCCCGGTTCGGCCTCGCGTGGCCGGCGGTTCGCCTTCGCGGCGGCCGGCGCGTTCTCGATGGCGGCCATCGCGCTCGGCGGTGCGCTCCCGATGGACGCGGCGATCGACAGCGGCGCCCCGCGCCCCGAGGAACAGGGCCCCGCGGTCGCCCCGCTCAGCGGCGTCAACTCGGTCTCCGACCTCAAACCGCTCCGCAACGACCTGGTGGACTCGGCGGAGGACCGCTATCTGCGGCATCCCCCGCTGGCGGGCGCCACGCCGGCCTCGGTGACCCGTCCGCTGATGGCGTCCGTGCCGGTCACCAAGCCCGCACCGACCGCCTCGCTGACCCCGGCGGCCACTCCAGGACCTGCCGTACACCGCTGACCCGCACGGCTGAGGCCATCCGGCCGTGTGGCACTTGCGGACTTCCGCATACCGCCCGCAGGCTCGAAGAATGAGCGATGAGGCGGACCGGCCGCAGTGGTGGAGTCGCCCGTCGGGCCCGGTGCCCGGCGCGGGCGGCGCGGAGGCGGCAGGACCCGCCCCGGACGAGGCGTTCCCCGACCCGTACCTGCTCAACCGCATGTCCGGCGGTGCCGCTGAGCCCGCTCCCTGGCACGGTCCCGGCACCCCGGCCCGCCCCCGTCGCGGACGGGCGGCCCCGCTGATCGCGGGCGCCGCGTTGGTGGCGCTGCTCGCCGGCGGGATCGGCGGAGCGGCCGGCGTCTACGCCGAACGGCACAGTGCCCAGGACGGCGATCAGGTGACACTGCCCCAGGTCTCCGAGGGCAGCGCCGACCGGGCGAGCGACAGCGTCGCGGGGATCGCGGCCAGGACCCTGCCGGGCGTCGTCTACATCCATGTGAAGGGCGCCGCGGGCGAGGACACCGGCACCGGGTTCGTGCTGGACGCCAAGGGCCACATCCTCACCAACAACCATGTGGTCGGCGCCGCCGGCAAGGGTGCCGACATCCAGGTCACCTTCAACGGCGGCCAGCTGAGCAAGGCGAAGGTGGTCGGGGTGGACAGCGGCTACGACCTCGCCGTCATCGAGGTCAGCGGGGTGTCCGGGCTGCGGCCGCTCACCCTCGGCAACTCCGATTCGGTGCGGGTCGGCGATCCGGTGGTCGCCATCGGCGCCCCGTACGGCCTCGAAGGCACCGTCACCGCGGGCATCATCAGCGCCACCCGCAGGCCGATCACCGCCGGCGGCGCCACCGACGGCACCGACGTCAGCTATGTGGACGCGCTGCAGACCGACGCACCGATCAACCCCGGCAACTCCGGCGGCCCGCTCGTCG
Source organism: Streptomyces sp. SID13666 (assembly GCF_010548325.1). NCBI lineage: Bacteria > Bacillati > Actinomycetota > Actinomycetes > Kitasatosporales > Streptomycetaceae > Streptomyces > Streptomyces sp. SID13666. Next base: position 69,533 of record NZ_JAAGLX010000008.1, on the reverse strand, counting down.
ACGGGCAGGGGAGGGTGATCGGGATCAACAGCGCGATCCGGGCGGCCGACGACGGCGGCCCGGCCGGCGGCCAGGGCGGCAGCATCGGCCTCGGCTTCGCCATCCCGGCCAACCAGGCGAAACGGGTCGCAGAGGAGCTGATCAACACCGGCAAGGCCACCCACCCGGTGATCGGGGTGACCGTCGACATGACCTACGAGGGGGACGGCGCCCGGGTCGGCGGCAAGGCGGGCACCACCGCGGTGACCCCCGGCGGTCCCGGCGACCAGGCCGGCATCGAGGCCGGTGATGTCATCACGGCGGTCGACGGCGAGCGGGTGCACCGCGGCGAGGAGCTGATCGTCAAGATCCGCAGCCACCGACCGGGTGACCACCTCACACTCACCCTGGTGCGCGCCGGAACGGAGCGTACGGTCGAGCTGATCTTGGGTTCGGCCACCGGGGGCTGACCCTTTACCCGGTGTCGACGTAGTGTTGGCCCAAGCCACTCCCGCGCTGCCCGCGCGGCCAGGTACGGTAAGTCGACCCGGACCCTGCCCACCCGGCTGTGGACGTCCCAAGGAGCTGCAAGGTGTTCTTCGACATAGGCCCGATGGAGATGATCGCGCTTGTCATCCTTGCGGTGCTCGTCTTCGGCCCGGACAAGCTGCCGAAGGTCATCCAGGACACGATGTCGTTCATCCGAAAGGTGCGGGCCTTCTCGGACAGCGCCAAGGAGGACATCCGCAAGGAGCTGGGGCCCGAGTTCAAGGACTTCGAGTTCGAGGACCTGAACCCCAAGACGTACATCCGCAAGAACATCCTGGAGAACGAAGAGCTCGGTCTGCAGGATCTGCGCAACGGTTTCGACTTCCGCAAGGAGATGGCCGAGGTCACGGATGCCGTGAACGGCACCGACACCACGGCCGCGGCCGCCGCCGGCGCCGCGGGTGCCGCCACGAGCACCCCGGACCGGCTCCGCAAGCGCGAGACGCTGGACAAGGACGAGCCCCCGCCGTTCGATTCCGACGCGACCTGAGTCAACCCGTTTGTCCCGTTCCACCCCTTGGGGTGGCTATTCTCCATGTGTCCGCCATCACCGTGCGCCGTTTTGGCCTCCGGGCCCGGCTCCGGTCCGGCAAGATGGCGGAGCCCAAAAGGGCATGGAGGAGGCGCCACCCCGATGGAGACGAAGACCGGCACAGCGGATCGAGCGGTCGACGGCTACTTGATGGCCGACTTCCCGTGGTACGGGCTGGACGAGGCGTTCACCGGACGCCGCTGGCTGACCGCGGTCGGCACCAGCGCGGACGGAACCGTGGAGCACGGCTCGATAGGGCATGGCGACGAACCGTCCATCAAGGCGGAGACCACCGACCCCCAGGCCCAGCGGTTCGCCGTGGTCGTGACGGTCGCCCGGCGTCCCGGCCGGCGCAGCTCGGACGGCACCGGCGTACTGGAGGCCACCTCGGTGTCCTCGGCGGCCTGGCTGGCGGGCTCCGGCCTGCTGTCCTGCACCTGGCCCAGCCATATGGAACGCGCACTGCGCCAGGACTGGCTCGACCAGCAGATCGCGACCGCCTGGGACCTCGCCGACGATCTGGCCGGCCCCCACTGGTCGACCCTGACGCTCCCGGTGGACGGCGAGCCCACCACGTTCCACTACCGGGAGTCCGCGTACGGCTGGGTCCTGGCGGGCTCCGCGCGCGGCGCCCATCTGGGCGCGTACGGGCGCGGCATGAGCGCGTACGGGCTGGGACTGGCCGTGGTGAAGGACATCACCTCGTACGACGGCTGACGGCCGGCATGACGGTGCCCCCGACCGCACTGCGGCCGGGGGCACCGTCATGAACTCAGAACTTGTTCCGCGGGGTGATCCCCAGCGACATACCCGCCAGGCCGCGGGCCCGACCGCCGAGCTTGCCGGCGATCGCCTTGAGGGCGAGCGCCGCGGCGGAGTCCGGGTGGCTCAGGACGACCGGGCGGCCGTCGTCGCCGCCCTCGCGCAGCCGTACGTCGATCGGGATCTGGCCCAGCACCGGCACCGTCGCGCCCGTGGTCCTGGTCAGGCCCTCGGCGACCCGCTCGCCGCCGCCGCTGCCGAAGACGTCGACGATCTCGTCGCAGTGCGGGCACGGCATCCCGGACATGTTCTCCACGACGCCGACGATCTTCTGGTGGGTCTGCACCGCGATGGACCCGGCGCGCTCCGCGACCTCGGCGGCCGCCTGCTGAGGCGTCGTCACCACGAGGATCTCAGCGTTCGGGACGAGCTGCGCGACGGAGATCGCGATGTCGCCGGTGCCCGGCGGCAGGTCCAGCAGCAGGACGTCCAGGTCGCCCCAGTACACATCGGCGAGGAACTGCTGCAGCGCGCGGTGCAGCATCGGGCCGCGCCACACCACGGGCGCGTTGCCCGGGGTGAACATGCCGATCGAGATGACCTTCACCCCGTGCGACGACGGCGGCATGATCATGTTCTCGACCTGCGTCGGCCGGCCCTCGACACCGAGCATGCGCGGTACCGAGTGGCCGTAGATGTCCGCGTCCACGACGCCGACCTTGAGGCCGTCGGCGGCCATCGCCGCCGCCAGGTTCACCGTCACCGAGGACTTGCCGACGCCGCCCTTGCCGGAGGCGACCGCGTAGACCCGGGTCAGCGAGCCGGGCTGGGCGAAGGGCACCTCGCGCTCGGCGGTGCCGCCGCGCAGATTGCCGGCGAGCTCCTTGCGCTGCTCGTCGCTCATGACGTCCAGCTCGACGGTGACACCGGTGACGCCCGGTACCCCTTCGACGGCCGTGGTGACATTCGTGGTGATCGTCTCGCGCATCGGGCAGCCCGACACCGTCAGATAGACGGCGACCTTCACGGTGCCGTCGTCCGCGATGTCCACGGATTTGACCATGCCGAGATCAGTGATCGGCTTGTGGATCTCCGGGTCGTTCACCGTCGCGAGCGCCGCGCGCACGGCGTCGGCGGTCGGAGCGGATCCGTGAATGTCGGTAGCCATACGGTCGATGGTACGGCGCTCACCGGTCGGTTCCGGCGTCGCCTTCGTCACGCCGCTCTTCCAGTTCCTTCAGCAGATCCTGGAGCTCGGAACGGATCCAGTCGCGGGTGGCGACCTCCCCGAGGTTCATCCGCAGCGACGCCACCTCCCGCGTCAGGTATTCGGTGTCGGCGATGCTGCGCTCGTTCTGTTTGCGGTCCTGCTCGTGGGTGACGCGGTCCCGGTCGTCCTGCCGGTTCTGCGCGAGCAGGATCAGCGGGGCCGCGTACGACGCCTGGAGCGAGAGCATCAGGGTCAGGAAGATGAAGGGGTACTGGTCCCAGCGCATCGAGTCCGGAGCGAAGACGTTCCACAGCACCCACAGGATGATGAGGACCGTCATCCAGACGATGAAGCGCCCGGTGCCCAGGAAGCGCGCGATCCGCTCCGAGAACCGGCCGAACTCCTCCGGGTCGTAGGCCGGCAGCAGCCGCCGCCGGGTCGGGCGGGGCTGGTCCAGGCGGACCCGGTGCCGCGGCGCGGCGGTGGAGCCGCCCGGTGTCTTCGCGCGCTCGCGCTCCACGTCAGCGGGCATCGGCGGGCCTGTTCTCGTCCGGGCGGGCCTCACCGACGTGGTACGCGCCGGCCGCGCCGTGCAGCTCGGTCTCGCGCCAGTCGTCGGGCAGCAGGTGGTCCAGCACGTCGTCGACCGTCACCGCGCCGAGCAGCGATCCGCTCTCGTCCACGACGGGCGCCGAGATCAGGTTGTACGTGGCGAGGTAGCTGGTCACCGCGGACAGCGGGGTGCCGGGCGGCAGCGGCAGCAGGTCGGTGTCGACGATGGAGCCGACCAGGGTGAAGGGCGGGTCGCGCAGCAGCCGCTGGAAGTGCACCAGGCCCAGGTACTTGCCGGTCGGGGTCTCGTCGGGCGGCCGGCAGACATAGACCTGGGCGGCGAGCGCGGGGGACAGGTCGGGGTTGCGGACCCGGGCGAGCGCGTCCGCGATCGTCGCGTCGGGCCGCAGCACGATGGGCTCGGTGGTCATCAGGCCGCCGGCCGTGCGCTCCTCGTAGGAGAGCAGCCGGCGCACATCGGCCGCGTCCTGCGGCTGCATCAGCGTGAGCAGGCGCTCCTGGTCGACCTCGGGCAGCTCGGAGAGCAGGTCGGCCGCGTCGTCCGGGTCCATCGCCTCCAGGACGTCGGCCGCGCGCTCCTCCTTGAGCTTGCCGAGGATCTCCACCTGGTCGTCGTCCGGCAGCTCCTCCAGGACGTCGGCGAGCCGGTCGTCGTCCAGGGCGGCGGCGACCTCGCCGCGGCGCTTGGGCGACAGGTGGTGCAGCACGTTCGCGAGGTCGGCGGGGCGCAGCCGCTCGAACGTGGCGAGCAGGTTCTCGGCGCCCTGTCCGTGCTCCTCCAGGGAGAAGCCGGTCACGGCGGACCAGTCCAGGGTCAGCGTCTCGCCGCGCCTGCGCAGCGCACCGCCCTTGCCCCGGCGGACGAAGACCTTGTCGATCTCCCAGTCGCGGCGGGCCGGCAGCTGCACCATCGAGATGTCCAGCACCGTCACCTCCTCGCCGGTCGCGACGATCCTGACCCGCCGGTCGAGCAGTTCGCCGAGGACCAGGGTCTCGGTCGGCCGCTGCTCGAAGCGCCGCATGTTGACGACGCCGGTGGTGATCACCTGGCCGGACTCGACGCCGGTCACCCGGGTCATCGGCAGGAAGATCCGCCGCCGGCTGACCACCTCGACGACCAGCCCGAGCACCCGCGGCGGCTTCCCGCCGACCCGCAGCATGACGACAAGGTCCCGGACCCGGCCGACCTGGTCGCCGCCCGGGTCGAAGACCGCGACACCGGAGATGTGGGAGATGAACACGCGCGGGGCACCTGCGGCCATGCGGTGCCTCCTGGCGTCGTGCGGGTCACGGTTCGTCGCTGTCAGGCTAACCCGCTCGGATCTTGGCTGCCGCACGGTGCTGCTCCGCGGGGCGGCGGCGGGAGGCGGCGGGCGACCCCGGGCAGGCACCGGGCAGGCACCGGGCAGGCCCTGGGCAGGCCACAGGCTCCAGGTCGCCCGTGGAATGGTGCGGTCCGGGTCTCGGCAGGGAGCTGTACGCTGCGGTAGCTTCGGGTCTCCCCACCACCGTTCCCCTGCCGCTGGAGGAAGAGAACACGTGTTTCCCGGCCGCCGATCCGTTGTTCTCGTCGGGGCGCTGTGCGCCGGACTGACCCTCGCCGGCTGCGGCGACCCGGACGCCGGGACCAACGGGGTCGCCAAACTGCCCCCCAAGACGATCGAGCAGCGGGCCCGCGACGCCGCCGCCGCGGCACAGACCGTCCGGCTGTCCGGCACCGTGGTCAGCAAGGGGAAGACGTACAAGCTCGACATGCGGCTGCGCGGCAACGGCGGCGTCGGCGACGTCTCGACGCAGAGCAGCACGTTCCAGCTGCTGCGGGTCGACGACGACCTGTATCTGAAGGCGGGCGCCGACTTCTACGGTGACGCCGGCTCCGACAAGAACAGCCAGGCCGCCGCGGCGAAGCTGAAGGACAAGTACGTCAAGGTGCCGGCGGGTGACCCCGCCTACCAGCAGTTCAGTGGCTTCACGGACAAGAAGGTGCTGCTCGACGCGCTCTTCGCGCTCAACGGCGAGCTGTCCACCGGCGACCACCGCAAGGTCAACGGCACCCGCACCATCGCCCTCGCCGCGGACGGCGGCGGAGGCGGCACCCTCGACGTCTCCCTGGAGGGCAGCCCCTACCCGCTGCGGTACGAGCGCGCGGGCGGCTCCGGCACCCTCACGCTCGCCGACTGGGGCAAGGACTTCGCCCTCGCGGCGCCGGACGCCGCCCATGTCGTCGACTACGGCAAGTCCGTGACAGGCACCTCGGGCGGCTGACGCCGCCCCGGCCGTACGGTCTGGCTACCGTCAGCCGCGCTTCCTGCGGCGGGCCAGCAGCCGCGGCAGCGCCTCCGGCATCGGCTGCCGGGTCGTGGCGGGCGACGGAACGGGGCCGGCCGCACCCGAGCCGTCCGGCATGGCGCCGGGCTGCTCGCTCGGCGGTCCTGACGGTACGAGCCGCAGCACCTGGCACTCACGCGCCCAGCGCACGGTCATCGTCTCGGCGTCCGGTGCGTTCAGCCGCTTGCCCTTGAGCTCCTCGACGGCGGCGGTCCACCCGTCGCTGTCGGGGACGAGCGCGGAGACGGTGGCGGGCCACGCGACCAGCCGGCCGCCCTTGTCCTTGCTGCGCACCGTCACGACCGCGGTGCCGCCGTCGGTCAGCCCGCCGAGCGGCTGCTCCCCGGGGCCGCCGCCGACCACGCACATCGCGCCGTCCACCCAGGCGTGCCACACCGCCTGCGGCGGGCGGCCGGTCGGGGCCTGGACCCAGACCAGGCCGGACTTCTTGGTGGCCTCCTCGACGAGGGCGGTCTGTTCGGCGGTTTCCGTCATGGGGCTCACCTTATTCGGTGCGCCCTTCCCCGCGGCGTGCTCCGCGGCGTTCCCTGCGGCCCTCCAGGCGGGTCCAAGCGCTGGACGACAGGAGCATGCTCTTGTCACGGCCCTTACGCTGGTCGGAGACCCAGTTCCGACCGAGGAGAACCCGTGTCCGCCGAGCCGCGCACCGTCGCCCCGCCAGTCGCCGTGCCCCCCGCGGCAGCGGTCGCGCACCGGCCGCTGGACCTGACGTTGCTGGCCGTCGCCATCGCCGGCGTCTCGTTCTCCGCGCCGCTGATCGCGGCGACCGCCGCCCCGGCGCTGGCCATCGCGTTCTGGCGGAACGCCATGGCGATCGGGGTGCTCACCCCGTTCGTGCTGCGCAGCAACCTCGGCGAGCTGCGCCGGATGGGCCGCCGCTCGCTGCTGCTGTCGGTGGCGGCGGGCGCGACGCTCGCACTGCACTTCGGCCTGTGGCTGCCGAGTCTGTCGATGACGTCGGTCGCGACCTCGACCGCGCTGTGCACCACGACCCCGATCTGGACCACGATCATCCTGCGGATACGCGGCCACCGGCCGCCCCGCATGGTGTGGGCGGGCACCCTGCTGGCCGTGGTCGGCGTCATCATCCTGACCGGTATCGACATGTCGACCGATACCCGCGCGCTGGCAGGTGACGCGCTCGCGCTGGGCGCGGGCATGGCGGCGGCCGCGTACGTCCTGCTGGGCGCCGAGGTCCGCAGGACCGCCAGCACCACCGCGTACACCTACATCTGCTACTCGACGACCGCGGTCGCGCTGCTCGTCGCGTGCCTGGTCTCCGGCGCCTCGCTGGGCGGGTACAGCGGTGAGACCTGGCTGAAGCTCGTCGCGCTCACCGTCGCCGCGCAGCTGCTGGGCCACTCGCTGCTGAACCGGGTGGTGCACGGGCTCGGCCCGTCCACCACCTCGACCGCGATCCTGCTGGAGACACCGGGCGCGGCCCTCATCGCGGCACTCTGGCTCGGCCAGACCCCGCCGGCGATGGCCTACCCGGCGCTCGGAGTGATCCTCGCCGGCCTGGCACTGGTGATCCTGGCGGACCGGAAGGCCGGCCCGGTGCCGGCAGACCTGCCGGCGACGCCCGGGGGAGCCTGACCACCACCACTGCCGGCAGCGGCCACCTACAGCCAGCCGTTCCGCCGGAATCCGCGGTGGATGCTGAAGCAGATGGCGACTGTCGCGCACAGGACCATCGGGTAGCCGTAGCGCCAGTGCAGCTCCGGCATGTGGTCGAAGTTCATGCCGTACACCCCGGTGATCATCGTCGGGACGGCGAGGATGGCCGCCCATGCGGTGATCTTGCGCATGTCCTCGTTCTGCGCGACGGTCGCCTGCGCCAGGTTCGCCTGCAGGATCGAGTTGAGCAGATCGTCGAAGCCGACCACCTGCTCATGGACCCGCGCCACGTGGTCGGCGACATCGCGGAAGTACTTCTGGATCTCGGGGTCGATCAGCCGCATCGGCCGCTCGCTGAGCAGCTGCATCGGCCGCAGCAGCGGTGAGACGGCGCGCTTGAACTCCAGTACCTCGCGCTTGAGCTGGTAGATCCGGCCGGCGTCGCCACCGCGCGCGGACTTGCCCTGCGCGGCGGAGAAGACGTCGATCTCCACGTCGTCGATGTCGTCCTGCACGGCCTCGGTGACGGCGAGATAGTCGTCGACCACCTGGTCGGCGATGGCGTGCAGCACGGCCGAGGGGCCCTTGGCGAGCAGCTCGGGGTCCTCCTCCAGCCGGTGCCGCAGCGCGCGCAGCGAGCCGTGGCCGCCGTGCCGGACGGTGATGACGAAGTGCCGGCCGGTGAAGACCATGACCTCGCCGCTCTCCACGACCTCGCTGGTCGCGGTGAGTTCGGTGTGCTCGACGTACCTGATGGTCTTGAAGACGGTGAACAGGATGTCGTCGTAGCGCTCCAGCTTGGGGCGCTGGTGGGCGTGCACGGCGTCCTCGACGGCCAGCGGGTGCAGCCCGAACACCTCGGCGATGCCGGCGAACTCCTGCTCCGTGGGCTCGTGCAGACCGATCCAGACGAAGCCCTCGCTGCGGCTGCCGGTGCGCACCTTCTCCAGCGCGACGGCCGGGTCGATGTGGTCGCTGCAGCGCGCGCCGTCGCGGTAGACGGCGCAGTCCACGACCGCGCTCGTCGCGCTCGGCGTACGGGTCGCGCCGTAGTCGTATGAAACGGCGCTCTTGCGCAGGGAGGGACGGACCACTGCACGCAGGTCACGGATCATCGACATGGCAAGCTCCTTCACGGACTGGCCGACGGCACGGAAGCCGCACTGAAATGCTGATCAAGGCAGGGTGATCACAAGGCAGTTCAGGGCGCTCTTCCGGCGCGATGCCCGCGGCGGGCGCGGATCCATGGGGAAGTGAGAACTTCCGTGTTTCCCGGCGACGGTGCCGGGTATGGAACGCGAAGACTCAGCCGGCGAGGCGGCGGAAGGAAGAGCGGGCAGGACTGCAAGGTCGACTATGATCCATGTCAACCCCACCTCCTCCGGCCGATCCCCGCTGAGGGATGACGTATACCCATGGCAGCGCCGGACTTCACGGCGGGCCAACGCCCCACCTTAGCAAGCGCCTGGAGCGCTCCTGCCCGGCTTTGCCTGTTCCATACGGTTCCCCTACCTGTCGCGGGCACGGCGGACCTATGCTCCGCGGTATGGGCGATCTTCTTCAGCTGGTCGAGGCGCGACTGCACTCGGCGTTCGGTGAGCGGCACAGCAGGGCGGCGGTGACCTTCCTCGGCACCGACCGTATCGAGGTGCTGCGCTTCGTCGACGGCGATGTGCTGCGCTACGCGACGCTCGGCATGTCGCGGCAGCCGATGAGCGATCCCCTCGCCACCGTCGCCGACCCGCTGCGCGGCCCGCGCGCCGAACTGGTGCTGTCCGTACGCGCCGGGCTCGCCCCCGTGGACCAGGTGCTGCGGCCGCTCGCCGTGCTCGCCGCCTCGCCCCAGGTCGAGGGCGTCGTGGTGGCTCCCGGCGCCTCGCTGGACGTCGGCGGACCGCTGTGGACCGGCGCGCCGTTCTCCGCCGTGCTGGTCGCGGAGCCCGGCGGCCTGGTCGAGGACCTCGGCCTGGACGAACCGCTGGACCCGGTCCGGTTCTTCCCCGTGCTGCCGATGACACCGAACGAGGCGGCCTGGAAGCGCGTCCACGGCGGCGCCGCGCTGCAGGAACGCTGGCTGAAGTACGGCACGGATCTGCGCGACCCGCTGCGGGCGTCGGTACCGCTCACCGACTGACCCGACTGACCCGACTGACCCGACTGACCCGTCCGGACCCGCCCGGACCCGCCCGTCGTACGTCCCGCCGCACGTTCCGTCCCCACAAGTCCCGCCCCTGGAGCCCGTCCCGCCGTGCGTACGGCTGATCTCTCGACGCCGGACGGGTGATCGTCCTTGACGCGGGCACGTCGCGGGAGGACCGTTGGGCTCTATGAGGGGCGAACCCAGTTGCCCGAAGTGTGGTGGCCGGGTGCGAGCGCCCGGCCTCTTCGCCGATGCCTGGCAGTGCGGCGTGCACGGGACCGTGTATCCGCTCCAGCCGGTCGTCCCGCCGAGCGTCGAGGCGCTCGGGGTGGTGGTGCACCGCGCGAAGGTACCGGTGTGGATGCCCTGGCCGCTGCCGGTCGGCTGGCTGTTCTCCGGGGTGGCCTCCGCGGGCGACGACCGCAGCGGCGGGCGGGCGACCGCCGTGGCCTGCTCCGGTCCCGGGCCGCTCGGCGGCCCCGGTGAGTTGCTGCTGATCGCCGAGGAACTGGGGGTGGGCCTCGGAGCGCGCTACGCGGGCATCCAGGGACCCGATCCCGGCCCCTCGATGTGTGTGGACCGGTCCCCGCACACCAAGGTGCTGGCCGCGGGCCGGCCCACCCCGCTGTGGCATGTGAAGGACGCGCCCGGTGACCGGGCGGTCTTCGCGGGCGAGGCGCTCGGGCTGTGGCTCTGGGCGATCGTGTGGCCCGAGCAGTCCGGGCTGATGATGTACGACGAGCTGGTGCTCACCGATCTGCGGGACGCGGGGGCGGAAGTCGACCTGCTGTCGTGCGGTGCGCTGTCTCCCCGGCTGCTCTCCTGAGATTCGCAGGTTCCCCGGCCCGCTATCCTTATTTTCCGAAAGCCTGTGCCGTATACCGCCTAGCGCCGTTGGGAGCCGTGCCGTGCGCATCGACCTGCACACCCACTCCACGGCCTCGGACGGTACGGACACCCCCGCCGAGCTGGTACGCAACGCCGCCGCCGAGGGTCTCGACGTCGTGGCGATCACCGACCACGACACGGTCGGCGGCCATGACGAGGCCGCCAAGGCGCTGTACGACCTCGGGTCGCCGCTGACGCTGGTGACCGGCGCGGAGCTGTCCTGCAAGGTCGACGGCATCAGCATGCACATGCTGGCGTACCTCTTCGACCCCGTGGAGCCCGAGCTGTTCCGGGAGCGCGAGCTCGTACGGGACGACCGGGTGCCGCGTGCGCGGGCCATGGTCGGCAAGCTCCAGGAGCTCGGCGTCCCGGTCACTTGGGAGCAGGTCGCCGCGATCGCCGGTGACGGCTCCGTGGGCCGGCCGCACATCGCGACCGCGCTCGTCGACCTCGGCGTCGTGGACAGCGTCTCGGACGCGTTCACGGACCGGTGGCTGGCCAACGACGGCCGCGCGTACGTCGGGAAGCACGAGTTCGACCCCTTCGACGCCGTACGCCTGGTGAAGGCGGCCGGCGGGGTCACCGTCTTCGCGCACCCGGGCGCCCACAAGCGCGGCGAGACCGTTCCGGAGAGCGTCATAGCCGCTCTGGCGGCGGCCGGACTCGACGGCATCGAGGTGGACCACATGGACCACGACGAGGCCACCCGGGCCCGGCTGCGCGGCTTCGCCGCCGAGACGGGGCTGCTCGCCACCGGCTCCAGCGACTACCACGGAAGCCGCAAGGCCTGTCGGCTCGGGGAGTTCGTCACCGACCCCGAGGTGTACCGGGAGATCGCGCGCAGGGCGACCGGCGCGGTCCCGATCAGCGCCGTCTAGCGCTCCTCCCGCCCCCCGGCGGCCCCGGCGCCCCGCGTCCCGCCGCCTCCTCGCCGCTCGTTCCCGCCGTGCGTCCTGATGCCCCGGCCTCAGACGCCGGCGCCCCGCCCGTTTTGCCGGCCCACCGCGGAAAGCCCCCACTGAAATGCTCGACGTCACCCTCTTCGGGTCGGTCTTTGTCACGCTCTTCGTGATCATGGACCCGCCCGGGATCACCCCGATCTTCCTCGCGCTGACCTCCGGGCGCGCCACCAAGGTGCAGCGCCGGATGGCCTGGCAGGCGGCCTCCGTCGCCTTCGGCGTCATCACCGTCTTCGGCCTCTTCGGCCATCAGATCCTCGACTACCTGCATGTCTCGGTCCCCGCGCTGCGGATCGCCGGCGGTCTGCTGCTGCTGCTCATCGCGCTCGACCTGCTCACCGGCAAGATGGACGAGCCGACCCAGACCAAGGACGTGAACGTCGCGCTGGTGCCGCTGGGGATGCCGCTGCTGGCCGGGCCCGGTGCGATCGTGACCGTGATCCTGGCGGTGCAGAACGCCCACGGCTTCGGCGAGCAGGCGTCGGTGTGGCTGGCGATCGCCGCCATGCACGTCGTGCTGTGGCTGGTCATGCGCTACTCGCTGGCGATCATCCGGCTCATCAAGGAGGGCGGTGTGGTGCTGGTGACCCGGCTGTCCGGGATGCTGCTCTCGGCCATCGCCGTTCAGCAGGTGGCCAACGGGGTGCTGGGGTTCGTGCACGGCGAGGGCTGACCCGGACGGCCCCCGTGGCGCCCACCGGACGCAGAAGCGCCCCTGTACGTCTTGCGTACAGGGGCGCCGTCGTCGAATGCTGTCTCAGATCGCCGGTCGGATGTAGATCCGCTGGCCGACGGCCGCGGCCTGTTGGACGATCTTGTTGACGGCGGCGGCGTCCACGACTGTGCTGTCCACAGCGGTGCCGTTCCGGTCGTCGAGTCGCATGATCTCGAAGCGCATGGTGCTTCTCCCTTCGTCGCACTGTCCATGAGTAGTCAACGAACCCCCTCACTAAAACATTCCCTACGCTAATGAAAACTTTTCCGAGCCTAAGTACTCACGAGTACGGGACAATGGCGGACCTATGGACAACGACAACGCGCTGGCCGCCATGGCCGCCGGTATCGAGCGCACCAACGAGCTCCTGCAGCGGGTCCTGGCCGAAGTCGCCACCACCCCCGCCACCCACGCCGTGTTCGTGGACGCCGGCTACGTCTACGCCGCCGCGGGCCGCCTCGTCGCGGGCACCGAGGACCGGCAGACCTTCGACCTGGACGCCGAGGGCATCATCGAGGCGTTCATCGACAAGGCGCGCTCGCTCTTCCCGGACAGCCGGCTGCTCCGCGTCTACTGGTACGACGGCGCCCGCCGCCGGATCCACACCCGCGAGCAGGAGCGCATCGCCGAACTCCCCGACGTCAAGGTCCGGCTCGGCAACCTCAACGCCAGCCGCCAGCAAAAGGGCGTCGACTCCCTCATCCGCACCGACCTCGAATCGCTCGCCCGGCACCGCGCCATCAGCGACGCGGTCCTCATCGGCGGTGACGAGGACCTGGTGTCCGCCGTCGAGGCGGCCCAGGGCTACGGCGCGCGGGTGCACCTGTGGGGCATCGAGGCCACCGAAGGACGCAACCAGGCGGACCCCCTCCTCTGGGAGGTCGACAGCCAGCGCACCTTCGACCTCGAGTTCTGCAAGCCGTATCTGACCCGGCGACCCGTGCCCGAGTACGGTGACGCGCCGGTGCCCTCGCGGGCGGACGTGCACTTCGTGGGCGCCCGGGTGGCCGGCCAGTGGCTCGCCGTCCGGGGCCGCGACACCCTCGCGGAACTGCTGCCCGGCCGGCCCTATCTGCCGCCGGCCTACGACCAGGAACTGCTCGTCGAAGCCGAGGGATTGCTCGGCATCTCGCTGCGCGCCCACGCCGACCTGCGACGTTCGCTGCGCGACGGCTTCTGGGACCACCTCACCGCCCAGCTCTGACTCCTCACTCGCCCTTCGGGCTCCAGAAATCGATCAGCGCCTCGGCCGTCGCCTCCGGCTGGTCCACGTTCGGTGAGTGCTCGGCGCCCTTGATGACCACCCGCCGCGCGCCCAGCCGCAGCGCCATCTCGTCGAGCCACTCCGGCGGCCACGCGTAGTCGACGTCGCCGGAGAGCACCAGCGTGCGGATCGGTACGGCGGCCAGCTCGGCGACCCGGTCGGGCTCCGCGATCAGCTGCTTGCCGGTCGCGATCAGCTGCTCGGGGACATTGCCCATCCAGCGCTGGTACAGGAACTCCGCGATGGCGGGCGGGACGTCCGGCGCGTCGGCGTTCTCCGCGTCCATGTCGCGCATCGCCTGCCAAACCGCCTCCATCCCCATCGCGGGCAGCGCCTCGACGAGCATCCGCGTCCTGGCCTGCTGCTCGGCGTCGATGGCGGCCGGCCCGGAACTCATGATCGTCAGCGACGTCCACGGCGGTGCCGCGTCGATCGCCGCCGCCCGCACGATCAGCCCGCCCAGCGAGTGGCCCAGTACGTGCACCGGACCCGAACCGCCCAGCGCCTCGGTCTGCGCGAGGACGTCGGCGGCCAGTTCGGCCTGGGTGTACGCGCTCTCCTCGGGCGGGCCGCCCGTCTCGTGCTGCCCTCTGCCGTCGACCGCGACCACCCGGTAGCCGGCCAGTGCCAGCGGTTCGAGCAGCGCGATGAAGTCCTCTTTGCTCCCGGTGAACCCGGGCACCAGCAGGGCGGTGCCCAGGACCGCCGTTCCGGCGTCCAGCACCGCGAAGTCGCCCCTCGCGGTGGCGAGGCGGCACGCACGGGCCCCTTCGGGCAGCTCCAGTGTCGGGGGTCTGCTCATGCCGTGAGATTACGCGACGCGTGTGTACGACAGGTTGCAAGCAGCGACTGCACACCGACGAACACTGACGCCCCCGGTGGAGAACCGGGGGCGTCGGCGTTGCTGGTGGTGCTGTTCCGCTGTGCTGTTCCGCGGGTCGGTCAGCTGTCGGCCGGCTCGGCCTTCGCGGGACGGGTACGGCGACGGCGGCGGGCCGGCTTGGCCTCGTCGCCCTCGGCGGTGGGAGCCTCGGCCGGAGCGGCCTCGACCACGGCCGCCGGAGCGCCCTCCGCGGCCGGAGCGCCCTCCGCTGCCGGAGCGGCGGCGCGGGTACGGCGACGGCGGCGCGGGGCCGCCTTCGCCTCGCCCTCGGTGTCCGCCACGTCGATGACCGGGGTCACGGCCGCGGCCGCATCCACCGCGGTGACGGCGGTCTCACCGGCGAGGGTCTCACCGGCACGGGTGCGGGTGCGCTGACGCGGGGTGCGGGTCCGCGGCGGACGCTCCTCGGTCACGGTCGCCGCTGCGGCGACGGCGGGCTTGCGCCCACCGGCCTTGCCGCGGCCACCGGTCTCGCCGAGGTCCTCGACGGTCTCCGCGCCGAGGCCGGCACGGGTCCGATCGGCCCGGGGCAGTATGCCCTTGGTGCCGGCCGGGATGTTGAGCAGCTCGTACAGGTGCGCGGAGGTGGAGTACGTCTCCTCCGGCTCGTCGAACGGCAGGTCCAGCGCCTTGTTGATGAGCTTCCAGCGCGGGATGTCGTCCCAGTCGACCAGCGTGATCGCGATACCGGTCTTACCGGCGCGGCCGGTGCGGCCGACGCGGTGGAGGTACGTCTTCTCGTCCTCCGGCGACTGGTAGTTGATGACGTGCGTCACACCGTCGACGTCGATACCGCGGGCGGCGACGTCGGTGCAGACCAGCACATCCACCTTGCCGTTGCGGAAGGCGCGCAGGGCCTGCTCACGAGCGCCCTGGCCCAGGTCGCCGTGGACCGCGCCGGAGGCGAAGCCGCGCTGGGCGAGCTGGTCGGCGATGTCGGCCGCGGTGCGCTTGGTGCGGCAGAAGATCATCGCGAGGCCACGGCCGTCGGCCTGCAGGATGCGGGAGACGAGCTCCGGCTTGTCCATGGAGTGCGCGCGGAAGATGTGCTGCGTGATGTTCGCGACAGTCGCGCCCTCGTCGTCCGGCGAGGTGGCGCGGATGTGCGTGGGCTGCGACATGTAGCGGCGGGCCAGGTTGATGACCGCGCCCGGCATGGTGGCCGAGAACAGCATCGTCTGGCGCTTCGGCGGCAGCATGGCCATGATCCGCTCGACGTCGGGCAGGAAGCCCAGGTCCAGCATCTCGTCGGCCTCGTCCAGGACGAGGGCGCGCACCGACTTCAGGTTCAGCTTCTTCTGGCCCGCGAGGTCCAGCAGCCGGCCCGGGGTGCCGACGACGATGTCGATGCCCTTCTTGAGGGCCTCGACCTGCGGCTCGTAGGCGCGGCCGCCGTAGATGGCCAGGACGCGCACATTGCGCACCTTGCCGGCGGTCAGCAGGTCGTTGGTGACCTGCTGGCACAGCTCACGGGTGGGGACGACGATCAGGGCCTGCGGCCCGTCGGGGAGGTCCTCGGCCTTGGCGCGGCCGGCCTCGACGTCGGCGGCGACCGTGACGCGCTCGAGCAGCGGCAGGCCGAAGCCCAGCGTCTTGCCGGTGCCGGTCTTGGCCTGGCCGATGATGTCATTGCCCGCCAGGGCGACCGGAAGGGTCATCTCCTGGATCGGGAACGGATTGATGATGCCGACAGCCTCAAGGGCTTCGGCGGTCTCGGAAAGGATTCCGAGGCTGCGGAAAGTCGTGGTGGTCAGGATGCTTGCCTCTTCTGTGAGACGCGGCACTGGGCTGTGAGGGGGGTCGAGCGTCCGCGTCCGGAAAGGAACGCCGGGCGCTGACCGCGCAGGTGTCGTCCAGCCGTGGGTGGCTGAGAAGCGCGGGACCGCTGCCCTCGCACATGCCGCGAGTGGGCCCCTCCTGCTGTCAGGAGGGCGGTCGGTGTAGGAGCCGATCGGGCCACCGACCGGGCATCCAGATACTGCGTACAGTGCACAGGAAATTGCCGAAAATCGGCGGAGTGCATTACCACTCTACCCCGGAAACACGCAGCTGCACCCGATCAAATGTTTCGGCGGGGGCTACGGGGGTGGTCCGGCGGGACCCGGACTTGGCTATTGTGCGCAGCATGGAGACGCCTGACGAGACGACCGCACCTGCCACCGGAATCGCTGCCCTGGACTGGGCCGGAGCTTCCGCGGACCCCCACTACCGGGCCGCGGTGGTGGATCTGCTGGGTGCGCTGGCCTACGGCGAACTGGCCGCGTTCGAACGCCTCGCGGACGACGCGAAGCTCGCGCCGGAGCTTGAGGACAAAGCTCAGCTGGCGGCCATGGCGGCGGCCGAATTCCACCACTTCGAGCGGCTGCGGGACCGGCTTTCCGAGATCGGGGCCTCCGCGAAGGAAGCCATGGAACCCTTCGGCGCCGCGCTGGACGAGTTCCACCGGCAGACCGCTCCGTCGGACTGGCTGGAAGGTCTGGTCAAGGCCTACGTCGGCGACTCGATCGCCTCGGACTTCTACCGCGAGGTCGCGGCGCGGCTCGACACCGACACCCGCACGCTCGTGCTGGCCGTACTGGACGACACCGGCCACGCCAGCTTCGCCGTCGAGAAGGTCCGCGCCGCCATCGAGGCGGACCCGCGGGTCGGCGGCCGGCTCGCGCTGTGGGCGCGGCGGCTGATGGGTGAGGCGCTGTCACAGGCGCAGCGCGTCGTCGCCGACCGGGACGCGCTGTCCACGATGCTCGTCGGGGGAGTGGCCGGCGGTTTCGACCTGGCCGAGGCCGGCCGGATGTTCACCCGGATCACCGAAGCGCACACCAAGCGGATGGCGGCACTCGGGCTGGCCGCCTGACCCTCGCTCAGGCCTGGTCCTCAGCTGTGGTCCTCAGGCCCGCCCCGCGACCGAGTGGCGGAGAAAGCGCCGGTCGTCAGCGGGGCGGAGGAGCAGGCTGAGCAGCGCCGCCGCGACGAGCGCCGACACCGGAAGCGTCACGGCCGCGTGGCCGGCGCCGAGAACCGTACGGGTGATCAGACCTCCGACCAGGGCCGCGATCGGACCGGTGGCGAGGACGAGGACGCGGGACGGGAAGCGTTCGGGCAAGAAGTGCGTGGCGGCGTAGGCGATGCCCAGACCGAGCGCGGCGAATGCGACTGCTTCCCACATGTACGGGGTCCTTCCCGAGGGGGCCGACCGTTGCATAACGGTCCTACCCCTTCGGGGAGCCGGACAAAACGGAGGGCTCGCACCCGATTACGGTGCGAGCCCTCCGCCGTCGTCACATCGACGCGCCGAAGCCGACCTTCCGGCTGGCGGGCTGGCCGATCTCCACGTACGCGATCTTGGCTGCGGGGATGAGGACCTTGTGGCCCTTCTCGTCCACCAGGCTCAGGAGCGGCGACGCGCCGGAGAGGGCGTCAGCGACGGCCTTCTCGACCTCCTCGGCCGACTGCACGCTCTCGATGCTGATCTCGCGCGGCGCGTGCTGCACGCCGATCTTGACCTCCACGGCTCTGTACCTCCAGGTCTGGCGGTGTGCGCGTCTTCGCGCCGTACGCAGGAAACACTAGCCGGGCTCGGAGGGGTGGAATCCGAAGATGATGAACGCCGGTAGCGAACAGCGACGGGGAATAACCGGCGGTGGCCGTCCGCGGGCAGCCGTCAGTGCTGGCCGGCGGCCGTCAGTGGTGGCCGTCGGTGCCGTGCAGCGGGAAACCGGCGATACCGCGCCAGGCCAGCGACGTCAGCAGGTTGACGGCGGTGTCCCGGGGGATCTGGCTGTTGCTGGAGAGCCAGTAGCGGGCCACGACCTGGGAGACGCCGCCGAGGCCGACGGCCAGCAGCATCGACTGTTCGCGGGGCAGCCCGGTGTCCTCCGCGATGACCTCGCAGATCGCCTCGGCGCACTCCAGCGAGACCTTGTCGACGCGCTCGCGGACCGCGGGCTCGTTCGTCAGGTCCGATTCGAAGACCAGCCGGAAGGCGCCGCCCTCGTCCTCCACGTACGCGAAATAGGCGTCCATGGTCGCCTCGACGCGCAGTTTGTTGTCGGAGGTGGAGGCCAGTGCGGTACGCACCGCTTGCAGCAGTGACTCGCAGTGCTGGTCGAGCAGCGCCAGATACAGCTCCAGCTTGCCCGGGAAGTGCTGGTAGAGCACCGGCTTGCTGACGCCGGCCCGCTCGGCGATGTCGTCCATCGCGGCGGCGTGGTAGCCCTGGGCGACGAACACTTCCTGGGCCGCGCCCAGGAGTTGTTCGCGACGGGCCCGGCGGGGCAGGCGGGTGCCGCGCGGGCGTGCCTGAGTGTGCTCGATGGCTGTCACGCCGCCTCCCAATCTGTTGAAGGAACACTGCGGGTGCCATCGTACTTTTCGGTAACGGGGCTGTGCGCGGTGCGAGAGCACATTCTCACTACCTGGAACCTTTCAGCGATAGTCCTCCTCGTCCAGGTTGACGACACGACGTTGTTCCGCGACGTCCGCGGGATCGGCGGACGCGACGGGCGAATCGGAGTCCTCCCCGGCCGGGACGTCGTCGCGGTGGACGACATCGGTGTGCTGCTCGGCGGCATCGGCTTCGGGGGTTTCGATGTCCATCTCGATGGCCGGATCGTCGGCGGCGGCCTCGAATTCATCCTCGGAAATCTGGACTTCGTCGGACACGGTGACTCCCTTCCTTACTGTCGAGCGTAGGAGCGCGGGGTCCTGAGCGCAGCCTGTGAGGGCGAACACACAGGCGCATGCGTGATCGTCTCGTAACATTGCCCCATGTCCTCGACGGAGTCTCCTCAAGCTGCGATCGCTCCCGCAGCCGTCCCCCCGCAGGGGCCGCGGCTCGGACCAGGGGAAACGCAGCGAAATGTGAGCCTGCCCGGTCTCTCTCTGGTGGTCCGCGAGCGGACCTCGGAGCGCGACGGACTCGAACCGGCCGTTCTTGTGCACGGACTGGGCGGTTCGTCGCAGAACTGGACACAACTGATGGACCGGCTGGCCGACCGGCTCGACAGTCAGGCACCGGATCTGCCCGGCTTCGGCTTCTCGCCGCCGCCGGACGACGGTGACTACTCGATCGCCGGACACGCCCGGGCGGTGGTGCGGCTGATCGAGTCGGGCGACCGTGGCCCGGTCCATCTGTTCGGCAACTCGATGGGCGGCGCGGTGGCGACGAAGGTCGCGGCGGCCCGTCCCGACCTGGTCAGGACGCTGACACTGGTCTCGCCCGCGCTGCCGGAGCTTCCGCCGCAGCGCACCGCGTGGCCGACGGCGTTCGTCTCGATGCCGGGGATCCCGGCGCTCTATCTGCGGGCGACCAAGGACTGGCCGGCCGAGCGGCGGACCCAGGAACTGCTCACGCTGTGTTACGGCGACGCCTCGTCGGTCGGTGACCGGGCGCGGGCTGAGGCGGTCGAGGAGTACGAACGGCGGATCGCACTCCCGTACTTCTGGGATGCGATGGTCCGTTCGACACGGGGCATCGTCAACGCGTACACCTTGGGTGGACAACACTCTCTGTGGCGGCAGGCGGAGCGGGTACTCGCGCCGACGCTGCTGGTCTACGGGGGGCGCGACAAGCTGGTCTCCTTCCGGATGGCGCGGAAGGCGTCCCAGGCGTTCCGCGACTCCCGGCTGGTGACGCTGCCCGACAGCGGGCACGTCGCGATGATGGAGCACCCTGACGTGGTGGCACGGGCCTTCCGGGACCTGCTCGATCAGACGGACGGTCACGTGGTGAACGAAAAGACGGGCGCTCGCGTAATGAACGACACGACGAGCGACGCGGCGAGCAGGAGCTGATTGAGGGCGTGGGGAAACACAGCGCGGGCGGCGGCCGGCAGAGCCGCGACAACGACATATCGAGCACCCTCGGTGGCGGTCGTGCAGGCCAGGGCCGCAGACGCCGGGGTGACGTCGGCGTTCCCGTCTCCGTCCCGTCCCAGGCTCCGGCGCCGGGTGCCCGCTACGACGGCGGTTACGTCGTCGGCGACCACCCGGACTCCCGCCCGCACCCCGAGCACCGTGAGCACGCCGCCTGGGGCGCTCAGGACGGCTGGGCGGCGGAGAGCGGCCGTGGCCGGAGCACCGGCTACCGGCCGGACGAGCTCCCGGACCCGTACGACACGGGTCAGTGGCAGACGTTCGACGAGCCCGTCCTCCCCGTCCCGGATCCGTACGACACCGGTCAGTGGCAGACGTTCCAGCAGTCCGTCCACCCCGTCCAGGACCCGTACGACACCGGCCAGTGGCAGACGTTCGACGAGCCGGTCCTCCCGCCGCAGTCCTTCGAGGCCCCGCCCGGCCGCCGGATACCCCGGCAGCGCGTCGAGCAGGAGACGGTTCCGGAGCCGGAGCCCGTCCTGGACTCCGACCTGCCGGAGGCCACGGCCGCCGACACCGGCCGGAAGAGCGGTGGCAAGGGCCGTACGTTCACCGGGATCGCCGCCGCCGCGGTGGTGACGGTGCTCGCCGTGGTCGTCGCCGGGCAGGTCGGCAGCGGTGGCGCCGGACACAGCGAGGCCGGGGCCTCCGACGGCGCGACCCGCGACGGCAGCGACGCGGCCTCACGGTCGAAGGACCGTCCGACGCCCGGCGTCGCACCCTCCAACGCACCCGCCGTGGCCGTCGCCGGCTACGACCAGCTGATGGCCAGGCAGTACCCGCTCGACGCCAAGCTGGCCCTGAGCGGCCAGTTCCAGACGATGCCGGGACACGACCCGGCGCCGGGCAAGGGGAAGGTGCTGCGCTTCCGGGTGGACGTGGAGAAGGGCCTGCCGCTCGATTCCGCGCTCTTCACCCGGACGGTCTTCACCACCCTGAACGACGACCGGAGTTGGGGGCACGGCGGGACCAAGACGTTCGAGCGGGTGTCATCGGGCCCCGTCGACATCGTCGTCACGCTCGCCAGCCCCGGCACCACTGCCAAGTGGTGTGCGAAATCCGGCCTGGACATCACCGTTGACAATGTGTCATGTGACGCCGCGTCGACCGAGCGCACCATGATCAACGCGTTCCGCTGGGCACAGGGCGCCGTCACGTTCGGCCCCGACCGGATGCACGAGTACCGGCAGATGCTCATCAACCATGAGGTCGGCCACCGGCTCGGGCACGGCCACGTCGGCTGCCCGAAGGCGGGCGAGCTCGCGCCGGTCATGATGCAGCAGACGAAGTTCCTGTCGCTCGACGGCGGCCCCACCTGCAAGCCCAACGCCTGGCCGTTCCCGAAGGCCTGACCAGCGGTTTCGACCGCCTGAGCACGAATGATCCCGCCGACCGGATTTTGACATCGGCGGGATCGTCGTTCACTCTTCTCCCATGTCGCACCGCCACGCACCCGAGGACGCCAGCATCAAGCTGGTGCTCATCGGCGTGGCCGAAATCTGCGTAGCCGACATTCTCTGTCGGTGACCCACGGTTCGGTCGCGTAGAGGCTTTCCGCCTCCGCCCCGAGCTGTCCATCCGTGGGCAGACGCACCCCCTGAGTTCGAGCCATTTCTCCGTTGAGGGGAAGCGGCTGCTGCTGCCCGCGGGTATTCGTTGAATCCTGCCGTCATACCTCGCAGCCGCGAAAGGCCGATCTCTCATGCGTCAACTGTCCCTCATATCCCGCCGCGTGGCAGCGGTAGCCGTTGGTCTGGCCCTCGCCGGAGGGGCCGCCGCCTGCGGCCCGAAGGACAGCGGCGGCGCCAAGGCCTCCACCGACGCCAAGCCCGCCAAGGGCGGCACCCTCTACGTGCTGAACAACCAGGCGCAGGAGGACTTCGACCCGGCCCGCCTGTACACCTCGGGCGGCGGAAACGTTCCCTCGCTGGTCTACCGCACGCTCACCACCCGCACCCGGGCCAACGGCGCCGAGGGCTCGAAGGTCGCCGCGGACCTGGCCACCAACACCGGCGAGCCGAGCAAGGACGCCACCGTCTGGACGTACCACCTCAAGGACGGCCTGAAGTACGAGGACGGCTCGCCCATCACCACCGCCGACATCAAGTACGGCATCGAGCGCTCCTTCGCGGCCGAGCTGTCCGGCGGCGCGCCCTACCTGCGCGACTGGCTGATCGGCGGCGCCGCGTACCAGGGCCCGTACAAGGACAAGAACGGACTGGCCTCGGTGGAGACGCCGGACGCCAGGACGATCGTGTTCCACCTGAACAAGCCCGAGGGCGAGTTCCCGTTCCTGGCCACGCAGACCTCGTTCGCCCCGGTGCCGAAGGCGAAGGACACCGGCACCAAGTACGCCGAGCACCCGGTCTCCTCGGGCCCGTACAAGGTGATCAAGAACGAGAACAACGGTGAGCACCTGGTGCTGGAGCGCAACCCCAACTGGTCGGAGGCCACCGACGACCAGCGCAAGGCGTACCCGGACAGCATCGACGTCCAGTCGGGTCTCGACCAGGCCGTGATCAACCAGCGGCTGTCCACCGGCACGGGCAAGGACGCGGCGGCCGTCACCACCGACACCAACCTCGGCCCGGCCGAGCTGGCCAAGGTCAACGGTGACAAGGCGCTCGCGAGCCGGGTCGGCACCGGCCACTTCGGCTACACCGACTACATCGCCTTCAACCCGAAGGTGAAGCCGTTCGACAACCCGAAGGTGCGCCAGGCCATCGCGTACGCGGTCAACCGCACCACCGTGGTCAACGCGGTCGGCGGCTCCTCGCTCGCCGACCAGGCCACCACGTACCTGCCGGAGCAGGCGTCCTTCGGCTACACGCCGTACGACCCGTTCCCGGCCGGCAAGACCGGGGACCCGGTCAAGGCCAAGCAGGTGCTGGCGGAGGCCGGCTACCCGAACGGGATCACCGTCTCGCTCACCCATGACGTCACCAAGGCCGACGAGCAGGGCCCCGAGGTCGCCACGGCCGTCCAGGACGCGCTGAAGGCGGCGGGCATCACCGTCAAGCTCGACGGCCAGGAGCACAAGGCGTTCAGCGACAAGATCCACAACGTGTCGACCGAGCCGGGCTTCTTCCTCACCGGCTGGGGTGCGGACTGGCCGTCCGGCGGCCCGTTCCTCGGCCCGATCTTCGACGGCCGGCAGATCGTCAAGGACGGCTCCAACTTCAACAACGCGCAGCTCGACGACCCGGCGGTCAACAAGGAGATCGACGAGATCAACAAGCTGACCGACCTCAAGGCCGCGGCGGTCCGCTGGGGCGCGCTGGACAAGAAGATCGGCGAGCAGGCCGTCACCGTGCCGCTCTTCCACCCGGTCTACAAGCGGCTGTTCGGCAAGGACATCAAGAACGTCGTGATCAGCGACTGGACCGGCGTCCTGGACATCTCGCAGGTCTCGGTCAAGTGACCACCCAGGACCTGACGGCCGTCGAGGCGGGGGCGGCCGGCAACCCGGCCGCCCCCGCCCCGGGGGCCCGGCAGGTCTGGCGGCGGCTGCGCGCCCAGCGCGCGGCCGTCGCCGGGACCGCCGTCATCGCACTCCTCGTCCTGGTGGCGCTCGCCGCACCCCTGCTGAGCGCCATCGAGGGTCAGAACACCACGGCCTACCACCCCGAGCTGGTCGACTCCGCCTCCGGCGGCGTACCGCTCGGCTCCTTCGGCGGGATCAGCGGCGACCACTGGCTCGGTGTCGAACCCGGCACCGGGCGTGACATGTTCTCCCGGCTCGTGCACGGCGCCCAGATCTCGCTGGCCGTCGCACTCGGCGCCACCCTCGTGCAGATCCTCGTCGGCGTCGGCACCGGCCTCGCCGCCGGGCTCGGCAACCGCTTCGTGGACAACCTGCTCAGCCGCGTCACCGACGTCATGATCACCATGCCCGCGCTGGTCTTCGCCATCGCGCTGATGGCCGTGGTGCCCGACAGCTTCCCGCGCCCGCTGCTGCTGGCGCTCATCATCGGCTTCGTCGCGTGGGGCAGCATCTCCAAGCTCGTCAGGGCCCAGGTGCTCAGCCTCAAGTCCCTGGACTACGTGGCGGCCTCCCGGCTCGCCGGCTCCGGCACCTGGCGGATCGCCCGCCGTGAACTGCTGCCGTCACTCGTCGCACCGGTCATCACGTACGCCGCCCTCCTCATCCCGGCGAACATGGTCATCGAGTCCGGGCTCTCGTTCCTCGGCATCGGCGTGAAGCCCCCCACCCCGTCCTGGGGCCAGATGCTCTCCAGCGCCAACACCTGGTACGAGGCCGATCCCGCGTACGTGCTGCTGCCCGCCGCGATGCTGTTCATCAGCGTGCTCGCCTTCACCGTGCTCGCCGACGGCATCAGGACCGCCCTCGACCCCCGGGCCGCCAGCCGGCTCCGCATCGGCACCGGCCGCAAGCGCGAGGAGGCCGCGTCATGATCCGCTTCCTGCTGCGCCGCACGGTCTCCGCCGCGGTGGTTCTGCTGGTGCTGGCCGTCGTGCTGTACGCCGTGTTCTACCTGGCGCCCGGCGACCCCGCGCAACTGTCCTGCGGGCCCAAGTGCTCGCCCGCCCAACTCGTGCAGATCCGCGAGCAGATGGGCCTGAACGACTCGGTGTACGTACAGTTCTGGCACTTCCTGCAGGGCATCGTCACCGGTCACGACTACAGCACCGGCACCGGTACGGTGCACTGCTCCGCGCCCTGCTTCGGCCAGTCGTACCGCACCGGCGAACTCGTCAGTGACATCCTCGTCGCCAAGCTGCCCGCCACCGCCTCCCTCGCCATCGGCGCGATGGTGCTGTGGCTGCTGCTCGGCATCGGCACCGGCGTGCTGTCCGCGCTGCGCCGCGGCCGGCCCACCGAACGGCTGCTCACCGGGCTCACCCTCGCGGGCACCGCCACCCCGGTGTTCATCATCGGCATCCTGCTGCTGATGCTCTTCTGCTCGGTGCTGCAGTGGCTGCCCTACCCCTCCTACGTGCCGTTTACCGACGACCCGCAGCAGTGGGCCTGGAACCTGCTGCTGCCCTGGCTGGCGCTCGCCCTCGTCGAGTCCGCCAAGTACGCCCGGCTGACCCGCAGTTCCATGCTGGAGACGCTCGCGGAGGACCACATCCGCACCTTCCGCGCCTACGGCGTCAGCGAGCGCGCGATCATCGGACGGCACGCGCTGCGCGCCGCCCTCACCCCGGTGATCGCGCTGTCGGCGCTCGACCTGGGCACGATGTTCGGTGGCGCGCTGCTCACCGAGTCGCTGTTCAACGTGCCGGGGCTGGGCCAGAAGCTCGTGCAGTCCGTCGAGCTCAAGGACCTGCCGGTCGTGGTGGGCATCGTGCTCGTCATGGGCTTCGCCGTCGTCATCGCCAACGCCGCCGCGGACGTGCTCTACGCGCTGGCCGACCGAAGGGTGGTGCTGGCATGAGCGCGGCCACCGATTCCGCAGTGGATCCCGCCGCCACGGCCGGCCTCGCCGAGCCGCTGGTGGAGGTCAGGGACCTCGTCATCGACTTCCCCACCGCGTCCGGCACCGTACGGGCCGTCGACGGTCTCAGCTTCCGGCTCGAAGCGGGCGGCGCCCTCGGCATCGTCGGTGAGTCGGGATCCGGCAAGAGCGCCACCGCGTACGCCCTGCTGGACCTGCACCGGGGGACCGGCGCGCGGACCGGCGGCACCGTACGGGTCGCCGGGACGGACGTCCTCGGCGCCGACGACACCGAACTGCGGCGGCTGCGCGGCGGCCGGGCGGCGATGGTCTTCCAGGACCCGCTCTCCTCGCTCGACCCGTACTACGCGATCGGCGACCAGATCGCCGAGGTCTACCGCGTCCATGTGAAGGCCACCCGGCGGGCCGCCCGCGAGCGGGCCGTCCAGGTGCTGGACCGGGTCGGCATCCCGGACGCGGCCCGGCGCTCGCGCGCCCGGCCGCACGAGTTCAGCGGCGGCATGCGGCAGCGCGCGCTCATCGCCATGGCGCTGGCCTGCGAACCACGGCTGCTGATCGCCGACGAACCGACCACCGCACTCGACGTCACCGTCCAGGCCCAGATCCTCGACCTGCTGCACGAGCTGCGCGCCGAGACCGGCATGGGGCTGCTGCTCGTCACCCACGACCTGGGTGTCGTGGCCGGCAGCGTCGACGACGTACTCGTCATGCGGAACGGCACCGCCGTCGAACGCGGCGCGGTGAGCGCCGTCCTGGACGACCCGCGCGAGCCCTACACACGGGCACTGCTCGCGGCGGTGCCGCAGGTGGACGCGGCGCGGCCGGTCGTCCTCGTGAAGCAGCGGACGGGCGACGAACGGAAGGCTGCCGTGGAAGCGCCGCTTCTCGAAGCGGTCCGTCTGCGGCGGGAGTTCGGCAAGCGCCAGGACACCGTGACCGCCGTGGACGGCGTGTCGCTGACCGTCCAACGCGGCGAGACGCTCGGTATCGTCGGGGAGAGCGGCAGCGGGAAGACCACCCTCGGCCGGATGCTGGTGCGGCTGCTCGACCCCACGGCCGGTGAACTCCGTTACGACGGCCGGGACATCGGCAAGCTCGGCGACAAGGCGCTGCGACCGCTGCGCCGCGAGCTGCAGATGGTCTTCCAGGACCCGGTCTCGTCGCTGAACCCGCGGCGCAGCATCGGCGAGTCGATCGCCGACCCGCTGCGGGCGGCGGGGGAGCTTTCGGACAAGGCGGTCGTCGAGCGGGTGCGGGAACTGCTGGAGCGGGTCGGTCTGGAGCCGGACTGGTACCACCGGTACCCGCACGAGTTCAGCGGCGGCCAGCGGCAGCGGGTCGGGATCGCGCGGGCGCTGGCACCGGCCCCGAAGCTGATCGTCTGCGACGAGCCGGTCTCTGCGCTCGACGTGACGACGCAGGCCCAGGTCGTCGCGCTGCTCGGTGAACTGCAGCGTGACCTGGGGCTCTCGCTGGTCTTCATCGCGCACGACCTGGCGGTGGTGCGGCAGGTCAGCGACCGGGTCGCGGTCATGCGCGCCGGGAAGATCGTCGAGGAGGGGCCGGCGGACGCGGTGTACGACTCGCCCCAGCACGCGTACACCAAGGGCCTGCTGGCGGCCGTGCCCGTGCTCGACCCGGTCGAGTCCGCGGCGCGGCGCGCGAGCCGGAAGGGGCTCGCCGAAGTCTGAGAAACGCTTCCCGGGAGTCCGGGAAACGCTTCCTGCCGGAGCGCGGCACGGTCGCGGACAGGGTGAGTGGAGTGTGTTGTTCCGCGCACCCTAAGCGACGACAACGCGTTGTGGTGCGAGAAGTTACGACCGTTCACCCCTTCTGGTGGCGCGGCGGACAACCGTCCGTCGCGCCACTGTCGTACCGGCATACCGTCGTCGCGCCGGGCAGACGTATCCGCCCTCCCGGCCATGCATCCGGCGGACCGGCGAAGGAAGGGGGGCGTACACATGCGCATCGCGTTGCTCACCGAGGGTGGCTACCCGTACGCACGAGGTGAAGGTGGCGCC
Organism: Streptomyces sp. SID13666; assembly: GCF_010548325.1. NCBI lineage: Bacteria > Bacillati > Actinomycetota > Actinomycetes > Kitasatosporales > Streptomycetaceae > Streptomyces > Streptomyces sp. SID13666. The sequence goes on along the minus strand of NZ_JAAGLX010000008.1, from coordinate 41,795 downwards.
TGGTGCGACCGGCTCGTGCGCGGGCTTCCGGGCCACGAATTCGAGGTGTACGCGCTCAGCAGGTCCGAGCGGACGGAGGCCGGGGGACGGGTCGAACTGCCGTCGCAGGTACGGCGGGTGCGCAGCGAGCGCCTGTGGGGCGCGCCGCCGGAGGACGACGGCAGCCGCGGCCGGGCGGCCCGCCGGGCGCGCCGCCACCGGTTCCTGCACCACTACCGGGAGCTGGTCGCCGCGCTGGCGGGCGGCGACGAGGGATCCGCCGCGGGCCGCACCGATGACGTCATCGGCGTGTCCGGTGCGGGAGCCGACGGCTACGGAGGTGCCCGGGCGGACCGTTTCGCCTCCGGTCTGTACGGGCTGGCCGAACTCGCCCACGAGGACGGCGGACTGCCCGGGTTGCTCCGGTCCGAGCAGGCGCTGCGCGCCCTGGAGGACGCCTGCCGCGCTCCCGGCGTACGACCCCTGCTGGCCACCGTCGGCGTGGCGGACCTGCTCACCGCCGCCGAACTTCTGGAACGCGCCCTGAGACCGCTGTCCGCGCCCTGGTACGAACCGGACGAGCTCGGCGCCGCCGATCTGTGCCACGCCGTCTCCGGCGGTCCCGCGACCCTTCCCGGCCTGCTGGCCAAACGGTTCTTCGGAACGCCGCTCCTGGTCACCGAGTACGGCGTCCGGCTGCGCGAGGCGCTCCTCGCGCACCGCGCCTCCGGCCTCTCCGCCGAAGTCCGCGCGCTCCTGACCGCGTTCCACCGGCTGCTCGCCGGTGAGTCCTACCGCGAGGCGGCCCTGATCACCCCGGGCAGCACCCACGCCCGCCGCTGGCAGGAACGCTGCGGCGCCGACCGCTCCCGGCTGCGGACCGTCTACCCGGGCATGGAGGCCGCCCGCTTCGCCCGCGCCGGCGAAGCCGCGGAAGCGGCCGGCGCGGACGCCCAGGGCGGGCACACCGACCCCACGCTCACCTGGGTCGGCCGCCCGGACCCGGCCAAGGACCTCATCGCGCTCCTGCACGCCTTCGACGCGATACGCACGGCGGAACCGGGCGCACGGCTCCGGATCCTGCACGTCCGCGGCGGCGTCGACTCCTACCTGGCGGGCTGCCGCACGCTGGCCGCCCAGCTCTTCCCCGACGAGGCCCAGGACGCGGTGACGGTCGGCGAGAGTCCCGTCACCTTCGAGGAGATCGGCTCACCCGGCGCACCACAGCTCGCCGACGCGTACGCCTCCGGTGACGTCGTCGTGCTGTCCAGCATCGTCGAGGGCTTCCCGCTGAGCCTCGTCGAGGCGATGTTCTGCGGCCGCGCGACGGTCTCCACCGACGTGGGCGCCGTCCGCGAGGTCATCGGCGGCACGGGGCTCGTCGTACCGCCCCGCAACCCCAAGGCGCTCGCCGACGCCTGCCTCGCGCTGCTGCGCGAGCCCGACCGCGCCGCCCGGCTCGGCGCCGCCGCGCGTGAGCGGGCGCTCGAACTCTTCACCGTCGAGCGGTGCGTGGGCGCGTTCCGCGAGATCTATCTGGAGCTCGTCGCGCACTGTCCGGTGCGCCGCGAGCCGCTGCTCGACACCGACGGCGTGCCGCGCCCGTTCTCCGAGCCCGCCGAGGCCCATGTCCCCGGCCGCCTCACGCCCGTGCTGCCCGCCCCCACCTGGGCCCGCCGCCCGCAACCCGCGGGCTTCCCGTTCCCGGGAGGTGACCTCGCATGACCGCCACCCGAGGCTCCGCGCAGGCCGCCCTCCTCGCCCGCATCCTCTCCGACGTCCCCACCGACCCGACCCCGCCCAACGAGACCTTCCCAGGCGCCGACCTCCTCCCCCCGGCCTTCCGCCGGGCGGCATCCGGCCCGGTGGATGATCCCGCGACCGCCGCGGAAGAGGTCCTGACCGACCGCACCGACGGCACCGACGGCACCGACGGCACCGACGGCGTCGACCGCCCGGCCGCCGGTCGCGCCGGTGACCCGGCTCCGGCCCCGGAGTCCGAGCCGGAGCGCGAGCAGGAGCCCGAGCGGGAGGACGGCATCGCGACGGCCGAAGCCGCAGCCGAGGGCCTGAGCGGCTGCGTGGGTCCTTCCGACGAGGCGGATCCCGCCGCGGCCCCGGACCGCGTGAACGCGGACGACACCATCGCGTGGCCGGAACACGACGCCGCCGCCGAAGACGCCGCCGAAGCCGCCTCCGGAGCGGAGCCGCTCATGGAGGCGCCCAGCCGCGGACTCGACGCGGCGGGCGACATCCGTGCGCGGGTCGTGGCGGCCCTGGGCTACGGCCCGGGAACGGACGGCCGCACGCCTCTGGCGGAGCCGGCTGTGGAGGGCGGGGTGTTGTTCTCGGGGGCGCGGCCTAGCCTGGCGGAGGCGGCTGCGGACGACCGGGTGTTGTTCTCGGGGGCGCGGCCGGGGCCGGTTCTGCTGGTCGGTGGCGGTGGGGTTCCCGCCTCGGCGGCGGGTCCGAGTGGCCGGGATACCGGTGGGTCGCACGCGCCGGAGTTGCCCGTCGTTGGCGGGGGTTCGTACCGCCCGGTGGAGGCGGCTGCGGACGACCGGGTCCTGCTGTCGGAGTTGCAGCCCGAGCTGACCCTGCCGGTCGGTGAGGGCGGGGGTCTCGCCTCGGCGGCGGGTCCGGGCGCCCGGGATGGTGACGTGCCGGATCGTGACGCCGAACCCGCCGGGAGGGCCTCGGTGGCGCGGCGGCGGGGGCCTGCTGATCCGGTGCGTGGGGTGATGCACCGGCATGAGGAGTTGTGCGCCGGGGCGGTGGATGTGCTGGAGATCGCCGCAGGGCTGGAGGCGCACGGTGTCACCGACCGGGTGGCGGGACGGTTCCGGCACCGGGACGTGTTCTCGCTCGCGGACGAGTTGTACGCCCGCGTCCCGCACGGCGCCGCGGGGGAGCGGGCCGGCGGGCAGCGGGTGGCGGCACGGGTCGGACCGGTACGGGTCGGGCTGCTGCATGTGGTGCCCGGCGCGGGCTGCGCCGCGGCGGCCGCGTTCGTGGTGCGGTCGCCCGCCGTCGGCGCGGTGATCGCCCTGCTCGTCGCGCTGGCCACCTGGGCGGCGCTGCGACGCGGCCCGCTGCGTAACGAGAGCGCCGGCGGGGTGCTCTCGGGCGGGTGGCTGCTGGCGTTCGCGCTGTGCGGCGGTCCGCTGCTGACGAGCCTGCTCGGCGCGCCGTTCGACCCGCCCGCCGGCGGCCCGTTCGTGGCGCTGGCCCTCACCCTGGCGCCCGCCGCGTGGTGCGCCCACCGGTTCGCGCTGCGGGCGCGGTCCGAACTCACGCCGAGCCGCGGGCTCGGGGAGTTCGCCGCCCGGGTGCGCCCGCTGCTCGCCGGCACCCTCGTGCTGTATCTCGCGGTGCTGCTCGCGCTCCTGTGGGCCGCCGCCGCGCTGGCCGGTCCCGCCGGTGTCGCCGGGGCGGCCGCCCTCGGGATGCTGCTGTTCACCGCCCGGCTGCTCGCGGTGCACGGCTTCACGCGGGCGGCCGCGTGGGGGACCGGCGCGCCGGCCGCACCCGAGGGAGCCGCGCTCGGCGCAGCCGTACTGCACCACGTGCCGGGCCTGGCCGCCGTCTCGGCCCCGGTCGAGTGGCTCGGCCCGGCGGCGATACCCGTCCTGGCCTGCGGCTGCGCCGCCACCGTCCTCGTAGTGCATGCCTTCCGCGCCCTCACCCGGGCCTCGGCGCACGGCACCGGTGCCCGCACGGGCACCCCCGCCGCCACCCACCCCCGTACGACAGACCTCCGCAACACCAACCAGGAGAAACGTTGATCACGCACCGAACGACCTCGCTCCGCCCACCGCGCGGGACAGCGCACCGGCAAGGACACCGGGTGGGGGGTGTCGGCCGATGAGAGTGCTGCTGCTCGGAGCCGATGGATTCCTGGGCCGGCACGTGGCCGAACGGCTGCTCGCCGACCCCGCCGTACAGCTGACCGCGCTGGGGCGCAGCGACGACGCCGATGTGCGGTTCGACCTGGCGAGCGGGGCGCCGGGAGCGCTGGCGCGGTTCCTGGACGCCGTGCACCCGGGCGTCGTCGTCAACTGCGCGGGCGCGACCCGCGGCGGGGCCCGGGACCTGACCCGGCACAACACGGTGGCGGTGGCGACCGTGTGCGAGGCGATGCGGCGCAGCAGTACCGGCGCGCGCCTGGTCCAGGTGGGCTGCGCCGCCGAATACGGTCCTTCGCCGGTCGGCGCGTCCACCGCCGAGGACGCGGTGCCGCGGCCGGGCGGCCCGTACGGGGTGAGCAAGCTCGCCGCGTCCGAGCTGGTGCTGGGCTCGGGTCTCGACGCGGTGGTGCTGCGGGTGTTCAGCCCGGTCGGCCCCGGCACGCCGACGAGTTCACCGCTGGGGCGGGTGGCCGAGGCGCTGCGCCGGGCGATGCAGAGCGGGGACGGCGAGCTGAAGCTCGGCGGGCTCGCCGTGCAGCGCGACTTCATCGACGTCCGTGACGTCTCGCGGGCGGTGCACGCGGCGTCGCTGTCGGCCGCGCAGGGCCTGGTGAACATCGGCTCCGGCCGGGCCGTACGGATGCGCGACATGGCGGCCGGGCTCGCGCATGTCGCGGGCTACGACGGCACCCTCCACGAGCTGGACGAGCCGCAGGTCGCGCCCGGCCCGCCCCCGTACCCCGACGGCTGCGGCATCTGGCAGCAGGCGGATGTGCGGACGGCCCGTGACCGGCTGGGCTGGCGGCCCCGTATCGGCCTCGAGGAATCGCTGGCCGACGTCTGGATGGAGGCGGCATGTCGCGTCTGACGCCGCCGCACTTCTGGGGTGCGGGGCTGCGCGACCGCTCCGGCGGGGCCGGCCCGGGAGCGGGCGGCCAGGCCCGTTCCGACCGGCTCGGCTTCGGCGTCCCGGTGAACGCGCACCCGCTGGTCGCACCGGCCGAGTGGGGTGAACTCGCCCGCCCGGGAACCCCGTTGCACTGGGTGGTGCTGAACGTGGCGCGCGGCCCCGGCACCCGGCCCGACCCGCTGTACACGGAGGCGGTGGCGCGGCTCCGGGAGAGCGGGGTGCCGGTCCTCGGTCATCTGGACGCCGGGCTCGGCGCCCGGCCGTTCGGCGCGCTCGTCTCGGACGCCTCCCACTACCTGGACTGGTACCGGGTGGACGGCTTCTACCTGGACCGCGCGCCGACGGAGCGTTCCGCGCTGAACGAGTGCCGCCGGGTGACGACGACGCTGCGGGCACTGCTGGCGGGGGACGACGGGGACAGCGCTGACAGTGATAGTGGCGACGGTGGTGACGGGCACATCGTGCTGGGGCACGGCACGCATCCGTATCCCGGGTACGCCGAGATCGCCGACCAGCTGGTGACGTTCTCCGGCCCCTGGACCCGGTACCGCTGGTCCGAGGCCCCGCAGTGGACGGCCGCGTACCCGCCGGAGCGCTTCGCGCACCTCGTCCACGGAGTGCCGCGGTCGCATCTGGTGACGGCGATGCGGATCGCGCGCTGGCAGGGCGCCGCCACCGTCTGCTTCACGGACCGCACAGACCGGGACGGCACCGACCCGTGGGAGGGGCTGGCCGGCTACTGGGACGAATCGGTGCGAACGTTACGAAAGCAGCCGCCGCCCAGTATCTGATCCCCTTCGGTCTCGCTCCTCGGACCGGGTGTCTCGGAATGAAGACCGGCGTGGCAGTGTTACGGAGAGAACCACCCGTACACCCGTATGCCTACCGATCCGGAGTCCCCGTGTCGCTGCCACCCCTGGTCGAGCCGGCTGCCGAGCTCACCGTCGACGAGGTCCGCAGGTACTCGCGCCACCTGATCATCCCCGATGTGGGGATGGACGGACAGAAGCGGCTGAAGAACGCCAAGGTGCTGTGTGTCGGCGCCGGCGGCCTCGGCTCGCCGGCCCTGATGTACCTGGCCGCCGCCGGTGTCGGCACGCTCGGCATCGTGGAGTTCGACGAGGTCGACGAGTCGAACCTGCAGCGCCAGATCATCCACAGCCAGGCGGACATCGGCCGTTCCAAGGCCCAGTCCGCGCGCGATTCCGTCCTCGGCATCAACCCGTACGTGAATGTCGTTCTCCACGAGGAGCGCCTCGAGGCCGAGAACGTCATGGAGATCTTCTCCCAGTACGACCTGATCGTCGACGGCACGGACAACTTCGCGACCCGCTACCTGGTCAACGACGCGTGCGTGCTGCTGGACAAGCCCTACGTCTGGGGCTCGATCTACCGCTTCGACGGTCAGGCGTCCGTCTTCTGGAGCGAGCACGGCCCGTGCTACCGCTGCCTCTACCCGGAGCCCCCGCCCCCCGGCATGGTCCCCTCCTGCGCCGAGGGAGGCGTGCTGGGCGTGCTCTGCGCGTCCATCGGGTCGATCCAGGTCACCGAGGCGATCAAGCTGCTCGCCGGTATCGGCGACCCGCTGGTCGGCCGTCTGATGATCTACGACGCGCTGGAGATGACCTACCGCCAGGTCAAGGTCCGCAAGGACCCGGAGTGCGCGGTCTGCGGTGAGAACCCGACCGTCACCGAGCTGATCGACTACGAGGCCTTCTGCGGCGTCGTCTCCGAGGAGGCCCAGGAGGCCGCCGCGGGTTCGACGATCACGCCGAAGCAGCTCAAGGAGTGGATCGACGACGGCGAGAACATCGAGATCATCGATGTCCGCGAGCCGAACGAGTACGAGATCGTCTCCATCCCGGGCGCCAAGCTCATCCCCAAGGGCGAGTTCCTGATGGGCACCGCCCTGCAGAACCTGCCCCAGGACAAGCGCATCGTCCTGCACTGCAAGACGGGCGTCCGCTCCGCGGAAGTCCTCGCCGTCCTGAAGTCCGCGGGCTTCTCGGACGCGGTGCACGTCGGTGGCGGCGTCATCGGCTGGGTACACACGGTCGAGCCGCACAAGCCGGTCTACTAGCGGTATCGCTGGTCGCGCATACGTTGAGGGCCCGCACACCGGAAACGGTGTGCGGGCCCTCACATGCGTGATCAGGAGCAGGTCGTGCCCTTCGCGGGGACCGTTCCCTCCAGCAGGTAGGCGTTGACGGTCTTCGTCATGCAGGTGTTGCCGCTGTTGTACGCGCCGTGGCCCTCGCCCTTGTAGGTGATCTCGATCCCGACGTCCGCGCCGAGCCCGGCTGCCATCTTCCCGGCGCCCTCGTACGGCGTGGCCGGGTCGCCGGTGTTGCCGATGACGAGCATCGGCGCCGCGCCCGGGGCGCTGACGTCAGGCGTCTGCCAGTTGCCCGGTACCGGCCAGCCGGTGCAGGCCGGGAGGCTCCAGGCCAGGAACTCGCCGAAGATGGCGGAGGCCTGACGGAACGCGGGCAGCTTCTCCCGCACCTGCTCCTGGGTGTAACGCTGCTTGGCGTCGGCGCAGTTGACCGCCGTGTTGGCCGGCATCAGGTTGTTGTACCGGCCGTTCTGGTCCCGGCCGGCGAACGAGTCGGCGAAGGCGAGCAGCAGATTGCCGCTGCCCGTCGCCTTGGCCTCCTTGAGCGCCATGGTCAGGTACTTCCAGTCGTCCTTGGAGTACAGCGTGGCGGCGATCCCGTTCGTCGCGATGGTCTGGGTGACCTTGCGGCCGTCGTCGGTCGGCAGCGGCTTCCCGTCGAGCTTCGCCAGGAACGCGGAGATCCACTGGTCGCCGGCCTGCCGGCTGCGGCCGGCCGGGCAGTTGGCGGTGTTCTTCGCGCAGTCCGTCAGGTAGTTGTCCAGCGCGAGCTGGAAGCCCTTCGCCTGGCCGATGCCGGCCTGCTCCGGGTCGAGCGTCGGGTCGACCACCCCGTCGAGGACCGCGCGGCCCACCGTGCCCGGGAACAGATGGGCGTAGACGCCGCCGAGCTCCGTGCCGTACGAGATGCCGAAGTAGTGCAACTGTTTGTCACCCAGCACCTGGCGCATCAGATCCATGTCGCGAGCGGCACTGATCGTGTCCACGTGCGGCAGCACGTCGCCCGAGTTCTGCACGCAGGCCGCGACCAGCTTCCGCAGATCTGCCTGCTGCGCCTGTACCTCGTCGGGTGTGTCCGGGGTCCCGTCGATCTGCCGCGAGACGTCCGTGGCCCGGTCGTCCAGGCACTTCACGCCCTGGCTCTCGCCGACGCCGCGCGGATCGAAGCTCACCAGGTCGTAGCGCGACCGCAGCTTCTCGTAGTCCTTCCCGAACGACGGCAGCGCGGCCACGCCCGACCCGCCGGGGCCGCCGAAGTTGAACACCAGCGACCCGATCCGGCCGCTGCCGGTGGCCTTGGCGCGGATCATCGCGAGACCGATGGTCGGCCCGTCCGGCTTCGCGTAGTCCAGCGGCGCCTTGAGCGTCGAGCACTGCCATTCGCTCCCGGGCGCCTTGCCGTCCGCGCCCTGCGCCACACTCGGCGCTGGGCACCGCCGCCAGCTCAGCTTCTGCCCGGTCAGCGACCCGGGCAGCGCGCCCGGCGCGCCGGCCGGCGGCGTGCTGCCTGTCACGGAGGCCGTAGCCGCGGGCTTGTCGTCCGCGGCCTTCGAGTCCCCGCCCCCGCACCCCGCCGCCCCCAGCGCGATGACCAACGCGACACCCACCACCGCGTCCCGCCGCACCCGTACGTTGCTCATGGATCTCCCACCCGTCGTTCCCAATGCGCGGATGATCCCATACGGGCGGATAGGTCTGCTTGCGGTTGCGGCACGGCGGTGGGTGGCGGCGGGGCGGACGATCAGCGGACGACGCTCTGGATCTCGCGGACGGTGACGGCCTTCGGCTCGTTGATGACGCCGTTGGGCAGCCCGGCCGGCGCACCGCCGTCGGAGCCGACCCAACTGACCTTCCACGTCGCGGTGACATTGAGCTGGTACGCCCCGGAGTGCTCCGTCGAACGGAGATACGTGACGCCGCAGGGCGGATTGCCGGTCGCACCCTTGGCGTACGCGGCGCCCACCTTGCCGTCCGGGGCGATCGGGCACTCACCCGAAGCGGGGAACACGGTGGCATCGGACGTACCGGGCTCGATCCGCACACTGCTCGCCTGCGCGGTGGTCTCCGCCCAGATCTCCTGGCCGCCGCCGAGGTTCACGGACGCGCGGACCTTCACCGGCGTGTACTTCTCCCGCAGCCACACCCACGTCGGCAGGTTGACCGTCTGCGTTGTCGTCGGGCTCATGGTGATGGTCACGCCCGGGAGACGCGTGCTCGCGAAGGCGAGTTTGGAGAGCATCTCCGGGGTGATGACGTGCCTCGTCGTGCCCGGCGGCCGCTCGCCGTTCGGCACCCACAGCGGATTCTGGTCGTTGCACGACATCTGGTCGAACGCGCTGGCGGCGGGGTTGGTGGACACGGCCCACCACTGGCCCTTGCCCTCCTGCTCGATGTTGAAGTCCTTGTACCCCTTGACGCCGGGGTAGTCGTAGCCGTCCTGGTAGTGCGCGAGGTCCATGCCCATGGCGGTGGAGAAGCTGCCGTGGACGTTGGGGGACTGCTCCTTGTAGCTCTTGGTGTACTCGTCCTTGAACTGCTGGGCGCTGTACTTGGGCCCGAACCAGCAAGGCGGCGGCGTCCAGGACGTATCGACCGAGGCGATCCGCTTGCGGCCGGGGTCGGTGGCGCCGGGTGTCACGGGCACCACCGAGTATCCGGCGGCGGCGTTGAGGTTGCGGGTGTCGTTGCCACCCGACACATGTGTCTTCGGCGGAATGGGAATCGTGTCGTTGGCGTAGCTCGTTCCCGCCGCGGAAACGACGGTGACGGCAGCGAGGGCCAGCGCCCGGCGCAGCGGTATCGAGCCACCTATTGCTTGCACTGCAGGGCACTCTCCTTCACTTCGATGGATGCCGCCTGCCACAGATCGACGTTGGGCCTGAACTTGATCAGGACGATGTCGTAGAACCTGTAGCTCTCATTGTTCTCCGGGGTGACGGCGACCTTTCCGGTCGGGATCGCCTTGCTGTACAGCTTGGCCTGGTTGTTGCAGAAGGTGACCTCGGCGGAAGTCTTGTTGGCCGCGACCTTGATGACGGGACGGTAGTAGTGGTCGGTGCCGGTGAGCGTGCTCTTGGCGTCCACATGGCGCTGGACATAGCTCTTGCCGTACACGAGCGCGCTGTCCGTCGCGTAATTGGCCAGGCCGCTCTTCGTCACGCTCTGCTTCACGACTCCGTGCACCAGTGACTGCATGAAGTTCGCCGTGGCGGCCAATGCGACCGCCTGCGTGTGGTCCGACGGCCTCGGCCAGTCGAAATTCAGCTTCAGGTCGGCGGGTAGCGCCAGGCTCGGGTCGATCGTCAACGGGGCGGCGGTCGGCGCGGCAGTGGTCGCGGCGGCGGACGGTGCGGTCGTCGGGACGCCGTCGATCGTGTCGGACGTGCCGTCGGATCCGCCCCCGCCGCAGGCGGTGAGCAGCAGGGCGGTCGCCGTCGCGAGGGCGGCGGCGGTGAGCGCTGTGGGGGCTCGCATAAAAGTGAAGGGCTCCCGGTCGGTGGGTGGGCACCGGCGGGTCAGCGTTGGGTACGTCCCCGAGGTCCCCGTACGTAGGACGTATGACGTTACCCAAGCCGCGCGGGGGGATCGAGGGAGAGTCTGTGCCTAATGCGTCACGTTCATGTCACCGCCGGAAAACGACACCGGCCGGGCGGCCGGGCCTACCGGTTCCGGGCCGGAGGGTCAGGGCTTTCCGTGATGAACCGGAAGGTGGAGGTGACGGCGTCGAAGATGTCGTGGAATGCCTCGGCGAGATCCAGGACGGGGCTGGCGCCGGAGATCAGGATGATCTGGTCGGTCGTCCCGGGAATGGGGATGAAGGTCTGGGTGAGAGCCATGCGCACCGTTCGGGTGTCGCCCTGCTCGATGGGGATGTCCTCAACGCCGTTGGTGCGGGCGGCCGTGCCGACTTCGGGAATGTCGACAGTCGTGACCGTGCGCCAGGCGTCGCCCTCGCGGCGCGGGGTGATGGTGGCGAGGCTGCCCGCGATGGCGAGGGGGTCGGTGGACAGGGCGGCGCCCTGGCGGTTCTGCGCGCCCAGCACGGTGACCGTCACGGTGGCGGAGAGCGGTACGCCCTCGAATCCCTCGGCCATGCAACCGCAGTAGATCGCACCGGAGTCGTAGGCGTCACGCGCCATCCTGCGCAGCAGGGCCGTGAGATCGGCCCGGTAGGGCGCCAGTTCGGGTGTGTCCCGGACCCTTTCGTCGACCATCGCCCGGACGGTGGCATCCCGGCCTTCCGGCCGTACGTCGAACTCCCACCACGACTCGGGCACGGACAGCGAGACCGCGAAGGCCTGGGCCGGCGTATCGACGGGACCGTGGGGATCGACGGCCGGGTTGGTGCTCACGCCTTGGGCTCCTTCGTGCCGGGCCGCTGCTGCGGCTTGGTTGCCTTCTCCAGCTCCTGGGCCAGATCGGTATCCACTTTGCGGATCTCGCGTACGACGGTCGTGGCCATCTTCTCCAGACCCGACAACTGCTTGTCGATGTCGCCGCGGCCGTCCTTCCAATGCGACTCGAAGTGATCGAGCGCCCCGGCCACGCTGCCGTCCCCGAGATCGTTCTCGAACTCGTGGAACAGGTTCCTCGTCCCGTTCAGCCGCTGCGTGATCGAACCGAGGAGCCCGGCGAAATCCTCGAGCGCATCGAGCGGTATCGCAAGCCTGTCATCGGTCACTACGTCCCCCACATCCTGGCTACGGTAGTTCGGTTTCGATACTTCACGTACTGCTGTGTTCCGAAGAAATGTCACCCCGGTCAGGGAAGGGGGATGCCGAGCGATTCGCTGATTTCCATCAATCGGTCAACGGGAATTTCGGGAGCCAAGAAGTTCATATCCCGGGCATGGTTCATGAACTCCTGCGGTGGGGCTACTTTGTGATAGAGAACGTAATCGGCCCAGGCGAGATCCCAGGTCCACTCGCCGTCGGTCATGATGCCGACGCGCACTCGCATGTCCTCATTCTCTGCGAAGGGGTCGGCGACGGAGCCCGGTGAAATGATCAGCGCCTCTGCCGATTCAAGGAACTCTGCAAGACGTGCCACTTCGTCCTCGGACAGAGTGTTTGGGGTCGCTTCCATTGAATGGGCGGTTTCGGAGATCCGATGGGGGGCCGATACTGAAGTCATGAAACCTATCCGTTCCCTGGGGTGAATGTTTCGTATTTTCCACGAATGCTCGGGTGGATTGACTTTCCGGCGGCGTCGAAGGGTGCTACGGCTATCTTCCCGTTCGGGTAGACCCACAAGAAGTCGTTGGGAGCCTCAACCGTTGTACCAAGATGGTTCGCCAGGTTCTGGGCAAAACCATTGGGTACCTTACCGGTCGAGCACGACAGAAGGCGAACCGGTTCGCCGTTCCAGCCGTTTGCCTTCATGAGGGCCGCAAGTTCTCTGTGATTGAAGTTGTGCCAATTCTCGGGAAGGTGGGCCGCGCCACTCTTTATCTGATATCCAACGCTCGTCGGACTGCCATGTATGCCTACGTCAAAGCTTCCATTGTGCGGAATTCTATCCATGTATTTTCGAAGCTGATCGCCGGGTGCGAAGAGTTTCATTCCAGGGCGCCCGTCCTTGAAGCCCGTGATCTCCAAGGCGAGCGTTTTGGCGCCGCGGGCCGAGAGCCCCTTCGCTAGGCTGACGACTGCGACTTTTCCGCCGCGGAGCCCCGCTGCGGCTGCGCGTACTCCGTTTGCTATCCCCTGCAAACCATTCTTGATGGACCCCAGCGCGTGGGCACCGATCTTGAGGAGGCCGCCGGCCTTCCAGAGTTCTTTCAGCTTGCCAAGACTCGTCAGGCCCTTGGTCATGGGTATGCAGTCGAGGACGGCGAAAGCCACATCCCAGAGGCTGGCTTCGCCGTGCACGTATTTGTTGATGGTGTCGGCGAGAACGACGAGTGCGGCGGCGACCACCAGCCATGCGAGCGGGCCGCCGACGATCATGACGATGATGCCGGCGATCGCCACGATCCATTTGCAGACGGTGACGATCTCATCCCAGTGGTCGGCGACCCAGTGGACCGCCTTCTCCCACCAGTGCCGGTTGCGGATCCCGGCGTCGGATGCCTCGTGGAGCTTGGTGACCGTCCGCTTGGCGGCGTTCTCCCGCATGCCGCGCGCCTGTTCGGCCAGCCGCTTCGCCGCGTCCAGCGCGGTCTGTGCGGTGGTGACCGCGGTCTGGCACTCGGTGTGCCGCGCCGTGGCCTGGCTCGCGTTGCGGGTGGCCTGGCGGACCTCGTCCGAGTCCGGCTTGGGGATGTCCTTGCCGGGGTTCTTGGCCGGGTCGTACTCGTCCGCCTTGGCGGCGGCGGTGCGGACCCAGTCGTTCGCACTGTTCAGGTTGGTCTGCGCGGTGGAGAGGTGCGCGCGGGCGGTGCGGCCGTCGGACAGGGCCTTGTCCGCCTGGCGCTGGCAGTGGTCCAGTTCGGGCCAGTACGCGGCGAGCGCGTCGGCGGCGAGCCGGTAGGACTTGTGCAGCTTGGTGAGATTGCCCGGCACACCGTCGAATTCGTCGCGGAACGCCTCGGCGGACAGCCCCGCCCACTGCAGGATCGCGTCCTCGCTCTGCAGTCCCTTGACCTGACGTAGCGCGCCCTCGACATCATCGGCGAAGTCGTCCAGGCGCGTCGCCAGGGTCTTGACCCGGTCCGGATCACCGGGCGTCGGGTCGCCGTCGAGATCGAGTAAGTGCCAGTCGGTTGGGCGGTGCCCCATGCGATCGTTCCCCCGTGAAGTCGTCGACGTACGACGTTACCCAAGTGGTTCACAGGGATCGACGGAGTATCTGTGACTGATGTGTCACGTCGATGTAACCGACAACGAGGGCTGCGACGTCGGGGAAGAGGCGACCTTCTCCCCGGAGTTGCAGCCCTCGCCGGGCGTCAGGGCAACGTCTACCAGTAGCGGTTCTCGATCATCGCCTCCAGGGAGGTGCGGTGCATGATCAGGTCGTCCGGGTCGCTGGGGAGGGGGCGTTCGCCGAAGTGGATCTGGCGGTAGCCGATGCGGAGCATGACGTTGGCGTGCCGGAGGGCCGCGTACAGGGTGTGGAAGTCCAGGTCGCGGGGGGTGTGGCCGGTGGCGTCGCGGTAGCGGTCGGCGATGGCGTCGCGGGTCATGAAGTCGGGGAGGCCCGGGTAGCCGGTCTGTTCCGTCAGGTCCTGGAAGAAGCGGTGGAGGTAGATCATCCAGCCGAGGTCGAGCTCACGGGGGCCGAGGGCGGCCATCTCCCAGTCGAGGACGGCGACAGGGTCGAAGCCCGCGTAGAGGATGTTGCCGATGCGGGCGTCGCCCCAGCTCAGGACGGTGGGGCCGGGGTCGTCCGGCCACAGTTCGTCGAGCCGGTCGAAGGCGCGCTCGATGAGCGGGGAGCGGGGGCGGCCGTCGACGACCCAGTGGTAGTACTCGCGTTGGGCCGTCACATGGTCGCGCAGGGCGTCGCCGGAGGGCCCGGCCAGGAACGCGACCGGTTCCACCGGGACGGTGTGCAGCTCGGCCAGGACGTCGACGGTGGAGCGCTGGAGGTGCTCGCGGTCGGCGGGTTCGGCTTCGTAGAGCCAGTTGTCGCCGTAGGTGTACGGCATGACGTCGGGCGGTACTCGGCCCTCGACGCGTTCCATGACGAAGAACGGCGCGCCGAGCGGCGCCGGGTCGGTCTCCAGCCACAGCAGGGCCGGGACCGGGGTCTTGCTGTGCTGGGCGACGGCCTGGATGGTGCGGTACTGGCGCTCCATGTCGTACACGGGGAAGGCCGCGTACGCGTCGGGGTCCGCGGCCAGCCGCAGGACGCAGGGGCGCAGCTGCTGGCGGGCGGTGCCGGCCCGGTGCGGCACCGCGAGGTCGAACAGAACGGTCTCGCTGGACATGCCGTTGGAGGACGGGACGTGGAAGGTGCGGGTGTGCGCGCCGGGTTCGCGGGCGTGCAGCCAGGCGTCGAGCCGCTGCCGGAGGAGCTGGGGATCGCGGGTGCTGGTGGTCATGTGCGGTGCGGGGGGTGGGGTCGGGCTCGACACGGGTCCTCCTTGCGGGCCTTGCCGGACAGGGCTTCGGCTACTCCCCATTCCTTGCCGGAATCGGCGGGGAGTACGCGGGGCTGCTCCAAAGGGCTACGAGCCGTGGGCCGACAGGGTTACGGCGCCACCGAGTCGAAGCCGGTGAACCCGCTCGGGTCGTGCCGCCCGAAGCTGCCGTGCTCGAAGATGCCGTAGCCGGTGGCGCCGTCCCAGGTGAAGCGGGCCGCGTGGTCGATGACGCCGTACGCCGCCAGGCCCAGGCCCGCCGGGTCCGCCAGGTCGTACGTGCGGCGGTCCAGCCAGCCGCGGCCCTTCCACTCGCCGTGCTGCCAGTCGCCGGCCGGCGGGTATCCGGCGCCGACCGCGAGCGGGCTGCCGCCCAGCAGTTCGACGTGGATCTCGATCGGCTTGCGGTCGGCCCCGGTGAGGTGGATGACGGCCGACTCGGGGTGCCGGCTGCCGGAGCGGTACGTGATGTCGACGTGGGCGCGCCCGAGTTGCTCGTCGGGGCGGCCGGCGTCCGCGGGGTGTACGAGGACGGCGCTGTCGAGGGTGCGGTAGCCGTCGGCGTCCTCCTGGAGGATCACCATGACGAAGCGGTCCTCGAAGCGGATCGGGATCCACAGCCAGTGGAAGCCCTCGGCACGGAACTCCTCGGCGGCCCGGCCGGGCGCCTCGCCGGGGATGGGGCGGACGCCCCAGCTGCGGTCGCGGGTGGCGGTGAAGCGGCCGCGTTCCACGGTGATCTCCTGGCCGCCGGCGCGGATCACGCCGTGGCAGCTGCCGGCCTGGCAGAACCGGTTGGCTTCGAGGAAGAGCCGGTCGCCGGTGTACTGGATGTGGTGCGGCTCCTCGACGGCCGGGAAGTCCGCCTCCCAGACCAGGTCGAAGGAGAGGCTCGAAGCCTCGTCGCCGTCCGGGTCCGCGCCGTCCGGGTCCGGTTCCTGCGGTTCGCACACCAGCCGCAGCCGTTTGAGCGGTTCCTGGACCTCGATCCGCAGCGGTCCGACCTGCTGCCGCATCCGGTCCTCGCCGAGCGCGTCCGAGGCTCTGACGGCGATGATCCGGTCGCCCTGGAGCAGCGTCGCGTAGGCGTCGGTGACGCCGAGGTTCGGGTAGACGCCGAGGCCGGTGATGAGCAGCGCCCGGCCCTCGTGGTCGAAGACCTGGAAGATCGACCGGTCGTAGGCGTTGCGGTCACCGCTGGCGACATGGCGCATGGATCGGGCGATCTGGTGCACGGGGTACTCGTCCAGCGGAACGGGGCGTTGGGGCACGGCCGTCTCCTCCTCCTCGGTCTCCTCGGTGTCGAGAATTCCCTGACGGTACGTCAGTTATGGAGGCCGGGCCTAGATCCGTGCACGTATCACTCGGATTTCGGGCCGTACGCGGCGGCGGGCGCGGCGAACGACCCCTTCGGCTCCCACGCCAGGTCCGGATAGGCCGCTCCACGGCCCGACGGCAGCATCCTGACCACGCCGTACGCGGCCGGATCGAGGTCATGGCGCGGGCCGGGGGAGGCCGCGGGGGAGAAGCCCGTGTCGTAGTTGATGCCCTTGGCGCGCAGGGGAGTTCCTTCCGGAGGCGAGAGGGGGAGCGACGTGTGTCAGGCCGCGACGGTCTCCGTCGCCATGGCACTCGCCTCCGACGCGGCGCCTTCGTCGGCCGCCTTCACCTCGTCCGCGATCATCCGCTCGATCGGGTTGGTGGCGATGCCGCCGACCACCGCGGCGAGGAGGACGGACGCGATCAGCAGGACGGTCGACAGCCAGACCATGGTGGAGACCGGGAGGATGAAGGCCAGCACGATCCGCGCGACGCACTCGCTCAGCATGGAGACGCCCCAGATCGTGCTGAACAGCAGCTCCGCCCGCCGGAAGCGGGCGCTTCCGGCCGACAGCCGGTCCCAGGCGAGGATGTTGGCGGCCTTGCCCTTCGTCATGAACGGCTTCAGGCCGACCGACATCAGCGGCTTCCCGGTGGCGGCCGCGATCAGTACGGAGATCCCCACCACGCTGCTGAGTGCCGAGTCCTTGACGATCATCAGCCGCGCGTCGCCGGTGACGAAGCTGAGGACGATTCCCACCAGGTTGACCACCAGCATGATGCCGGCGAGCCCGTTGAACGACCGGTCCCGGGCCGCCGCAACGACGGTGCGGACAGCGGGGACGATGCTGCTCAGCATGAGCGACGCGACCAGGCCGACGCCGAAGCCGTTGTGCAGCAGGTAGTACGAACCGAGCGGCACGGCGATGTCGAGGACGAGCGGCTTCAGCATTGTGACCAGCGGGTTGGACTCCTGCTCGGTCTCAGCGGCCTTGCTCTGCGTCTCCTGCTGCACCTGCTGGACCTGCGTCATGTCCGGGCTCCTCCGTGAGAACTTCTGGTAGGAAGAGCTTCGCGCGGAGGGTGGTGCGCTCGGCAGAGCTGGATCTCCAGGCTTCGGCAGTACAAATGTCCTGGCCGGATCGCGGCGATCCGGCCAGGACATCCGTTACTTCCGTGGAGACGGCCGCGCCGTCGGATGCGCGGGCCGCACCGTCACCTCAGATCGATCGAGAAGATGCCGCGGCCGTGCGTCGCCGCGTACAGGCGCCCGTCGGGGCCCGTCCTGATCTGCAGGACGGCCACGGCGGGAAGGTGCCCCACGCGCTTCCAGCCGGTGCTGCCGGGTGCCCGGTAGATGACGCCCAGGTCGGTCGCGAGTACCAGGCCGCCGCCCGGGAGGGCGACGAGGGAGTCGGACGGCACGTCGGGCATGTTCGACGAGATGTCCTTCCACGTGGTGCCGCCGTCCGTGGACTCGAAGACATGGCCGACACCGGCACCGGGACCTTCGGTCCAGTGCCGGGAGAAGCCATTGACCGCGAGGTACACGTGGTCGGCGTTCCTCGGGTCGATGGCGAAGCCGGAAAGGTATCGGTTGGGTACGGTGCCGTCCGCCCCGGTCGCGGGGAGGTCGATCTGGTGCCAGCCGGTGCCGTCCGCGTTGCCGACGGCGATGCCGCGCGTGAAACCCTGGTTGTTGCAGGGGCCGCACCACGCCGCGTAGACCTTGCCGCCGGAAGCGGCCACCGCGGTGGCGGTGTGGCCTTCTCCGAGGTCGAAGGCGTTGGTCCACTCGCCGGAGCTGCGGATCGCGTAGCCATGGCTCTGCGTCCAGACGTGCCGGCCGCCGGCCACCCAGGCGTTGCTGTTCCTGATGTCCGCCGCGAGCGGGGCGATGAAGCGGGCCTCCCCGGTGGCGTTGTCGGCCGGGGCGACGGAGTACGAGGTGGCCTTCGTCGGGTCGGTGGTCCATGAGCCGTCGTTCACGGCACAGTTCTGGGTGACCTGAACCGCCAGATAGACGTATTCCTGCGCGATGTTGCAGCCGTTGGCCGGGTCGGTGATCGTGTCGGCGCCGTCGCCGCCGAAGTTGGAGCCCATGACGGTGTCGTGCGGACGCAGAACGGACTGCCCGTTGTCCTGCAGGCCGCCGTTGACCGCCACCCCGCGGAAGGCCGGGTCCTTGCCGATGCCCACCGAGTAGTACTGCAGGGTGTCGATGGTGCCGTCATTGAGCGAGGCCCAGTCCGTGGCATGACCGGACGAGTCCTGCGCGCCGTTCACCGGGCGGCGGTAGACGCCACCGTCGTTGCCCGCGTAGAAGTACGTTCTGCCGTGGTAGCTGCCGATGGCGGCCGCGTGCTGGTCCGGGTGGACGGTCTGGCTGCAGGCGCCGGTCTGCCGGGACGGATCAATGCTCCAGCAGGGGAAGTTGAAGTTCCAGTACGGTCCGACGGCCGACCAGGTCGCACCGGCGTTCGTCGTCTCGAAGACCTCTTCCAGACCGGCGTAGAGGTGGTCCGCGTTGTTGGGGTCCACCTGCAGAAACTGGTTGTACCAGGCCTGCACGCCCGGCATGAAGCCACTGCTGTTCAGCGCCGATCCGGCGGCGCTGAGGGTCGGATAGTCCGCGATCCGGGTCCACGGACCCAGCGGAGAGCCGGACTTGGAGGTGTAGATCCCCGCCAGCGAGCTGTCCGGATTGGCGGCCTGCTGAGCGGGGGACTGGTCGATGGCGTAGTAGCGCGAACCGTCGGCCGAGCGGGCGAAGGTGACGTTGCCGACGTCGGTCGCGGCGGTCGGCAGATCGCCGAGTGACGTGACGCGTTGCCAGCTCCCGCCGGTCTTCGCGTAGAAGCCGTTGTACGTGTCGCCGCTGCGCCAGCCGACGGCGAGGACCACCCGCGAGGGTTGCTTCGGGTCGATCGCGACGTCGTTGGCGATGTTCTTGTACGGCGCGGACGGGTCGTTCGCCTGCGAACCTCCGGGCAGGAAGTCCGGGTTGGGGGCGAACTCCAGTTTCCAGGGGCCGCGGGTGTGGCTGACGGAGTGGCTCCACACGCCGCGGCTCGTCGACGCCCACACCGTGTCGCCGCCGAAGCGCAGGGTGTGGACGGTGGTGTTGTCCAGTTCCTTGCCGCCGACCCGGCTGTACGCCGAGAACGTGCCGTGCCGCGGATCGGACAGCAGGTACACACCGCTGCCGAGGTAGGCGTCCGCGTTGGTCGTCGCCTCGCCGGTGCCCAGCCAGAGCCTGCCCGCGCTGTCCAGCGCGAGTGCCCCGGTGGCCTGGGCGGGCAGGGCGTCGCTGATGGCCTGCCAGTTGCCGCCGCCGGTACGGGATCTCCACACCCCGCCGCCCGCACTGCCCTCGTAGACATAGCCGGCGTTGTCGGCGACCAGGGCCGCGGTGCGGCCGGTGACGTTGCCGGCGCCGCCACTGGAGTTGGAGTCGATGTCGCGGTAGCGCGGATCGTCGGCGTTGTAGACGAGACCGGTGTCGTGCCGCCAGGTCCCGCCCGTGTTCGGGAGGGTGTTGAGGGCCGCCCAGGCGGCACCGTACGCGCCGGGCTGGATGACGCCGGGGGAGGTGCGGGCCTCGGCGAACTGATCCGCACCCTCGGCTATCTCGTCGGCCTCACCGCCCTCGTCGCCGTCGGTGGCGGCCGTGGCGGCACGTGCGAGGGTGCTGGTGACGGAGTGCGGTCGGGGGCTGCCGTGGCCGGGTGCGGCTCCGGCGGGTACCGCGATGAGCGCGGCTGTCGCGGTGATGGCGCAGATCGTGAGCCATCGCCTCTTGCGGGTTGGTGCCGACATCAGTTCCTCCCCGGTGGAGCCCGGATGGGCCGGTGCGAAGGTGTGCACGCCAGACCCGACCATGGGAGGGGGAGGAAGAGATGCTGAAAGGAGGGAACTTGGGCAAAGTTTGACGAGAACCTGTCAGTCGATCACAGCTGCCCCGACCTGGAGGCGACGGGCATCGTCCGCCGGCGGCGGTCGCTCAGAGATCGCCCTTGCGGCTGAGGTAGTTGAAGGAGAGCCAGCCCGGCAGGACGGGGAGCCAGAAGGTCAGGAGCCGGAAGAGCAGCACCGCCGGCGTGGCGATCGTGCCCGGGAGGCCGGCCGCGATCAGACCACCGGTGAGGGCGAACTCGACCGCGCCGACACCGCCGGGGGTCGGCGCCGCGGAGCCGAGGGCGTTGCCCGCGAGGAAGACGACCGCGATCGTCGAGTAGCTGAGGCTGCCGCCGAAGGAGCGTACGCAGGCGTCGAGACAGATCACGAAGGTGACGGTGACCATCAGCGTGCCGCCGATGCCCGTCACCAGCTTCGCCGGGCGCTGCAGCACGTCGAGCATGCGTGGGATGACGCCCGCGAACAGCGCCCGTACCCGGGTGGAGACGAACTTGCGCAGGGTCGGGATCGCCGTCCCGACCAGCACCAGCACACCCGCGGTGAGGAGCCCGGCCATGACCGTGCGGGACGGTGACAGCGACGGCGTCTTCTCGGTGCCGGTGATGTAGCCGAAGGTCAGCAGCAGCAGGATGTGCGAGCCGAGACCGACCAGCTGGGACGCGCCGACACTCGCCACCGCGAGGCCCGGCCGTACGCCCGTCTTCTGCAGATAGCGGGTGTTGAGGGCGACGCCGCCGACCGCCGCCGGGGCGACGAGCTTCACGAACGATCCGGCGATCTGCGCCATGACCGTCCTGAACAGCGACAGCCGCTCCGGGACGAAGCCGGCCAGCGCGCAGGCCGCCGCCACATAACTGAGCGCGGAGCCGACCACGGCGACGGCCGCCCAGCCGTAGTTCGCTCGGGAGATCGTGTCGGCGATCGGCACCGAGCTGATCTGCGACAGCAGGAAGTACGCGGCGAAGGCGCCCGCGATGACCGTGACGAGGGTGCGCGGCTTGATCCGCTCCAGACGGACCGGCTCCACCGGGGCCTGCGGCCGGATGAGCAGCACCTGCTGGCGGATCCTGGAGAGCAGATCCTCCTCGCGGGCCTCGTCCTGGGCCACTTCGATGGCGCGTTTCTCGGCCCGTTTCTCGGCCTTGGCCGAGCCGCGCGAGGGGGCGGCCGCGGCCGCCGCGGCCCGCGCCTCCTTGTCGGCCGCGGACGCGGCGAGCACGGCGTCCCGCTCGCGCTGCGCCCGCGCGCGGTTCAGCTGCTTGAGCTCCGCGCGGGTGGAGCGGCTCAGCGCGATCGGCTGGAGCAGCGGCAGGGAGTTCGCGACCGCGTCGGGGCCGAGGACGGCGACGGCCGACTTGACCGCCGGTTCCGGGCCGACGCGCAGCGCGACGGTGGTCAGCAGCTGGGCGATGTCCATCCGCAGCACGATGTCGCCGGCCGCGATCTCGCCGCCGCGCAGATCCGTCAGAAAGACCTTGCCGGAACGATCCACCAGAAGGGATTCGCCGACCAGCCGCCGATGGGCGATCCGCCGCGACTGGAGCGCCTTGACCTGCTGCCAGGCGTTGTACAGCAGCGCGTCGGTGAGCTCCTCGTCCGGCAGCGAGTTCAGCCGGCGGCCGCCGATGTGCTCGTAGACGAGCATGACGGCGTCCGGGCCCAGCTCGGAGGTGGCGATCAGCTTCGGCGCGTTGGCCCCGGCGGCGATGGCCGCGTACGCGAGCAGCGCCTCCTGCTCCAGGGTCTGGCGCAGCGACTGCAGGCTGCGGCGCTGGTTGATGCCGCGCAGCGAGATGCGGCGCCACACCCGGTAGAAGAAGCCGTGCGCCTGCTGCTCGCGGTCCACGACGGTGACGTCGAGCGGGGGTCCGTCCTCCAGGGTGACGAGATAGCCGCGGCCGCGTTCGGAGTCGGGGGTCTCGGGGACCTCGTCGTCCGCGCGGCGGGTGGTCAGTGGCGCGAAGCCGACGCGCCGCAGGCCGGCGAGCAGGTTCTGGCCGGTCGGCCGGACGTTCGGCGAGCCGACCGAGTACAGGGTGCCGTAGGCGACGGTCCAGCCGATGAGCACCGTCACGATGATCGAGAACGGCGTCGTGTAGCCGCCGACCAGCACCGCGAACGCGTCCAGCAGCAGCACGAACCACAGCAGCACCCGCCAGCGCGGGCGCCGGGCCATGCCGACGGCCGTCATATAGGCGATGACCGGTGCCAGATAGCCGTGCACGGGGTCGGTGATCCCGCCGCCACCCGGCGCGATCTGGGTCATCGCGGCCCTGATCGGGTCCGGTGCGGCGTTGGTCACCCACAGGTCGGTGGCCAGCGCCACGCCGTGGGCGAGGACGGCGGCGAGCACGCCGTCGGCGATCCGCAGCCCGTCCCGTTTGATCAGCCGCTCGATCGCGAAGGCGACCGGGACGATCAGTACGGCGATGCTCGCGGTGAGGCCGGCGAAGGTGCTCAGCGCGTCGGGCGAGTTGCGCGCGCCCTTGGCGATGTCCGCCTCGACACCGCTGGTGGTGGCATGGGCGAAACCGGCGATGGCCATGACCACGGCGATGCCGAGCAGACCGAGCAGGAACCGCATGAGGTCGGCGGGGCGGTGCACGCGGGCGGCGAGCAGCGGCTCGTCGCTGGAGACGTCGTCGCTGTGGACGACATCGGTCTCTTCGGCGGACTGGGCGGCCTGGTCGGACCGGGCGGGCTCGTCGGCTGCTACCGGTTCGGTGGCTTCGAGCGGTTCGGCGTTTTCAGCCGCTTTGACTGGTTCGGTCGCTTCGGTCGGTTCCGTTGCTCCGGTCGCTTCGGGTTTGTCCGAGGGGGTTTCGTTCGCGGCGGTCGAGGCCTCAGGACCGGTGCTGCCGTTGGCGCCGCTGTCGGCTCCGGGTGTCACGCTGTCGGGCGACGGCACGTCAACGGCGCGGCCGGCCGAAGTGGCCGCCGCGTCCTGGTCCTGCTGTCCCGCTGTCTCGTTTTGTTCTCGTATCACCAGTCACCCCGCGGACGATGGTGGCATGAGCAGTGCGGGGATGCGCGCTGAACCCCCCGTTGTCGGTGGCCTGAGGCAGGATGGGCCGGATGAGTGAGCGGACGAACGAGGAGACCGCGCCCTCCGAATACGCAGAGCGGGTGCTGGAAACCGCCGAGGCCATCCCACCCGGCCGGGTGATGACCTACGGGGATGTCGCCGAGTGGCTCGACGAGGGAGGGCCGCGGCAGGTCGGCCGCGTCATGGCGCTGTACGGCGGCGCCGTGCCGTGGTGGCGCGTGGTGCGTTCCGACGGCCACCTGCTGCCCGGCCATGAGCTGCGCGCGCTGGCGCACTACCGGGAGGAGGGCACGCCGCTGCGGGAGGCGGCGCGCTCCGCCGAGGGTCATGTGCCGCGTATCGATATGCGGCGGGCCCGGTGGGACGGCGCGCCCACCGGGGAATGACGACCGGATGCTCACAGTTTCCAGCTTCGGCCATCGCGGGCCGGAATATGCGGTGGGCCGTCCGTACGGAGTACGTGAACGCGTGGGCGAACGAGGTCGTGAATGAGGTGAGGGAGTATGCGGTCGAGCACCTGACCGAGCACCTGACCGAGAACCCGACCGGGAACCCGACCGAGTACGTGACGAAGAAGTACGCGACGAAGCACGTGACCGAGTCCACGCCCGAACACCGGTGGGACCGGCTGCGGCCCGTGCGCCGGGAGGCGTAGCGTCGACAGCTGACCGCACCGGCCCCACGGTCCGGGTCACCGTCCGGACCACCGGGCGGTACGAGAAGCCCCCGCAGGACCTGCAGCACCCGAGCCACCCACAGCACCCACGGAACCGGCGAACCACGTGACCTCCTCCTCCCTCCGACCGGCGCAGCGCGCGCCGCACCGGGGGATCGACACGGGCACCGCCGCCTACCGTCTGCTGCGGACCCCGCCCGCGCGGACCGCGCCTCCTGTTCTGGACGCGTCACAGCGCGCGGTGGTTGAGCACCGGTCGGGACCGTTGCTGGTCCTCGCGGGACCGGGCACCGGCAAGACCACGACGCTCGTCGAGGCGGTCGCCGAACGGGTGCGGCTCGGCACCGCCCCCGAGCGGATCCTCGTCCTGACGTTCAGCCGCAAGGCGGCCGTCGAGCTGCGGGACCGGATGGCCGCCCGAATGGGGGGCACGGCCACCGCACAGTCGACCACGTTCCACTCCTTCTGTTACGCCCTGCTCCGCGCGCACCAGGACCCGGAGCTCTTCGCCGATCCGCTGCGGCTGCTGTCCGGCCCCGAGCAGGACGTCGTCGTCCGTGAGCTGCTGGCGGGACAGAGCGCGCTGGAGAAGGACGGGCGCGGCCGGATCCGCTGGCCCGACGACCTGCGGGCCGCACGCACCACCCGCGGCTTCGCGGACGAGGTGCGCGCCGTGCTCGCCCGCAGCCGTGAGCTGGGCCTGGGCCCGGCGGCACTGCAGGACTTCGCCCGGCGGATCGGCCGCCCGGACTGGTCGGCGGCGGCGTCCTTCCTCGCCGAGTACCTGGACGTGCTCGACCTCCAGGGCGTCCTGGACTACGCCGAGCTGCTGCACCGGGCGGTGCTGCTCGCGGAGCGCCCGGAGGTCTTCGAGGCCCTGGCCGGGCAGTACGACGCCGTCTTCGTCGACGAGTACCAGGACACCGATCCGGCGCAGGTCCGGCTGCTGCGCGCGCTGGCGGGCCAGGGCCGCACCCTCGTCGCCTTCGGTGACCCCGACCAGTCGATCTACGCCTTCCGCGGCGCCGACGTGAACGGCATCCTCGAATTCCCGGACGCCTTCCCGCGCCGCGACGGCCGACCCGCCCCCGTCCACGTCCTCACCGTCTCGCGGCGCGCCGGCGCCGCCCTGCTGGACGCCACCCGCCTCGTCACCCGCCGGATGTCGCTGCCGCGACTGCCCGCCGCGGCCGTCCGCGCCCACCGCGAACTGACCGCGGTCCGGGACGGCGGCACGGTCGCCGTCCGCACGTACCCCCTGGCGGGCGCCGAGCTCGACGGCATCGCCGACACCCTGCGCCGCGCCCATCTGGAGGACGGCATCCCGTGGCGCGACATGGCCGTCCTGGTCCGGGCAGGGGCCCGCTCCATCCCGGGCCTGCGCCGCGCGCTGACCTCCGCGGGTGTCCCCATCGAGATAGACGGTGACGATCTGCCGCTCCGGCACGAACCCGCCGTCGCCCCGCTCCTGCTGGCGCTGCGCGTCGCCGCCGCGGGCGCGCAGGGGGCACCCGTCGTACCCGCCCAGACCCGGATCGGCGAGTACGAGGAGCCGGCAGAACCCGAAGAGGCGGCAGAACCGGAGGAGAACGAGGCAGAGTCCGCGGGCGGGCCCGATCCAGAGCCCGATCCAGAGCCCGATCCAGAGCCCGACCCCGAGCCCGACCCCGCGTCCGTGAGCGTCGAAGACGCGATCACGCTGCTGACGTCACCCCTCGGCGGCATGGACGCCGCGGACCTGCGCCGGCTGGGGCGGGCCCTGCGGGAGGAGGAGCGGGCCGCCGGCCGTACCGTGCCGCGGCCCTCCGATCTGCTGATCGCGGAGGCGCTGGGAGAACCGGAGCGGCTGGTGGCGCACGATCCGGCGTACGCGCGCGGCGCGCAGCGGCTCGGCATGCTGCTGCGGAAGGCGCGCGAGCTGTTGGCGGGCGGCGGCACCGCGGAGCAGGCGCTGTGGGAGCTGTGGGACGGATCGCCGTGGCCGCAGCGGCTGGAGCGGTCGGCGACCCGTGGCGGCACGGCCGGGCGGAACGCGGACCGGGACCTGGACGCGGTGTGCGCGCTGTTCGAGACGGCGGCGCGCGCCGAGGAGCGGACCGGTGGCCGTGGCGCGCTGAACTTCCTGGAGGAGCTGGACGCGCAGGACATCGCCGCCGACACGCTGAGCCGCCGGGCCGTCCGTACCGACGCCGTACGCCTGATGACCGCGCACCGGTCCAAGGGGCTGGAGTGGCGGCTGGTGGTGGTCGCCGGAGTGCAGGAGGGCCTCTGGCCGGACCTGCGCCGCCGGGGTTCGCTGCTCGAAGCCGACCGGATCGGCCGCGACGGGCTCGCGGAGCCGCTCACCCCCGGCGCCCTGCTGGCCGAGGAGCGGCGGCTGTTCTACGTGGCGGCGACCCGCGCGAAGGAGCGGCTCGTCGTCACCGCGGTCAAGGCGGCGGCGGACGACGGCGACCAGCCGTCCCGCTTCCTGACCGAGCTCGGCGTCGAGCCGCAGGACGTCACGCACCGGGCGCGCCGTCCGCTGGCCGTCTCCGCGCTCGTCGCGGAGCTGCGCGCGACCACCGTCGACCCGGCCGCGTCCCCGGCGCTGCGCGAGGCCGCCGCCCTGCGGCTGGCCCGGCTCGCCTCGCTGAACGACGCCGGGCACGCGCTCGTACCGTCCGCGCACCCCGACCGCTGGTGGGGCCTGTACGAGCCGACGCGCTCGGCCGTTCCGCTGCGCGACCGCGACCAGCCGGTGGCGCTGTCGGGCAGCGCGCTCGACCAGCTCGCCAACACCTGCTCGCTGCAGTGGTTCCTGGGCCGCGAGGTGAAGGCGGAGCCGCCGTCGACCGCCGCGCAGGGCTTCGGCAACGTCGTGCACGTGCTGGCCGACGAGGTCGCCTCCGGGCGGACCCCCGCCGACCTGGACGTACTGATGGCCCGGCTGGACACCGTCTGGGACGCCCTGGCCTTCGACGCGACGTGGAAGTCCCTCCAGGAGAAGCGGAACGCGCGGGACGCGCTGGAACGCTTCCTGCACTGGCACGTGATGGAGCGCGGCCGGGCGTCCGTCGCCACCGAGCACGGCTTCGACGTCGTCATCGAAGCCGGCGAGGTGCAGGTCCGGATCCGCGGCAGCATGGACCGGGTCGAGGCGGACGCGGACGGCAACGCCTATGTCGTCGACTTCAAGACCGGCAAGTCCAAGCCGACGGCGAAGGAGGTCGAGCGCCACCCGCAGCTCGCCGTCTACCAGCTCGCGGTCCGCGAGGGCGCGGTCGACGAGCTGTTCGGCGGCGACCGTCCGCTGCCGGGTGGCGCCGAACTCGTGCAACTGCGCCTCGGCGCGGCGAAGAAGGACGGCGGCGACACCGTGCCGGCCGTCCAGCGCCAGCAGCCGCTCGCGGAGAAGCGGGCGGAGGCGGAGGCCGGCGGCGAGGGGGAGGCCGGCGGCGAGGGGGAGTGGGTGGTGGAGGACCTGCTGGCCGACGCGGCGGGCCGGGTCCTGGACGAGCGCTTCACCCCTGCCACCGGCCAGCACTGCACGCACTGCGCGTTCCGTGCGGCCTGCAGCGCGCAGCCGGAGGGCCGGCACGTCGTGGAGTAGTCGTCGAAGCACCCCGTGCCGCCGCGTGACCTGTGCCTCGATCGTGCAACCCTTTCGACCGTTCGTGCGTCCGTTCGACGTAAGGGCAAGTGCGGGTATGCGGGTGGGTTGAAGGAAAGTGGCCGTCGTGGCGTTGAGGCGCAGTGTTGTCGCAGTCGTAGTGGTCTGCGGTATGGCCATGGGGGCGCTGTCCGGCTGCCAGGGCACGGCCGACCGCGGGCGGGCGGTCCACGCGGCGTCCAAGCCGGCGACCGCGACCGGCACCCCGTCGGACGGCTCGCTGGAGGGACTGACGGCGCCGGAGATATCCCGCCGGATGTCGTTGGCGATGAATCTCGTCACTTCCATGACCATGGAGTTCTCCGGAGTCCTGCAGAGCAAGCAGGTCCAGGTGAAGATCGCGGCGACCACGGACGGCGTTTGCGCGGCCGCGGCGCGGCTGAACGGCGGGACGATGCAGATCATCAGAACCGCCGACCGGACCGCGTACATCAAGGGCGATGCCAGGTACTGGACGTCGCTGAGCCCCAAGGGCAAGTCGTTCGGGGCGCTGGCGGCCAACCGGTGGATCAGGTTCCCCTTCACCTCCGCCCCCGGCAAGCGGCTGTCCCAGAGCTGCGAGGTGGCGAACGTCCTGAAGACCCTGCAGCTGGCGCACGAATCGGCCACGAAGGGTGCCCCGGCGACGGTCGACGGAAAGCCGGTGGTCACCATCAAGAAGAAGGACCGGCAGGGGGCCGTCACCTATTACGTGGCGGCGCACGGCCCTTCGTACCTGCTGAAGCTCACGGACCAGACCGGGGGGACCATGACCTTCGGATCCTTCGGCAAGCCGGTCAACGTCGCGGCCCCGCCCGCGAACCAGACGATCGACTTCAGCCTGCTCGGCGGGGACTCCGGCCTGGGCCTCAACGCCTGAGAGGGCCGGGTCAAACCCGTTGCGCCCGCATGTTTATCTTGTGCTTATCAGCATGATGCGTGTGGGTGGAGGAGAAATCCGGTGGCAGTACAGCGGAACGTCGTGGCGGCCTCACTGGTCTGTGCGGCCCTGGTGGGCGGAGTGACCGGCTGCGGGGGCGACAAGTCCGACGACGCGGTGATCGGCTCCAAGCCGAAGCCGTCCGTCTCGGCGAGCACCACCGCGGCGACGGGGCTCGACGCCCTGACCGCGCGGCAGATCTCGGACAAGGCCGAGGCCGCGCTCAAGTCCCTCACCTCGGTGAAGGTGGACTTCGCGATGATGGACACCGGAAAGCCCATGCAGTTCAAGGCTTCCATGTCCAAGGCGGGCGAGTGCGCCGGTGCGATGAGCCAGGGCAAGTCGACGATGCAGTTCATCGGCACGCACCACACCAGCTACATGAAGGCCAACGACACCTTCTGGCGCGAAGCGGGCGGCAAGGAGGACGGCGACGCCACGGTCGAGCTGCTGCACGGCAAGTGGGTGAAGGTGCCCGGCGACGCCGCCAAGGACAAGGACCTGGCGTCCTTCTGCGACCTGGACTCGTTCCTCGACAACATGTCGTCGGACGACAAGGACGGCACCTTCAGCAAGGGCGCCCCGACCACGATCGACGGACAGCCGGTCGTCACGATCATCCAGAAGAATGCCGGCGACTCGGAGAAGACCACCATCTACGTGGCGGCCCAGGGCGAGCCGTACCCGTTGAAGATCGTCAACGAGGGCGGCAAGGAGCCGGGCCACGCCACCTTCGGCGACTTCAACAAGCCGGTCAAGGCGGTGGCCCCGCCGGCCTCCCAGACGGTGGACATCAGCAAGTTCCAGGACGACGGCGGCAAGAACGTCTGACGGAGGCGGGGGCACGGGCACCGGGGCACGGGCCACCAGGGCACGGTCGCCGCGAGGTGAACGCCGCGGGGTGAACGTCCGGCGGCAGGCGTCCGTGCCCAGGTGGCAGCCGGTTGTCGGTGGGGCCGGATAGCCTCACTGGGGTGGCAGCACGCATCACGGACCCCGAGCAGCTCAAGGCGCTCCTCGGCATCCCTTTCACCCCGGAGCAGATGGAGTGCGTCACCGCACCTCTCGCCCCGAACGTGATCGTGGCGGGTGCGGGCTCCGGCAAGACCACGGTGATGGCCGCCCGGGTGGTCTGGCTGGTCGGGACGGGGCAGGTCGCCCCGGAGGAAGTGCTCGGCCTGACGTTCACCAACAAGGCTGCCGGTGAGCTCGCCGAGCGGGTCCGCAGGGCGCTCGTCCAGGCCGGGATCACCGATCCGGATCCGATCGGCCCGCCCGGGTCCGGGGAAGCACCCGGCGAGGGCGCGACCGGCGAGCCGCAGATCTCCACGTATCACGCGTTCGCCGGCCAGCTCCTCAAGGAACACGGGCTGCGCATCGGGCTCGAGCCCACCGCCCGGCTGCTCGCCGACGCCACCCGCTACCAGCTCGCCGCGAAGGTGCTGCGGGCCGCGCCCGGCCCGTACCCGGCGCTGACCAAGAGCCTGCCCTCCCTGGTCAGCGACCTGCTGGCGCTGGAGGGCGAGCTCAATGAGCACCTCGTCCCGCCCGACCGGCTGCGCGCCCACGACACCGGCTGGCTCGACACCCTGGCCCCCGTCAAACTCACCAACGCGGACCTGCGCAAGCTGCCGGAGACCGCGCAGGCCCGGCAGGACCTCACCGGGCTCGCCACCGCCTACCGCGAGCAGAAGCAGCGCCGCGACCTGCTGGACTTCGGCGACCAGATCGCCCTGTCGGCGACCGTGGCCCGGACCCGCCCGGAGGTCGGCAGGATCCTGCGCGAGCAGTACAAGGTGGTGCTGCTCGACGAGTACCAGGACACCTCCGTCGCCCAGCGGCTGCTGCTCGCCGGGCTGTTCGGCGGCGAGGGCACCGGCCACCCGGTCACCGCCGTCGGCGACCCCTGCCAGGCGATCTACGGCTGGCGCGGCGCTTCCGTCGCCAACCTCGACGACTTCCCCGCGCACTTCCCGAACGCCGACGGCACCCCCGCCCGCCGCTTCTCGCTCAGCGAGAACCGCCGCAGCGGCGGCCGCCTCCTGGACCTCGCCAACGGCCTCGCCACCGAACTGCGCGCCCGGCACGAAGGCGTCGAGGCGCTGCGCCCGGCGCCCGGCGCCGAGCGCGACGGACTGGTGCGCTGCGCGCTGCTGTCCAGCCAGGCCGAGGAGATCGAGTGGCTGGCGGACTCCCTCGCGCACCTGGTGCGCACCGGCACCGAGCCCGGCGAGATCGCCGTCCTGTGCCGTACGACGGGCCACTTCGCCGACATCCATGCCGCACTCGTCGCCCGTGACATCCCGGTCGAGGTGGTGGGCCTGTCCGGGCTGCTGCATCTGCCCGAGGTCGCCGACCTGGTCGCCGTCTGCGAGGTCCTGCACGACCCGACGGCGAACGCGTCGCTGGTCCGGCTGCTCACCGGTCCCCGCTGGCGGATCGGCGCCCGGGACCTGGCGCTGCTCGGCCGCCGGGCCCGGGTCCTCGTCCGGTTCGGCGCGGGCGGCGCGGAGGACGACCCCGAGCGGCGGTTGGCGGCAGCCGTCGAAGGCGTCGACCCGGCCGAGGTGGTCTCGCTCGCCGACGCCCTGGAGACGTTCCTCGACGCCGACCCGGGCGACGAGCTGCCGTTCTCGCCCGAGGCGCGGGTCCGGTTCGCCCGGCTGGCGGCCGAGATACGGGATCTGCGGCGCGCGCTGGCCGACCCGCTGATGGACGTCCTGCACCGGGTGCTCGCGGTCACCGGCCTGGAGGTCGAGCTGTCCGCGTCACCGCACGCGCTGGCCGCCCGCCGCAAGGAGACGCTGAACGCCTTCCTGGACATCGCCGCCAACTTCGCCTCCCTCGACGGCGAGGCGACCCTCCTGGCGTTCCTCGGCTTCCTGCGCACCGCCGCCCAGTACGAGAAGGGCCTGGACAGCTCGCTCCCCGGCGGCGAGAACACCGTGAAGGTGCTCACCGCGCACAAGTCGAAGGGCCTGGAATGGGACGTCGTGGCCGTCCCGGGGCTGGTGAAGAAGGGCTTTCCGAACGAGCGCGGCCGTGAGCTGTGGACCGCCAACGCCAAGGTGCTCCCGCACACCCTGCGCGGCGACGCGGCGACCCTCCCCGATGTCGACGAATGGTCGAAGGCGGGCCTCGACCAGTTCCGTGACGCGATGAAGGAGCACAACCGGATCGAGGAACTCCGCCTCGGCTATGTCACCTTCACCCGGCCGCGCTCACTGCTGCTCGGCTCCGGCTACTGGTGGGGGCCCACCCAGAAGACCCCGTACGGCCCGTCCGCGTTCCTGGACGCGCTGCGCGTGCACTGCGAGGCGGGCCACGGCGAGATCGAGCACTGGACGGAGCCTCCCGCGGAGGACGCCGTCAATCCGGCGCTGCAGACCTCCGTCGAGCACGCCTGGCCGCTCCCGCTCGACCCCACCGCCCTCGACCGCCGCCGCCAGGCGGCCAGGACGGTCCTCGCGTACCTGGACGCGCCGGAGGAGCACGCGTTCGCGGACGCGGAAGCGGGCACGTTCGCGGACGCGGAAGGGGAGATGGAGGACGAGCCCGCCTGGGCGGACGAGGAGGAGTGGGAGGACGCCGACTGGGACGAGCTCTCGGCGGAGCGTCCCGCGGGCTTCGAGCATCCCGAGAGCCCCGATCCCGAACCCGATCCGGTGCCGGTGCCGGTGCCGGAGCGTCCCGTCGACCCCGACCACACGGTTCCCGACCCCAGGGTTGCTGAGACCGCCGTTGCCGGAGCTCCCGCACGGGCGCACCTGCTCCCCGAGGAGTCCCGTCTCGTCGCCTCCTGGGACCGGGACCTCGACGCCCTCGCCGGGGAGCTGCGGCGCGCCCGGGCGACCGTCCGGGACGTGCCGGTGCCTCCCGTTCTCACCGCCTCGCAGCTGATGCGGCTGGCCGCCGACCCGGACGGGTTCGCCCGCGAGCTCGCCCGCCCCATGCCGCGCGCCCCGCAGCCCGCGGCGCGCCGCGGCACCCGTTTCCACGCCTGGGTCGAGTCCCGCTTCGACGAACGGCCGCTCTTCGCCCCGGAGGACCTGCCCGGAGTCGAGGGCGGTGACGAGATCGACGACGAGCGCGACCTGGCCGCCCTCAAGGAGGCGTTCCTCGGCACCCCGTACGCCGACCTCTCGCCCTACCGCGTCGAGGCGCCCTTCCAACTGGCGCTGGCCGGCCGCATGATCCGCGGCCGGATCGACGCCGTCTACCGCACCGAAGGCACCACGGACACCACAGGCACCACAGGAACCATAGGCACCACGGACACCGAAGGTGCGGACGGGGACGCCGGCGCGGGCGCCACCTACGAGATCGTCGACTGGAAGACCAACCGCTCCCGGTCCGCCGACCCGCTCCAGCTGGCCCTCTACCGGCTCGCCTGGGCCGAGCAGCACCAACTGCCGCTGCACCGGGTGACCGCCGCGTTCCTCTACGTCCGCACCGGTGAGGTCGTCCGGCCCGCGTCCCTGCCGGACCGTGCCGCCCTGGAGCGGCTGCTGCTCGACGAGCCGGGCTGAGAGCCGGGCTGATGCCGCCACCTCCGGGCGGAGGGGTCCGGCGCGCCGGTTAGGCTCGACGTCATGAGTACCGCCCCGGACAGCGCAGTCCACGCCTACATCGACGCCCACCGTTCCGCGTTCCTCGCCGACCTCGTCGAGTGGCTGCGGATCCCGTCCGTCTCCGCGGACCCCGACCGCGCGGACGATGTGCTGGGCAGTGCGCGATGGCTGGCGGCGAAGCTGGCGGAGACCGGCTTCCCGACCGCCGAGGTCTGGGAGAGCGACGGGCTGCCGGCGGTCTTCGCCGAGTGGCCGTCCGGCGACCCGCAGGCGCCGACGGTGCTGGTCTACGGCCACCATGACGTGCAGCCGGCCGCCCGCGAGGACGGCTGGGACACCGACCCGTTCGAGCCGCACACGGCCGACGGCCGGATCTACGCCCGGGGCGCGGCCGACGACAAGGGCCAGGTCCTCTTCCACACGCTGGGCCTGCGCGCCCACCTCGCCGCGACCGGCAGGACCGCGCCGGCCGTGAACCTCAAGCTGCTGATCGAGGGCGAGGAGGAGTCCGGTTCGCCGAACTTCCTCACCCTGATCCGGAAGCACGCCGACCGGCTGGCCTGCGACGCGGTGATCGTCTCCGACACCGGGATGTGGTCGGAGGACACCCCGACCGTCTGCACCGGCATGCGCGGTCTGGCCGACTGCCAGGTCGATCTGTACGGGCCCGACCAGGACATCCACTCGGGTTCGTTCGGCGGCGCGGTGCCCAACCCCGCCACCGAGGCCGCCCGGCTGGTCGCCGCGCTGCACGACGACGACCGGCGGGTGGCGATCCCGGGGTTCTACGACGGTGCCGTCGAGCTGACCGCCCGCGAGCGGGAGCTCTTCGCGGCGCTGCCGTTCGAGGAGTCGCGCTGGCTGAGCACCGCCAAGTCCCACGGGGCGCTCGGCGAGGCGGACCACACCACCCTGGAGCGCATCTGGGCCCGGCCGACCGCCGAGGTCAACGGCATCTACGGCGGCTACCAGGGCCCCGGCGGCAAGACCATCGTCCCGGCCTCCGCCCACCTCAAGCTGTCCTTCCGGCTGGTCGCGGGACAGGACGCGGGCGCGGTGCAGCAGCTCGTCACCGATTGGGTCGCCGCCCGGCTCCCGGACGGCATCCGCCACGAGGTCACGTTCTGGGGCACCACCCGCCCCTGCCTGACCCCGCTGGACCACCCGGCGCTGCAGTCGGTCGTCCGGTCGATGGGCCGGGCCTTCCAGCAGGAGATCCTCTTCACCCGTGAGGGCGGTTCAGGACCGGCCGCGGATCTGCAGGACGTGCTGGGTGTGCCGGTGCTGTTCCTGGGCATCTCCGTACCGTCCGACGGCTGGCACTCGGTGAACGAGAAGGTCGAGCTCGACCTGCTGTTCAAGGGTGTGGAGACCGCCGCCTACCTGTGGGGCGACCTCGCCGAGAACTGGCGTCCCGCCTCCGCCGACGTCACCGGGTGACACCGCCGGCGCCACCGGCGCGCCCCACCGACACCAGTCACTGACAACGACAGCCGCGCTACCGCGTACCGCAGGTACGCACGGGGAGTTGGAAGCAGCCTTGTCCGAGATCGACCTGTCAACCCAGCCGCTGACCCTCGCCCAGACGGGCGTGGACCGCGCCGCCCACCACCGGCTCGACGAGGCCTGGCTGGCCGCCGCCTGGAGCCATCCGACGACCCGGGTCTTCGTGGTCTCCGGCGGCCAGGTCCTGGTCGAGGAGAAGGACGGCGCCACCGAACTCGTCATGGTCCCGGCCTTCGACGCGCCCGAGACCGAGACCCACCGCTACTTCCTCGGCATCGGCGAGGACGGCGTGCGGTACTTCGCGCTGCAGAAGGACGCGCTGCCGGGACGGATGGACGACGTGGCACGGGCGGCCGGGCTGCGCGAGGTGGCCGGGCTGCTCTCCCCGCTGGAGGCCGGCCTGATGGCGCACGCCGTCGCGCTGGAGAACTGGCAGCGGATGCACCGCTTCTGCTCCCGCTGCGGCGAGCGCACCGTCATCGCCGCCGCCGGCCACATCCGGCGCTGCCAGGCGTGCGGTGCCGAGCACTACCCGCGCACCGACCCCGCCGTGATCATGCTGGTGACGGACGACCAGGACCGTGCACTGCTGGGCCGCCAGGCGCACTGGCCGGAAGGGCGCTTCTCGACGCTCGCGGGCTTCGTGGAGCCGGGCGAGTCACTGGAGCAGGCCGTGGTCCGCGAGACGGCGGAGGAGGCGGGGGTGGCGGTCGGCGACGTGACATATGTCGCGAGCCAGCCGTGGCCGTTCCCGTCGAGTCTGATGCTCGGCTTCATGGCCCGCGCCACTTCACCGGACATCCAGGTCGACGGCGAGGAGATCCACGAGGCCCGCTGGTTCTCCCGCGAGGACCTGCGCAAGGGCATCGAGTCCGGGGAGATCCTGCCGCCGGGCGGCATCTCGATCGCCGCCCGCCTGATGGAGCTCTGGTACGGCAGCCCGTTCCCGGCCGCCGGCTAGCAGCACCCCGGACAGCACTCCGCCGGGGCGCGGTCGCGCCCCGGCGGATGCGGGTGGGATCAGGCGTCGAGCTGGGGAATCAGACGCCGAGCTTCTGCTTGACCTGCGCCAGCGACGGGTTCGGGAGCGCCGAGCCGTCCGGGAAAAGGACGGTGGGGACCAGCTGGTTGCCGCCGTTGACCTTCTCGACGAACGCCGCGGACTCCGGGTCGTTCTCGATGTTGATCTCCGTGTAGCCGATGCCCTCGCGGTCCATCTGGCCCTTGAGCCGACGGCAGTAGCCGCACCAGGTGGTGCTGTACATCGTCACAGTGCCCGACATGGGTGTCCGCTCCTCACAAGCAGGTGGAATCGTCGATCGGGAGAACGCTGACCCTGCTCCGGGCATTCCTGGACTCCCCGATCTCACCCCTGCACCACCGCTCGCGGTCCGACAATCGCACCTCGGCTGTGGATAACTTTCCCGACCGCCTCCGCGGACCTGGCAGCATGGCGGGGTGACCGCACCAACGCACACCTCGCTCTTCCCCGCAGTACCGGATTCCCCCGACGCCGTGCTCGACGGGCTCGACCCCGAACAGCGCGAGGTCGCCACCGCCCTGCACGGGCCGGTCTGCGTGCTGGCCGGCGCCGGCACGGGCAAGACCCGGGCGATCACCCACCGGATCGCCTACGGGGTGCGGGCGGGGATACTGCAGCCCGGCAGTGTGCTCGCGGTCACCTTCACCGCCCGCGCGGCGGGGGAGATGCGTGGCCGGCTGCGCCAGCTCGGCGCGGGCGGCGTCCAGGCGCGTACGTTCCACTCCGCCGCGCTGCGCCAGCTCCAGTACTTCTGGCCGCGCGCCATCGGCGGTGAGATGCCGCGGCTCGTCGAGCGCAAGGTCCAGCTCGTCGCCGAGGCCGGCGCCCGCTGCCGGATCCGGCTGGACCGCAGCGAGCTGCGGGACGTGACGGGCGAGATCGAATGGTGCAAGGTCACCCAGACCGTTCCCGAGGACTACCCGGCGGCCGCCGCGAAGTCCGGCCGTGAGGTCCCCCGGGACCCGGCCGAGATCGCCAAGATCTACACGGCGTACGAGCAGCTCAAGCGGGACCGCGGCGTCATCGACTTCGAGGACGTGCTGCTGCTCACCGTGGGCGTCCTGCAGGAGCGCCCGGACGTCGCGGACACCATCCGCTCCCAGTACCAGCACTTCGTCGTCGACGAGTACCAGGACGTCAGCCCGCTCCAGCAGCGGCTGCTGGACCTGTGGCTCGGCGGCCGGGACACCATCTGCGTGGTCGGGGACGCCTCCCAGACCATCTACTCCTTCACCGGCGCCACCCCGGACTACCTGCTCGGCTTCCGCTCCCGCCACCCGGAAGCCACCGTCGTGAAGCTCGTCCGCGACTACCGCTCCACCCCTCAGGTGGTGCAGCTGGCCAACGGGCTGCTCTCCCAGGCCAGGGGCCAGGCGGCCCAGCACCGGCTGGAACTGGTCTCGCAGCGCGAGCCGGGCCCCGAGCCCGGCTACACCGAGTACGTGGACGAGCCCACCGAGGCCGAGGGCACCGCCCGCCGGATCAAGGAGCTCATCGCCGGCGGGGTGCGCCCCAGCGAGATCGCCATCCTGTACCGCATCAACGCCCAGTCCGAGGTCTACGAGCAGGCGCTCGCCGACGCCGGGGTGCCGTACCAGCTGCGCGGGGCGGAGCGGTTCTTCGACCGCCCCGAGGTCCGCGAGGCCGGGCTGCTGCTGCGCGGCGCCGCCCGGGCCGGGGCAGGTTCCGATCCGGGGATGGCCGGTACGGAAGTGCCCGAGCACGTCAGGGCCGTCCTCAGCTCCCGCGGCTGGACGGCCGAGGCCCCCGCCGGATCGGGCGCGGTCCGGGACCGCTGGGAATCGCTGGCCGCGCTGGTCCGGCTCGCCGACGACTTCGCGCTGGCCCGCCCCGAGGCCACCTTGTCGGATCTCGTCGCGGAGCTGGACGAGCGGGCGAGCGCCCAGCACGCCCCGACGGTCGAGGGCGTCACCCTCGCCTCGCTGCACGCCGCCAAGGGCCTGGAGTGGGACGCGGTGTTCCTCGTCGGGCTGACCGAGGGCATGATGCCGATCACGTACGCCAAGACCGACGAGCAGGTCGAGGAGGAGCGCCGGCTGCTGTACGTCGGCGTCACCCGGGCCCGGCTCCATCTGTTCCTGTCCTGGGCGCTCTCCCGCTCGCCCGGCGGACGCGCCACCCGCAAGCCCTCACGCTTCCTGGACGGCCTGCGGCCCGGTTCCGCGACTCGCGGCACCGGAAACCGCTTCGCGGCCGGTACGGGCGGCATCGAGCGCGGAGTGGCCGCCGCCAAGCGCAAGCGCGGCCCGGTGCGCTGCCGGGTCTGCGGCCGCACCCTGTCGGAGGCCGGCGAGATCAAGCTGATGCGCTGCGAGGACTGCCCGTCCGATCTGGACGAGGGGCTGTACGAGCGGCTGCGCGACTGGCGCATGGAGCAGGCCAGGGAGCTGGGCCAGCCCGCGTACTGTGTCTTCACCGACAAGACGCTGCTGGCCATCGCCGAGGTCCGGCCCGCAGGACCGGCCGAGCTCTCCGCGATCGCCGGAGTCGGCAGCCGAAAGCTGGACAAGTACGGCGCCGAGGTCCTGGCGCTGTGCACCGGCGGGGATGCCGGGCCCGGAGCCGGTGACGAAGCTGTTGCAGAAGAACCAGAAAAATAGTTTGCGCCCGGCGAGGAAGTCCCCATAGCCTTCCGGAGCACGGTCACTGCGGCTCTTCCAAGAGCCGGGGAGATCGTGATGTACTGACCAAGCACCACAGGCCCTACGAGACGCCGAGAGGAGGCGAAGACCCGTGACCATCAACTTCGAGAACGTGAAAATGACCGATCGTCCGGTCGTCGTCGCCACCTGCCCGCTCGGCTCCCCGCTGCCTGGCACCGGTATGTCCGGTGCCCCGGCTCTGCGCCTGGCTTCCATCGCGGAACTCTCGATCCGCGAGCGCAGCGAGCGAGCGACCAAGGCACCGGCAGTACTGGAGACGAAGGCCCCGGCCTATGTCTTTACGCCCGGCGGTGCCGGTCACAGCACAAATGGACAGAAGCAGCAGCACCTCTCGATGTGGGCCTTCCGCGGGCTCGAACCCTGGAGCGATCCAGTCTGATCGACGATCAGACCGGCACCTTCCAGGGCCGCGGAATCCCAGACCGGGATCCGCGGCCCTTTTGTTTTCTCCAGCCGAACCACCGGCCCACCGGCCGGACCAGACAGACGAGGAACACCAAGACCGTGCATGCCACCCCGCACGCCCCGTCCGTATCGCCCACAGACCCGCTCCCCCCGCCCGCGGTCCACTCGGAGGTCCCGTTGCTGCCCCTGACCGAGCTCGATGACGAAATCGAGCGCCTCGGTGTACCCGTCCCCTGCCGGACCTACGACCCGGAGGTCTTCTTCGCGGAGTCCCCGGCCGACGTCGAGTACGCCAAGTCGCTGTGCCAGACCTGTCCCGTCCGCGAGGCCTGCCTCGCCGGTGCGAAGGACCGCCGTGAGCCTTGGGGCGTCTGGGGTGGAGAGCTCTTCATCCAGGGCGTCGTCGTAGCCCGCAAGCGGCCCCGTGGCCGTCCGCGCAAGAACGCAGTAGCGGTGTGAACACCAGCGCCGTAGGAACAGTCGACCGACCCCTGACGCACGACCCGAAGAAGCAGGTCCCCATGAACCCCTCCACAGAAGTGGCGCACGCCACCGAAGCCTCCCGACACACTTCCGGCGCGTACAGCGCCCGCCAGAACAGGAACCTCGAAATGCAACTCATGCCAGAAGCCTTGGCACGTGCCCATATGCAACAACGCCTCTACGAGGCCGAGCACGAACGTCAGGCCCTTCGAGTGGTGTCGGCCCGCCGACTCCAGCGCCGGGCCGAACGAGTCTCGCTGCGCGCCCGCCGTGCGCTGGCGATGGCCGTCATGCAGTAAGTCGGCGGCAACCACGCCCAACGGCCGCACACCAGCGGCTGAGCAACACCACTCCGTGCCACAGCGAACACCGCGGGGCCGGTCCGAAAGGACCGGCCCCGCGGTGCGTTACGGCGTATTAACGGGCACTGGGAGAGGTATCGTCGCCAAGTGGACCAGAAGACTCAGCACAACCGGGTCGGGACTGCCCAGACAACGACGTGCGCGCGCTGCGGTGCCGTCGAGGAGGGTCTGCCGATCACCTGGACCTGCTCCGTGGAGAACAGCCGGCGCGTCTATTTCTGTGACCGGTGCGGCCGGGAGAACCTCCGCAGTATCGAAGGTCGTCTCGACTCCTCCTGGTGGTAGCTGCCCGCCGGGTGGTTACGCCGACTCCGCCGCCCCATCGGCGTCGAAGCCCGGCAGCCACTCCAGCAGTTCATCGCGCAGCCGCACCGTCGCGCCCAGCTGGCACAGGACGCCGATGGTGCTCAAGGTCACGCGGTGGATCAGCAGATACGACGGCGGCAGGTTCAGCTGCTTGCCCAACTGATGGGCGGGCGAGCGCGGATCGGCGATCCGCGCCGCCTGGGCGCGCATCCAGCTGCGGACGAAGGTGAACTCCTCGGACCCGGCCGGCTCGATGATCGGCCGCAGATAGTCCAGCACCGCGTCCGGGCGCAGCTTGATCGACGGCCGGACGAAGCCCTCCTGACGGAGCATCGCGTGCACCGATTCGGCGTCGCCCTCCAGCGCCAGCCGCAGCGCGGTGCCGATCGGCAGCGGCAGCCCGTCGGGCAGCCGGTCCACCGTCCCGAAGTCCAGCACGCCCAGCCGCCAGCCCTCGGCGGGGCCGTCGTCCACCAGCAGCCGGAAGTTTCCCGGGTGCGGGTCGGCGTGCAGCAGCCCGGTACGCGCCGGGCCCGCGAACAGGAAGCGCGCCAGCAGCTGGCCGGCCCGGTCCCGCTGCTCCTGGGTGCCCTTGGCGATCACCTCGGCCATGGGCACGCCGTCCATCCACTCGGTGACCAGGACCTGATCGGCCTGGTGCACCACATCGGGCACCGAGACATCGGGGTCGCCGGCGAACTCCGCGGCGTGGGCGTGCTGTGCCTGGGCCTCCAACTCGTAGTCCAGCTCCTCCGAGACCCGGTCGCGCAGCTCGGCGATGAGCGGCTTGATGTCCATCCCCGGGATCAGCGGGCCGAACAGCCGGGCCACCCGGCCCAGTTGGGACAGGTCCGAGAGAAGGGCCGCCCCGGCGCCCGGGTACTGCACCTTCACCGCCACCGTCCGGCCGTCGTGCCACACCGCGCGGTGCACCTGGCCGATCGAGGCGGCCGCGGCCGGAGTCTCGTCGAATTCGGTGAACAGCTCCCGCCAGTCCGCGCCCAGCCGCTCGGTGAGCACCTTGCGCACGGTGCTTGCGGGCATCGGCGGCGCGGAGTCCTGCAGTTTGGTGAGCGCGGCCCGGTAT
This sequence comes from Streptomyces sp. SID13666, assembly GCF_010548325.1. NCBI lineage: Bacteria > Bacillati > Actinomycetota > Actinomycetes > Kitasatosporales > Streptomycetaceae > Streptomyces > Streptomyces sp. SID13666. The sequence goes on along the minus strand of NZ_JAAGLX010000008.1, from coordinate 882 downwards.
GGACCCGCCACGTCCTCGGGCAGCGCGGCCTCGAACACCGACAGCGCCTGGCCGAACTTCATGGCCCCGCCCTTGAGCTCTCCGAGCACCTTGAACAACTGCTCGGCCGTGCGTTCCTGCAGTTCGCTCGCGACGACCTCGGCAGGACGACCGCCCAGCCGCTTGCCCAGCCCGAGTGTGGCGCGGCCCGCGAACCCCAAGGGGAGCGCGGCCAGTTTCGCGGTGCGAGTCACCGCCTTACGAGGAAGATCAGACATGCGCTCCTCATTCCCGTCGGTCACCCGGCCATTGTGCCTCTCCGCACTCGCGGCGCGGCGGGCAGCACCGCCCTCGGGTCATTTCCCGCACCACAACCGCATCTGATGTCACCGGGAACCGGTCGTACTTTCATGGACAGCCGGGCCAGCGCGATCTCCACCCGGGCCCCGGAACTCGGCGGACTTCCGCCGTCGAGGAAGGCCAGCGCATGGGCGGCGGCGAGCCCCGCGACCGTCGTCGCCAGGGCGATGTCGCAGGCCGGAACCGCGGGCGCCCGGCCCGATCGGAGCTGGGCGAGCATCCGCGGCCACGCGGGATCCGCGTCCGCCAGCCGCAGCGCCAGACAGCCCGCGCAGCCGGTACGCCCCGGAACGACGAGCGGGCCGACCACTCCCATGCCTTCGACGACGCCCGTATAGAGGTGCGGGATGCCCGCCGCGAGCAGCCGTTCCGCCTCCCGGGGCTCCGGAGCGTAGGCCGCCAGCCCGTCGCGCGGGGCCACCACGACCAGCGAGAGCCGGGAATCCTCCGGCTCCTGTCCGGGCCCGTGGCCGGAGCCCGGCCCGCGCCCGGCCCGGGGTCCCCGGCGGCCGAGCGCCGCCGCGCGCGGATCGGGCGCGGCCC
>NZ_JAAGLX010000089.1:0-10619 GCF_010548325.1 Streptomyces sp. SID13666 | reverse complement strand
ATGGCCTCCCGGCCGACCAGCAGGGGCACGGTCTGACCACAGAACTCGAACGGCTCCGGCATCGGAAGTGCTCACCTGCTGGCGGCTACAACATCAAGTCTCTACGACCCGATACGGCCCATTAGGCCACGATGCACATCGCCGAAGGAGCTGCCGAACTTCCTCAGGTGTCCAGCCGTCTCCTGGATCGCCTTCGGATCGCCATGGATCAGCTCCTTCGGCTCCTCGCTCCGACCCAGTTGCTGCTCGGCGACGGAGGCGCCCAGGTCATCGGCGAGATCGTCACCGAAGTCCTCTACCGCGTCGGCCGCGTCGTGCAGTCCGACGTAGTCCAAGCCGTCGCCGACCCGGTGTGCTGCCCAATCGGCGCCCTCTCCGGCCGCCTTCTTCCCCGAGTCGACGAGGTGTTCGAGGCCGTCCCCGGCCTGATCGACCTTGTCCTCGAGCCAACTGAAAGCCCCCATCAGCCTTCGCCCCCGGGCGGTGTCCGCACCCCGGTCTCGGCCTGCTGCTGCCGTTGTTCGGGCGACGGTCCGAACAGTTGGTCCCGCGCGGCCTCGACATCGTCCTCGTGTCCGGTGGCCTTTGCGACCTGTTCGTACAGGTTGAATCCCATCGGACCGTTGGACAGGTCCCGCCCGGTGTCCTTCCAGGTCTGCCCGATGTCGTGCTGGGCCTGCTCGACGGACTTGGCGCTGAAGTCGGGGTGCTGCCAGTCCGAGATCGGGTTGTCCGCCTTGACCCGATCCCAGGACATCCCCTCGACCTGCTCCTCGGTCAAGTTGGGATTCCCCATCGCGGCATTCGTGACGACCTTGAACGTGTCCTTGATGTACTGGTCCTCGTCATGGCTGATGCCCGCCGACAGACCCAGTCGCTCGGCGAACTCGTTGCCTTCCTGCACCAGCGTGCGTACTCCCCATTCCCAACGTGCGCAGAACGAGCCGAAGGCGGAGGTCAGACCACTGTGGCCAAGCTGCATTCCCGTCAACGCCAGATCGCCGAAACCGCGCCCGGTGTCCGCCGACCCCTGCGTCCCCAGAGACTTCAGCTCCCCGATGGCCCCGTTGAGGCCCTGGGCGGCCAGTGCCAGGGCCGCAGAGTCCACCGCGAGATCCTCGCCGCCCGTACTCATCGGAACATCCCTTCACCCGCGCGGGCGTCTAGCGCAACGGCATTCGGCACGATCCCCATCACCGGTGGAAAGATCATGGGCCGGTCGCTCCCCACGTCCAGGGCCACTCCCGCAGGTTCCTGCACTGCCGGAATCACGACGTCCAGCAACCGTGCCCCGAAAACGGTCATGTACTCCCAATCGGAGAGTTCCGATGTCTCCTGCGTCAACGCGAAGCGCGCCAGCGCCACTTCGCTGGAGAACCCATAGATCCAGCGCACTCCGCCCAGCGCCGCCGACCACAGACCGCCGCCGGTCACCGGCACCAGCACCGCAGCCCGCCGGAACGCATCCACCAGCGCGGTCGGGTCTCCGTTTCCGCGATACATGCCCTCCATCTCGCAGGTCAGGGCCTCCACGGCCTCTGCCGAGGCGAGCCTTCGCCAACTCGCCCTACCTGCATCAGGAGCCTGCTGCTCGCTTCCGGCCCCACGCACGATGTCGGACAACCGCGTGGGGCGGTCGGGCCTCGCCTGGTGATTCGGATCCCCGGAGGCCGTGGTGAGCCGTGCGATGGAGCCGGAGGCCGGTGGATGGTGGGTTCCGGTCCAGTCAGGGCTGGTCATCGTCGGCCTCTCTCCCGTGGGTCGGTCGTATGGCTACTACTGCGGCGGGGCGGGTGGACCTTGCTGCCAGGTGTGCTGGGGGTTGGTCTCGTACGTCGGGGGTGGGGCGGAGCCGTACGGAGGTGCCGGAGGCGGGCCTGGTGGGGCGGCGCGGCGGTTCCGGTTACGGACGACCAGCACCGCGGTGGCAGCTATGACGACGGCCGCGCCGCCGAATCCGAACCAGAGGACGGTGTTGCCGCTGTCGGAGGCGTCCGACGTGGCCTCCGCCTGGGCGGCGGGAGCAGTCGCGCTCGGCGCCGGCGCGGCTGCGCTCTCCGAGGGGACCGGGCTGTTCGGCGCGGTCTGGGCCTCGTATGCGGCGAGGGGATAGACGTCCGGTGCACCGGGGTCGCCGGGTGTCTGCAAGGCGACCCGGGGGCGGACGGCGCCGTAGCCGATGGAGTCGTTGCGCTTGGCCCCACTGGTGGGCGCACCGGCAGTGTTCAGAAGGACACGCAGAACCTGGTTGGCGGTCCAGGTGGGATGGGCGGACCAGAGGAGGGCGGCGGAGCCGGACGCGAGGGCCGTGGAGGGGCTCGTACCGGTCCCCTTGCAGTACCCGGACGCGGCGATCTGGGTGGGGCAGGCCCCGATGATCTCGTTTCCTGCAGCAGAGAGATCAACCTGCGGACCCTTGGTGGACGTCGGGATCGCTTTCACGTCTTTCCCGAGAGCCGCGACGCCGACAACGCCACGTGTGGCCGCCGGGTACTCGACGGGGCTTCCTCCGTCGCCGCTGTTTCCCGCAGCGGCGAAGATCAGTTTTCCCTTGGATCGGGCAAAATCTACCGCTTCTTGGAGGCTTTGATGCTGGGCTGCGTCCCCGATCCCGGAGTCGCCCAAAGAGATGCTGATGACACGGGCATCGCTGTCCGCTGCGTAACGGATGGCTTTGACCAACTCGGAGTAGAACTCAGGGTTTGCGGCGGCGCCGTTCTTCTCACCCTCGTTGTCCGGCAGGCGGAGGGGAAGGATCTTGGCTTTGGGAGCCACTCCGACCACCCCTGAACCATCGGCACCGTCACCTGTGCCGGCGATCAAGCTGGCCATGCTTGTACCGTGCCCCACCAGATCGATGTCTGCGGCTACAGGCTTGGTGCCGAAGTCCTTCCCCACAACAAGTTGTCCGCGGAGGTCGGGCGCAGTCCGGTCAACACCGCTGTCGATGACGGCAACCGTGATGCCCTTTCCCTCGCTGATCTTCCATGCTGCGGCAAGGCCCATCGCTTCGACGTGCCATTCCTGACCCCGGATCGACTCCGCGTGTGCCGGTACAGCTACTGATACGAATCCGATCAACGCGGCGCCACCGACTGAACCCACAGTCAGTGCGCGCTGCCTCCAACCAACCCGGTGTCGTCGCATATTCCTTCTTTCGGTGTCCCTCACGACTCCGCGTCGGGTCACTTGACGACCGGAGGACCTGAATCGTTATCGCGTTGCGTGCGATCCGGCTCGTCCTCGATCAGGTAGTCAGGACGTCGGCTGTTTCGTCGCTGCTTCTTCTCGCCCGCCTTTCCGGAGTTGGGGACAGCGCGCCCGGTAATTGCCGATACCCCGCTCGGAGCGGTCCCGCCCGTCGAAGTGCGTCCCGCTTGATTCGTCGCGCCCTGGGCGAAGGTGTCCGGTATGGCGGCGCCCTGCCTGCGGGTCCCGCCCACAATGCCTCCGGGTTGGCCGGCGAGTCGGCGCATGGAACTTCCGGAACTGCCCCGGGTCCCTCCCTGCTCACCGGATCCGGTGCCATGGATCCCACCCATCGGCGATCGGCGATCAGCGCCCTCCGCTCCGACGACGTTGCCCTTGGGGATCATGCGGCTTGGCGTGGTCCCTCGCACGGTCGCCTGCCCCCCATGAATGCCCGATTCGCCAACGGGCCTCAACCTGAGACCGTTGCCCGGGCCCCTGCCTGCCGGCGACCCTGGGGCCTGCGGAAGGCGTGGCGACGGCGTGCCTGCGTTCACTCGTCCATTCGGACCAGAGGAGAACGGAGGAGCGCCGGAACCCGTATCCGGAGGCACAAACGTGCGCGATGACGGCACATCACCAGCAACTCCGGACGGATGGTGAGTGAGCGGGGTCGAGGATGCCGGAGCCACTGGGGTAGTCGTGCCTGCCGAGGCGATGTGAGTGCCCGGATCGGCAGACACGGCTGCGGGACTCCCTGCCAGGTCCGCTGGAGCAACCGACCGGGTTGGGATCGGCCCGAGGTTGCTGCGGTCGGAGCCCGCATGAAGATGTGTCTTCGAAGCCGCGGTGTCAGAGCTCTCCCGTCCGGATCCCTCCGCCGATGACCCCGAGCCGTCGATGGGCACCGCCGTGAGATCCGACCGCCGATTGTCCTTCGGCAGAATGCGTGCAGGCACCGGCTGGAACGTCGGTGGTTCCTGGGCGCTGATCACGCTTGCCGAGTACTTGTAGGCCAGCGCCAGTTTGTTCATCTGGTCGACGGCGCCCTCGCGGGCTCTCTCCAGGTGGGTCACGGCCTGCTGGTTGGCGAGCTTGCCGTCCGGGTCGTGCTGGGCGACCAGGTCGGTTCGGTACAGGTCGACCATGGACTTGGCGTCGGCGGGGACCGGCGGCATGTCGCGTTTGACGGCGAGCAGGGTCTCGGCTGCTACAGCCAGGGTGTCACCGGCGCTCCTGGAGTACTCGGCAAGGCTGAGGGTGGACTTGGCGATGCTCTTGCCCCACTCCTTGAAGGCATCACCGCCATCGCTCTGCCAGTCGACGTAGGCGACCCGAGTGTTGAGGTCGCTGCCAATGCTGTCGATCGCCGCATGCGCGGCCAGGAGTTTCTGGCTGAGAGCTGTGAGCGCACCAGGGTCGGCGTCCTTGACCATGGCGAGCATTTCTTCATGGGAGCGGGCGTCGAACTCGTCGCCGTAGATCGCGGTGTGCGCGTCCTCGGTAATGCCGTCGAAGATTCCCACGACTCACCCCTCCCCTTCGCTGTTCAGGTGTTCCAGGTCCACGGATGGGGGCATCAGCCCATGCCTCCGCCGCCGGAGGTGTCCTCCGTGGGCGGAGTGCTGCCGGTGACGGAGGCCGGCTTCCGGGTGGCCGGCGCGTCCGGGTCGAGTTCGGGGTTGTAGTATTTCTTCGTCACATCGTTCAAATTGAGAAGGTGGTTGCGGGTATCGATGTCGACGTTCTCGTAGCCGACGCGCGCGATTTCGACGGAGATGCTCATGGCCTCGATCTGATTGGCCATGGTCGTCGACAGCAGTTCGAGTTGGGAATGCACATGGGTGTAGGCACTCATCAGCTCCTCGGCGCCCGCGAACCCGGTGCCGATCTGGCCTTGATGCAGTCTGCCGTCGCCCATCTTGTCCGGCGCGGCCTGGGAATCGTCGAGATCCTTGAGAAGACCGTCGACACGTTGCTTGAAGCCACGCAGATCCTGCAGGCCGATGTCCATGTCTCGCTCGAGCATGGCAAATCACTCCCCGTATTCCACCGTTGACTCAGCAGCTTACCCAGCTGCTACGACAGTCGCACTGGCCCCTCCCGTCACGAGCCCTGCGGCCGCCGTGCACTCTCCGTGTCCAACGCCGGTCCCTTGGGCAGGAATTCGGACCAGTTGAGCGGGACGGCATCCGGGGTCACCGAGTCGTAGCCGAGCCGGGCCTGAGCTTGGTTGACGGCTTCGTCCTCCTTCCTGGCCTTGGTTCCGTCGGCGGCATCGCTGTCGTTGTTACGAGGGACGGCGTAACGCAGACCGGTGTCGGTGGTCAGATAGAGGGTGCCGTTCCTGAGGTCCTTGCCGGTGATCTCCAGATAGAGAAGGCCGGACCCGGGGGTGACGTACGCGCTGGTGGCTCCGTCCACGATGGACGCCGGATACGCGGTACCGGCCCAGACACTGAGCTCGGGGCGGGCGCCGGCCGTACCTCGCAGAACGGAGCACGCGACGGTGCGGCCCTGGGCATCGTAGGTGCCGGTCTTGTTGACCTGGGTGGGCTGCTGGACGGGCCAGTCTCTGCCGGCGCCCGTGAAGACGGGGAGGATTTCGGTGGGGACGCTGGTGCGGATGGGTTCCGTCTGGCTTGTCATCTGCTCCAGCAGCAGCGCGGTGAACGCGGTGGTGGGGGCGACGCCCTCCTTCTGGACGACGTAGTACTCCTTGCCTGCCGCGGAGGTGGCTTCGAGGACATTGCCGATCCTGCTCTCCGCGGCCGACAGTCCGTCGACATGGGCCGGGTCGCCGAGGTGCGCGACCGTCGGGAAGACGATCGGACTGCCGGGATTGAGGGAACCGAGCCACCCCAGGGTGACGCGCTGCGGCTCGGCGGACTGGCCGAAGAGCGTACGGAGCAGAAGGTCCGTCTTCTGCCGGCCGAGGGTGCGTCCGTTCCTGCCCCCGAGCGGGAAACTCGTACCGTCCTTGTCGACGAGGTAGCGCGACGAGTCCGGGCTCTCTACGTAGAGCACCTCGTTCCCCGCCAGGCGTTTGCTGCTGTCGACCGCCCGGGCGTCGGCGCCGCCCAGTACGAACACCGCCTGGTCCGCCACCTTGTCCGCGCCGCTGCCGGGTCGGTCGCAGACGGCCCATTTCTTCGCGAGACCCGCTTCCACCGGACTGGGGAGGCGGTCGGGGGCGTAGGGGATGCCAATGGTGGCGCCGTGCTTGATGCCCGACTTGTCGATCACCGATTCCCTGACCTTGATGACCTGATAGCCCTGTGGGTCGAGGAGCAGCCTGGCGGAGGCGAAGTTGAGGACGGGGTGCAGGAGTTTCTCGCCCGTCCTCTCGTCCTTGAGGATGACGTAACGGGTGGTGGATTCATCGGCGACGATGACGTTCTTTCCGGGGTCGTCCCAGCCCTTGGGCGCGGTCGGTTTGACCAGACCCCAGGCGCCGAACCCCGCAAGAATCAGCGCGCCGACCACGATGCCCGGGGCCAGCGCGCGCAGCGGGCGTGGTGCGCCCTCCTCGGAACCGGATGGATTCGGCTGCAGAAACGCTGCCACGGTCCGCTTGCGAGCGAAGGTGTAGGCGTTGAGCTGTTCCTTGCGTGAAGCCATCCGCTGCCGCTCTCCCCTGCTTACGTGAATACGGCACTTACTATGCCGGGTTCGGCCCCTGCTGTATCGGGGACCCCCTGCGCCGCATCCGGCCATGACCAGAGGTCTGGCGCCGACGAGGTTCCACCGTACGGCCGAGTACGGATCATGAGGTGGCGTACCGATACGGTTGGCTGACTTGCGCACGCCGTAATGCCGTAACACGGAGGGATTTACCGGGGGATGAGCAGCGCGACGACCGCAGTGATGAGCGTGCACCCACGGCCAGGGCGGATCGGCGGAGTGCGGCTGCATCAGGTGGTGCTGGTGGAGATTGCCGCCGCGCTGGTGCTGGTCGGGTGGGTGACGAACAGGATCCTGCTCGTACCGATGGGCTTGGTGGCAGTGGTGTTGGTGCTGCTGGCGGTGCTGCGACGGCGGGGCCGGCCGGTCGCGGAGTGGCTGAACGCGGCGCTCATGCTGCGCGCGCGGCAACGGACGGCGAGTCAGCCGTGGGCACCTGATGGGGTGGATCCCGCGCTGGCACCGGTTGTCGAGTGCGAGGCGGCACTGCGGACGTGTACGTACACCGACCGGCAACGTGAACGCGATATCGGCATGGTGGGTGACGGGACGTTCCTGACGGCCCTGTTGCTGGTGCAGGCACGCGATGAACCACTGCGGATGGCACGCAACGCGCGGCCGCTGCCTTTGGCGCTGTTGCACGACGCACTGGAAGTGGACGACATCCGTCTGGAGTCGGTGCAGGTCGTGCAGTACACGCAGCCCGCGCCCGGACCGCATCTGCCCGAACAGGCCGCGGCGGCACGGTCCTACGGGCCGCTGCAGGAGAAGGCCGGTACACCGGCGATCCGGCTCACATGGATCGCGTTGAAGCTCGATCCGGAGTTGTGCCCGGAGGCGGTTCAGGCGCGCGGCGGCGGGGTCGGCGGGGCGCAGCGGGCGCTGCTGCGCGCCACGGACCAGCTGGCGAGTCGGCTCGCGGGGGCGGGAATCGACGCCTCAGTGCTGACGGAGGCGGAGGTGACGTCCGCGCTGGCGACTTCGGCCGGAGTGAATCCCCAGGCGAGCGCGCTCGCCGCGCGGGCCGGCGTGCCACTGCGGCGCACCATGGAGAGCACCCGTGCCTGGCGCTGCGACGACCGCTGGCACACGACGTACTGGGTCGGCCGCTGGCCGCACTTGGGTGCGAGCGCGGTCCCGGCGGCGAATCTGGTCGCCCTGCTGACCTCGATGCCCGCGCTGGCCAGCAATTTCAGCCTGGCGGTGTCGCGCGGGACCGGCCGGACGGCGGCGATCAGTGGATACGTCCGGCTGACCGCACGCAGCGACCAGGAACTGGTGTCGGTGCGGAAGCAGTTGGAACGTGCCGCGCGGGGAGTCAGGGTCGGCCTCGTACGGCTGGATCGTGAACAGCTGCCAGGCGTTCTGGCGACCCTGCCCCTCGGAGGAGCCCGGTGACAGCCAACGGCATGACGTCCGCGACCGCGACCGCGACGGCTGCGACCAGACAGGGGCGGCCGGGATTCGGACTGCTCGGCCCACGCCACGACCGGCACGTACTGCCCGCGGATCAGCTCGGCGCGCTGTCACTGCCGCTCGGTGACGACGGAGTCGTGGCGGGCGTCGACGCCGAGGGACAGCCCGCGGTACTCGGGTTCTTCCGCCCCTCCCAGCTCGATGTCGTCGTCATCGGCAGTGTGTGGACAGCGCAGGTGCTGGCCCTGCGCACGGCTGGCACGGGTGCGCGTGTGGCCGTCGAAACAGCCCGGCCACAGGCCTGGACGGGGCTGGCGCAGGCCGCGGGTGGCGGACAGCAGTGCATGACGGTGCACGACGTCAAACAGGTGGGGCCGCAGGGTCCTTCGGTTTCCAGCCCGGTGCTGGTCGTAAGGGACTGCGGAATGCGGCCACCGCGCAGTCGGCTGGCGGCCGGGCCGTGGCAGTCCGTACTGACACTCCTGCCCTTCCTGGGTCCGACGGCACCGCGGCTGCTCGCCAACGCCGGGCTGGTCGGCATCCAGCGGGTCTCTCCGGAGGAGGCGCAGGTCCTGTCCGAGATTCTGCGGCTGCCCCGGGCAGAGGCGGAGTCCCTGTCGTCCTTGGGCGACAACATGATGCTGTGGTGTACATCTCAACATCAGAAGTTCGTCATGCTGCAGCCGACGGATGTCGAGACGGGATTGCTCGGCACCCCGCGCCGTATGGACTAGGTCCTAAGGGAGGACCGGCTCCGGCGGGCTGACGAGGGCGGATCCGGAGCAGTGGGCGAAGGTCTGCGCGGCTCCCGGAGATCCGGCGGACAGGGCGGGCCTGCCGTGGAACTGCCACCGATGATTAGGCTGTCCCTCAGAGCGGCAGGAGCTGTAGGGGGGCAGACAGCCCGAACGGGGCGCGGCAGGTCTGCTGCGGTACACGGGGAGGGGATCAACGGTGAAGCACGCCGGATTCCTCGATCCCGTCCGCCGCGAGCAACCGGCCGACCGTGCGTCCCTGTCGTTCGGATGCGTTTCAGAGATATACCAGGAGGCATTGTGAGCAGCGATCGGGACGAGAACCGCGTGGGCGGGGCCGCCCCTGTCGAGGAGCAAGGCGACGCCGACTACACCGGTGAGTTCACCTTCGACTACACGCCGCCCGCCTGGTACATGCAGAACGCCGGTGGGGACGACAGCGGTGACAGCGGCGACGACCCGGATACGGACTCCGGTGCCGATGACGCTCCGGCTCCCGCGGCGGTGGAGGAGTCCCGGCCCGAGCCTGAGATCGAGGCCCGGGTGACGCCTCCGGTGGCGCCGGCTCCTCCTGCTCCGCTGCCCTTGAACCCGGTTTCGTCGCCTCCCGCACCGCCGGCTGCGCCGTTCGCGGCGCCGTCACCGGCTCCTGAGGCCGCGAGCGAGCCGTCCTGGTCGGCGACCTCGGTGCCGTTCGTTCCGGCGCCCGCACCTGCTCCTGCTCCGGAACCGGCTGCCGCCGAGGCTGCGGCGCCCGCGCCCGCCGCTTCCGCTGTTCCGGCGTTCCCGACGCTCAAGCCGAGCGTCGGCGAGGACCGTCCCGCGGACGCCCCCGTGGCGGTGCCCGAGCGGGACGACGACGAGCTGCCGGGCGCGGTGCGGAGCGAGTCGACGGTGCGGATCGCGCCCGGGTCGCTGCGCGCGCGGCCCGGAGCGGGTACGGCCGAGACCCCGTCGGCGCCCGTGGAGCCGGAGCCGAAGCCGGCACCGGTGGTGGACGCTCCGCCGTCCGAGGGTCCGGTGTGGGTGCCGACGCCGCCGCCGGCCCCGGTCGCGCCGTGGTCGCCGGCTCCTCCGCAGAGCGCGGTCCCGCCGCTGCCGCCGCACTTCCAGGCCGCGGACGCCCCCGCGCCGCCGCTCCCCGACGACCGTGCCACCCCGCCCACGGGTGCGCCCTGGCCGGCTCCCGCGCAGTCCGCGCCGACGCCTCCTGGTGCCGACTACACGTTCGCTCCCCCGGCGCCGTCCGACACCGTCGAGCCCGCCGCTCCGCCGGCCGGCTACGGCTTCCCGCCGGCCCAGCCGGGACCGGGCACGCCGAACCTTCCCGCCCCGCGCGCGGCGGCGCCGCTGCCGCAGGGCGGATACGGCTTCCCGCGGCCCGCCGACGCACCCGTAACCGCGCCCGCGCCGGCGCCCGTCCCGGAGGACCGGCAGGAGGACCGCACTCCCCCGCCGCAGCCGGCGTACGGATTCCCGCAGACGGGAGCGCAGCGACCGCCACTCGCGCAGGACGGCTACGGGTTCCCGCGACCCGCCGCCGACGCGCCCGGCCCTGCGCCCACACCGGCTCCG
>NZ_JAAGLX010000088.1:0-13205 GCF_010548325.1 Streptomyces sp. SID13666 | reverse complement strand
TCCGAAAACGCGCACGAAAACAAGACGACAGAGCGTCGTTCGTTCGAATGGTTGTCATCTGGAGTGGCTGCCTCGGGACCGACTCGCGTCGGCGTTCACCGGCGGGCAACTCGGAGAACACTACGCACGCGACCCACCTTCGTCAACTCCGTGCCAAGGACACCACCCGGGGGTATCCTGAGCCCCATGACAACGCATGCGCACACACAGCTCTGGTGGGCCGCCTGAAGGCGGCCGACCCCTGCAGCGCATGCACCCAACGGCCGCCGCTTCGGCGGCCGTTCGCGTATCTCGACCTTGACGCCCGGCCGGCGACCGCGGCGGCCACGACAAGGAAGAAGTCTCTGAGATGACGCGGATCTTCAGCGGAGTGACACCGTCGGGGCACCTCACCCTGGGGAACTACCTCGGGGCCATCCAGCGGTGGGTCTCGGTCGACCAGCACCAGAGCCCGCACCAGGAAGACGCCCTGTTCAGCATCGTCGACCTGCACGCCCTCACCGTCGAGCACGAACCGGCCCGGCTGCGACGGCTGACACGGCAGACGGCGACACTCCTACTGGCAGCCGGTCTCGACCCGAAGGTGTGCACGGTATTCGTGCAGAGCCACGTCGACGAGCACACCCGGCTGTCGTACGTACTGGAATGCACCGCCACGGACGGCGAGCTGCGGCGCATGATCCAGTACAAGGAGAAATCCGCGAAACAACAGTCGGTGCGGGTCTCCCTGCTCACCTATCCGGTGCTGATGGCGGCGGACATCCTGGCGTACCGGACCGACGAGGTGCCGGTCGGCGACGATCAGGCGCAGCACGTCGAGCTGTCCCGTGATCTGGCGGTCCGTTTCAACCAGCGGTACGGGCACACGTTCACCGTGCCCCGTGCCGTGGTCCCGCCGGTGGCCGCGCGGGTGATGGATCTGCAGGAGCCGGCTTCCAAGATGAGCAAGTCCGCGAGCGCGACGACCGGGGTCATCTCCCTGCTCGACGAGCCGGCGGTGATCCGCAAGAAGGTCATGCGGGCGGTGACGGACAGCGGGTCCGACGTCGAGTACGACCGGGTGGAACAGCCGGGGCTCGCGAACCTGCTGGAGATCCTGGCCGCCTGCACCGGCGGCGAGCCGGCGGAGCTGGCCGCGGGGTACGACTCGTACGGCTCGGTGAAGAAGGACGTGGCGGAGGCGGTCGTCGAACTCCTGCGGCCGTTGCAGGAACGCCATGCCGCGCTCTGCGCCGATCCCGGCTTTCTCGACGAGGTGCTGCGCGACGGCGCCGAGCGGGCGCGCACCCTCGCGCGGCCGACGGTGGACGCCGCGTACCGGGCGATCGGGCTGCTGTGAGAGGAAGGGGCGGGCTCAGGTGGCCCGCCCCTTCGAAGCTCTGGGAGTCCGCTGCCCTCAGCCGTTGCCGGAAGCCAGCTCGCGGCTGCGGTCTCGGGCCGCTTCGAGGGCGGCGATCAGCGCGGCCCGCACCCCGTGGTTCTCCAGCTCCCGGATGGCGCTGATGGTGGTGCCGGCCGGTGAGGTCACCGCCTCACGGAGCTTCACCGGGTGCTCGCCGCTGTCACGCAGCATCACGGCCGCGCCGATCGCCGACTGGACGATCAGGTCGTGCGCCTGGGCGCGCGGCAGGCCGAGGAGGATACCGGCGTCGGTCATCGCCTCGACCAGGTAGTAGAAGTACGCGGGCCCCGAGCCGGACAGCGCGGTGGCGGCGTCCTGGTGCTTCTCGGGGACGCGCAGCGTCTTGCCGACCGGCTTGAAGATGTCCTCGGTGCGGACGAGGTGCGCCTCGGTGGCGTGGCTGCCCGCGGAGATGACGGACATGCCCTCGTCGACCAGCACCGGGGTGTTCGGCATGACGCGGACGACCGCGAGGCCCTCCGTCAGCCGCTCCTCGAAGAACGCGGTCGGGATGCCTGCGGCGGCGCTGATGACGAGGCGGTCGGCGGCGACGTGCGGCGCCAGCTCGTCGAGGAGGGCACCCATGTCCTGCGGCTTCGCCGCGAGGATGAGGGTGTCGGCGGCCTTCGCCGCCTCCGCGTTGCTGACGGCCTCGACGCCGTACCGGGTCCGCAGCTCCTCCGCCCGCTCCGGGCGCCGCGCGGTGACGAGCAGGTCGTCGGGCGACCAGCCGGCCCGGATCATGCCGGAGAGGAGGGCCTCACCGATCTTGCCGGTGCCGAGTACGGCGACTTTCTGGGTCATGGCGTCACCTTCGAGCGGTACGGGGGCTTTCGCGGCCATCCTCGCACCACGTGCGCCACCCGCGGCTTTTCGGTCCAACTGCCGGTACGGGGCGCGTCGGGCCGGGCGGCGGGCGTCGGGCCGGGCGGCGGGCGTCAGACCGCGCAGCCCGGCGTCGGACCGCGCGGACCGGCGTCAGGCCGTGCGGACCGGCGTCAGGCCGTGCGGCGGCGGAGGGTGGCTGCTCCCAGGGCCAGGGCCACGAGAGCGCACGCCGCGACGACGGCCAGGTCGCGGACGAAGTCGCCGGTGACTCCGGTGTGCTGGACGACCTGCGTCATGCCGTCGACCGCGTACGACATGGGGAGCACGTCGGAGACGGCGGCGAGCACCGGCTGCATGGTGTCGCGCGGGACGAGGAGTCCGCACATCAGCAGCTGCGGGAGGAGCACGGCCGGCATGAACTGGACGGCCTGGAACTCGCTGGCCGCGAACGCGCTGACGAAGAGGCCGAGGGCGATGCCCAGGAACGCGTCGGCGAGGGCGATGACGAGGAGCAGCCAGGGCGAGCCGACGACGTCCAGGCCCAGCCCCCAGACGGCGAGCCCGGTGGCGAGGCACGCCTGGACGACGGCGACGCCGCCGAAGGCGAGGGCGTAGCCGCCGAGCAGGTCGGCCTTGCCCAGCGGCATGGACAGCAGCCGCTCCAGCGTGCCGGAGGTGCGTTCGCGGAGGGTCGCGATCGAGGTGACCAGGAACATCAGGATGAGCGGGAAGATGCCGAGGAGCGATGCTCCGACCTGGTCGAAGGTGTGCTGCTTGCCGTCGTAGACCCAGCTCAGCACCGCGAGCAGCAGGCAGGGGACGACCAGCATCAGGGCGATGGTGCGGCGGTCGTGGCCGAGCTGGCGCAGGACCCGGCGGGCGGTGGCGAGGGTGCGCAGGAGAGAGAAGGCGCGGGGAGCCCGCTCGGACGTTGCCTCGGAAGGGTCCTTGGGGGTCCCCCCGGACGGAGTTCGGGGGAGGGTGCCGGCGGGCGACGGGTGCGCGTTCATTTGGCCTGCTCCTGGCGGGTGTCGGGGAGGGTGACGACGTTCGTGCGGTGGTCGGAGCCGGCGTTGGCCGCGTCCACGAGATGGAGGAAGGCCTGCTCGACGGTGGCGGAGCCGGTGGATTCGCGCAGCCCGTCGGGGGTGTCGTCGGCGAGGATGCCGCCCTCGCGCATGAGGAGCAGGCGATGGCAGCGTTCCGCCTCGTCCATGACGTGCGAGGAGATCAGGACGGTGGCGCCGCGCTCGTCGGCGAGCCGGTGGAAGAGGTTCCACAGGTCGCGGCGCAGGACGGGGTCGAGGCCGACGGTGGGTTCGTCGAGGACGAGGAGTTCGGGTTCGCCGAGCAGGGCGACCGCGAGGGAGACCCGGCCGCGCTGGCCGCCGGAGAGGTTTCCGGCGAGTGCGTCGGCGTGGGAGACGAGGTCGACGTCGGTGAGGGCGCGGTCCACGTGCTCGCGGCGGGCGGCGCGGGTCAGGCCGAGGACGGACGCGTAGTAGTCGAGGTTCTGGCGGGCGGTGAGGTCGGTGTAGACGGACGGCGCCTGGGTGACGTAGCCGACGCGGGAGCGGAGCCGGGGGTGGCCGGCGGCGCGGCCCAGGACGTCGAGAGTGCCGATGACGTGCGCCTGGGTGCCCACGATCGCGCGCATGAGGGTGGATTTTCCGCAGCCGCTGGGGCCCAGCAGACCGGTGACCTGACCGCGCGGGACGGTGAACCCGAGGCTGTTCAGGACGGTACGGCTGCCGCGGACGACGGTCAGTCCGTCGGCCCGTACCGCCGGTTCAAATTTATTCATCATGTGATGAATATCCTCCGCCGACGGGTCCTCGTCAAGCGCCCGACGGGAGCTCGTCGAGCACCGGCGTCCGCTCGTCGGGCGCCGGCGCTCATCGGGACAGGGGTCGGGTCGGTCCGGGTCTGCTCAGGGTCATCCCCTATGGCGTTCAAGAGGCGGCCGCAGGACCGTGGCGGTATGAGGCGTTCATCCCGCGACATCGATGTGACCAGGTCCGAGAAGCGGCAGTTGGCCGTGGCCTCGGCGACGCTCGGGCCCTGGCGGCCCGCCGCGGCCGTGGGAGCGCTGGGCGGCGGAGTCTCGCTCGCGCTCCATGCCATCGGGGGTGACTTCGGACTCGGCATGGTCGTGAGTGCGCTGTCCGTCGCCCTGATGCTCTTCTTCCTCGTCGGCGGGGCCGGCGCGGTGCTCGGCACCAGCGCCAAGGCCGACCGCCGGATCCGCCGATGGGCGCGCGCGCATCCCTGGCAGGTGGCGGTGGTGCCGGCCGGGCTGCTCTTCGTCTCCGACTTCGTGATGCGGCAGATCCTGAGCAGCGAGGGCTTCTTCGGCAGCCTGTGGGACGGCCTGTGGCGCGGCGCGATCGTGGCCGCTGTCGTGGGTTCGGTCGGCGCGGTGGCGGCCTCGCGCCGCAGCTAGGAAGACACGACCCAGGCCATGACCTGGCGAGGGCTCAGGCCCGGAGGGCCACCGTCACGTCCGTGACGTACGGCTCGTCGAGCACGCCGTCGGGGAACAGCGCGAGCAGCTCCTCCCGCTCCTCGCGCAGGACCGGCTCCGCTTCCGCACCCAGCACGGCGAGGAACGAGTGGGTGCCGAGGGTCCGGAGCCGGTCGTCCACGGTGATCCGGCGCGACCAGCGGACGGAGTGCGTCCCGGTGCGGACCGCGAAGGGCGCGAGCAGGCCGGAGGCGGTGTGCGGGAAGCCGGGCGCCCGGTAGCCCGGGCAGCGTTCGGCGAGTCGCGCTTCCTGGTCGGCCACCCAGCCGTGGCTCAGGTCGGGAACGTTCCACCACATGGCCAGCGCGCCGTCCGGGCGCAGCACGCGCAGCGCCTCGGGGACCGAGCGGGCCGGTTCGGTCCAGTGCCACGCCTGGGCGTACGTCACGAAGTCGGCGGCGCCGTCCGCGAAGGGCAGCGCGTTGCCGTCGGCCCTGACGAGCGGAACGGCCGGCAGCGTGGCCCGGAGCTGCGCGGCCATGCCGGCGCCGGGCTCCACCGCGGTGACCCGCGCTCCGCGCGCTGCCAGCAGACGAGTCCCGATGCCGGTGCCCGCGCCCACGTCGATGACCGTGGCATCCGTCAGCGACCGGCCGGAGAGTTCCTCCACGGCGTCGAACAGCGCGGGCGGATAGCTGGGGCGGGCGGCCGCGTACTCGGCCGCGACCGCGTTGAACGACCTGGCCAGTTCGGTGTGCGACGACGACGTCATACGAACATTCTGCCGAGGCCGGGGACCGCTCGCCGGTGGATCAACCGAACGTGCCGCCTGCCCGTACCTAGCCGCGCTTGCGCTTCTTGGCGGCGGCGCGGGCGGCCGGGTTGCCGGTGCGGGTGCTGCGGCGCCGGGTGTGCAGTTCGCGGGCGCGCTCGTATTCGGCGCGGTGCAGTTTCTCGCCGGGGGCCTCGATGAGGGCGCGGACACTATAGGCGAGCAGCGTGCCGATGAAACCGATCAGCAGAATGCCCTGTGAGGAGCCCGCTGCCGCGTCGGAACCCCTGGCGCCGGGCTCGGGGCGGCGGATGAAGCCCTCCCAGGTCTTGCGGAAGGCCAGCGCGCTGCAGACGGCGAACGCGACGACGACGAGCAGCCCGACGAAGGTGCCGACCTTCGCGATGCTCAGACCCTGGAAGCCGAAGCGCAGCACGAACGCACCAGCAGCGGCGGCGGCCAGCGCGCCGACGGCGACGCCGGCGCGGCGCAGGGCGTAGCCGCCGTCGTGGTGCACCCAGGTCGTGCCGAAGAAACGCAGGGGCTCGGGCTGGGGGCCGTCGGAGGCCGCGGGTTCCGGCTGGTCGGTCGGCTGGGTCTGGGGGTCGTCGTCCACGGTTCGATTATCGCCGAACGACACGGCCTCCGGAGACCACAAAGGGACGTATCGGAAAAACTGCCCCCGGACGCACCGCTGCCCCGCCCGGTCGCGATGATCGACCGGTCGGGGCAGCGGAAGCGCTCAGGGTCTTGCTCAGGCCCGCTTTCAGCCTTCGAGCTTGCTGACGTCGCGGACCGCGCCCTTGTCCGCGCTGGTCACCATCGCGGCGTAGGCGCGCAGGGCCGGCGAGACCTTGCGCACGCGGTTCTTGGGGGCGTAGACGCCGCCCAACGCCTCGCGGCGGGCGGCGAGTTCCTCGTCGGGGACGATGAGGTTGACGCCGCGGTTCGGGATGTCGATACGGATCAGGTCGCCGTCCTCGACGAGGGCGATGGTGCCGCCCGACGCCGCTTCCGGCGAGCAGTGGCCGATCGACAGCCCCGAGGTGCCGCCGGAGAAGCGGCCGTCGGTGATGAGCGCGCAGGCCTTGCCCAGACCGCGGCCCTTGAGGAACGAGGTCGGGTAGAGCATCTCCTGCATGCCGGGGCCGCCCTTGGGGCCCTCGTAGCGGATGACGACGACGTCGCCCTCCTTGACGCGCTTGGTGAGGATAGCGTCGACGGCGGCCTCCTGGGACTCCACCACGACGGCGGGGCCCTCGAAGGTCCAGATCGACTCGTCGACACCGGCGGTCTTCACGACGCAGCCGTCCACGGCGAGGTTGCCGTACAGGATCGCCAGGCCGCCCTCGGTGGAGTAGGCGTGCGCGGCGTCGCGGATGCAGCCGTTGGCGGCGTCCGTGTCGAGGGTGTCCCAGCGCTCGGACTGCGAGAAGGCGGACGCGGAGCGGACGCAGCCGGGGGCGGCGTGGAAGAGCTCGACGGCCTCGGGCGACGCGGAGCCGCCGCGGATGTCCCAGCTCTTGAGCCAGTCGGCGAGCGAGGGCGAGTGCACGGTGTGCACGTCCTCGTTCAGCAGGCCCGCGCGGTACAGCTCGCCGAGGATGGCGGGGATGCCGCCGGCCCGGTGCACGTCCTCCATGTAGTAGTCGCCGTTGGGCGCGACCTTCGACAGACAGGGCAGCCGGCGCGAGAGCGCGTCGATGTCCGCCATGTCGAAGTCGACCTCGGCCTCCTGCGCGGCCGCCATCAGGTGCAGGATCGTGTTGGTCGAGCCGCCCATGGCGATGTCGAGCGCCACGGCGTTCTCGAAGGCGGCGCGGGTCGCGATGTTGCGCGGCAGGACGGTCTCGTCGTTCTGCTCGTAGTAGCGCTTGGTGATGTCGACGATCGTGCGGCCGGCGTCCTGGTAGAGCGCCTTGCGGGCGGTGTGGGTGGCCAGCACCGAACCGTTGCCGGGCAGCGCCAGACCGATCGCCTCGGCGAGGCAGTTCATCGAGTTGGCGGTGAACATGCCGGAACACGAGCCACAGGTCGGGCAGGCGTTCTCCTCGATACGGAGGATGTCCTCGTCCGAGACGTTCTCGTTGACCGCGTCGGAGATCGCGTTGACGAGGTCGAGCTTGCGGACGGTGCCGTCGACGAGGGTGGCCTTGCCGGCCTCCATCGGACCGCCGGAGACGAAGACGACCGGGATGTTGAGGCGCAGGGCGGCCATCAGCATGCCGGGCGTGATCTTGTCGCAGTTCGAGATGCAGATCAGCGCGTCCGCGCAGTGCGCCTCGACCATGTACTCGACGGAGTCGGCGATCAGGTCGCGCGAGGGCAGCGAGTAGAGCATGCCGCCGTGGCCCATCGCGATGCCGTCGTCGACCGCGATGGTGTTGAACTCACGCGGGACGGCGCCCGCCGCCAGGATCGCCTCGGAGACGATCCGGCCGACCGGCTGAAGATGGGTGTGGCCCGGTACGAACTCGGTGAAGCTGTTGGCGACCGCGATGATCGGCTTGCCGATGTCGGCGCTCGCCACACCGGAAGCGCGCATCAGGGCGCGGGCCCCCGCCATGTTCCTGCCGTGGGTGACCGTTCGTGACCTCAGATCGGGCACGGTAGCTCCACTCCCTCAAGTTCGTCCTCGGATCCTTCCGACAGTACGCCGTGGTTCCACGCTCTGGACAGCCTGTCCGGAATGCGGGACGAACGGGTCATATCCCGGTCACCTCCCAGGCGGGGCCGAGGCTCCGGCCAGGGTCACCCTCGGGAGGCGTCACGCCTCGGTCGGCCTCACGCCTCGGTCGGCGTCACCCTTCGGTCAGGTAGCGCTGCAGCGTAGGCGCCACCAGCGCGACGATGTCCTCGACATCGGCCGAGGCCAGCGGCTCCACCTTGATCACGTAGCGCAGGATCGCGATCCCGACCATCTGCGAGGCGGCCAGCTCGGCCCGCAGCTTCGGATCCGGCACCCGCAGATCCTCCGCGATGCGCTCCAGCAGCATGCGCAGCAGGAACCCGCGCAGGACGGCCGCCGCCGTCTCGTGCGTCAGCGCGGACCGGACGACGGCCAGCAGCGGGCCACGGGTCGCCGGGTTCTCCCAGACGCCGAGGAAGTAGCGGGA
Organism: Streptomyces sp. SID13666; assembly: GCF_010548325.1. Classification (NCBI taxonomy): domain Bacteria; kingdom Bacillati; phylum Actinomycetota; class Actinomycetes; order Kitasatosporales; family Streptomycetaceae; genus Streptomyces; species Streptomyces sp. SID13666. Next base: position 4,623 of record NZ_JAAGLX010000088.1, on the reverse strand, counting down.
GAGCCGCTCACCGATGCCGTCGGGGCCCTGCCCCACCACGTCGGGCACGTTCAGCGCGGGCTCGAAGGACGTCTCGATCGCCGCCGCGAAGACCTGCTCCTTGGTGCCGAAATAATGGTGCACCAGCGCCGGGTCCACCCCGGCCGCCTTCGCGATCGAACGGACCGACGTCTTGTCGTAGCCGCGCGCGGAGAACTCGGCGCGGGCCGCGACCAGGATGCGGTCCCGCGAGTCGGTCGCCCCGGCGCGCGTCCCGCTGGGACGCCCACGACGACGGGGCTCGCCCTTCGGCCCACCCTTCGGTGCGGCTTGCGATCCGGCTTCGGAGACGTGGTCCTGCCCGGCCGGCGGCTCGCCCTTCGCCCGCCCCGTCACGCGCCGGGGACCCTGGCCGCCGTGGCCAGATGGAGCCGGGTGAAGGCCAGCGCCTCGGCGAGATCGGCCTCACGTTCGGCGGCGGACATCGCCCGCCGCGTGTTGACCTCGACGACCACATGACCGGTGAACCCGCTCAGCGCGAGCCGTTCCAGCAGTTCGGCGCAGGGCTGACCGCCACGGCCCGGCACCAGGTGCTCGTCCTTGGCCGAGCCGTTGCCGTCGGCGAGATGGACGTGCGCGAGCCGGTCACCCATCCGGTCGACCATGTCCAGGGCCGCGCTGCGGGACGTGGAGGCATGCGAGAGGTCCACCGTGAAGTGCCGGTAGTCGTCCTTGGTGACGTCCCAGTCGGGCGCGTACGCGAGCATCTCGCGGTCGCGGTACCGCCACGGGTACATGTTCTCGACGGCGAAGCGGACATCGGTCTCGTCCGCCATCCGCCAGATCCCCCGGACGAAATCGCGCGCGTAGTTGCGCTGCCACCGAAAGGGCGGATGCACGACGACGGTCGACGCGCCCAGCGTCTCGGCCGCCGCGCGTGCCCGCTGGAGCTTGATCCACGGGTCGGTGGACCACACCCGCTGGGTGATCAGCAGGCACGGCGCGTGCACGGCGAGGATCGGGACGTGGTGATAGTCCGAGAGCCGGCGCAGCGCCTCTATGTCCTGGCTTACCGGATCGGTCCACACCATGACCTCGACGCCGTCGTAACCGAGCCGGGCGGCGATCTCGAAGGCCGTCGCCGTGGACTCCGGATAGACCGAGGCCGTGGACAGCGCGACCTTCGCGTCCGGCACCCGGACCACATGTCCTGGCGCGGGAACGCCGTACGCCTGCCGGTCCGCGTACGCCTTTGGGTCCGCTCGTTCAGCCACAGGAGACAGCGTACGGCGACGGGTCAGCCGAACGGCACTCTCATCTGCGCCGACGTGACACGGTCAACATCGAACCGCGCTCATTCCCCATAAGGTCGAGTTTGCGGAGAATCACCCCTTCACGCAGCGCCCACGGACAGATCTCCAGCTCCGCGACCCCGAAGAGGTCCATCGCCGCCTCCGCCACCAGCGCCCCCGCCAGCAGCTGGCCCGCGCGGCCCTCGGAGACCCCCGGCAGCTGCGCGCGCTCGGCCCGCCGCATGGTCGTCAGCCGGGGCACCCACTCCTCCAGTGACCTGCGGGTCAGCGACCGCTGGGTGTACACGCCGTCGGCGCTGCGGGCGGCGCCCGCGATCCGTGCGAGCTGCTTGAACGTCTTCGACGTGCCGACCGCGTGGTCGGGGCGGCCGAGCCGGGAGAACTCCGCGACCGTCCGGGCGATCTCGGCCCGCACGTGCTTGCGCAGCGCGCGCACGTCATCGGTGGCGGGCGGGTCGCCGGGCAGCCAGGTGCTGGTCAGCCGGCCCGCGCCGAGCGGCAGCGAGACCGCCGCGTCCGGGTCCTCGTCCATGCCGTAGCCGACTTCGAGGGAACCGCCGCCGATGTCCAGAACCAGCAGCCGGCCCGCCGACCAGCCGAACCAGCGGCGCACCGCGAGGAACGTCAGCCGGGCCTCGTCCTCGCCGGACAGCACCGTGAGCGTCACACCGCTCTCGGCGGCGACCCGCGCGAGCACCGCCTCACCGTTGGCCGCCTCCCGGACCGCCGAGGTGGCGAACGCCAGCACGTCCTCGGCGCCCTTGTCCTCCGCGACCCGCAGCGCCTGCGAGAGGGTCGCGACCAGCCGGTCGACGCCCTCCAGGCTGATCGCACCCCGGTCGTCGAGCAGTTCCGCCAGCCGCAACTCCGCCTTGTGGGAGTAGGCGGGCAGCGGGCGCGCGCCCGGGTGCGCGTCCATCACCAGTAGGTGAACGGTGTTGGAACCCACGTCGAGCACTCCGAGTCGCATGGGACAGACGCTAGCGCCCATCCGCGCCGCAGATGGTGCGGGGGCCGCCACAGATGGCGTGGGGACCGCCACAGACGTTGTCCGGGCTCCCGGCGATCTACCCTGGCGGCGTGGCGAAGAACGTGGCAAAGAAGCTCAAGCAGTCGAAAAAGTCCCAGCAGCGGTCCGTACCCGCCTCCGTGCCCGACGAGGTCGGTCCGGACTTCGCCCGCGCCTGGGTCGAGTTCCCCGACCCGGCCGACGACGAGCAGCTGTTCCGTTGCGACCTCACCTGGCTCACCTCCCGCTGGACGTGCATCTTCGGCCAGGGCTGCCAGGGCATCGTCGCCGGCCGGGCCGCCGACGGATGCTGCTCGCTGGGCGCGCACTTCTCCGACGAGGAGGACGAACAGCGCGTCGCCGGCCACGCCGCCCGGCTCACCCCCGAGACGTGGCAGTTCCACGACCTCGGCACGAAGAAGGCCGGCGCCTGGGCCATGGTCAACGAGGACGGTGAACGCCAGACCCGCGTCGTCGACGGCGCCTGCATCTTCAGCAACCGGGCCGGTTTCGCCGGCGGGCAGGGCTGCGCGCTGCACGCCCTCGCGCTGCGGGAGGGCAAGGAGCCGCTGGAGACCAAGCCGGACGTGTGCTGGCAGCTGCCGATCCGGCGTACGTACGACTGGGTGGACCGGCCGGACGAGACGCGGGTGCTGGTCGTCTCGATCGCGGAGTACGACCGGAGGGGGTGGGGGCCGGGTGGGCATGACCTGCATTGGTGGTGCACGAGTGCTACGTCGGCGCATGGGGCGGGGGATCCGGTGTATGTGTCGTACCGGCCGGAGCTGACGGAGTTGATGGGTGTGGCGGGGTACGGGCGGTTGGTGGAGCTCTGTGAGGCTCGGCTGGCGGCGTTGTTGCCGATGGCGCCGCATCCGGCGGACCCGGCGTAGACCCTTCCGGCGGATCTGAGCGGGCGGTTCGTTGTGGGGTCGGGGGCCGGGTCCTCCGGGGTGGGTTTCGACATCGACTATTTAGGGCCTGGCGGCCCACAAATAGCTCGGCAGCATTTCGAAACCCACCCCTGCGGCCCCGGCCCCCTCGCGTCACCGCACCCGCGCCGTGCTCACACCGCCCGTGGTCCCGCCGCTCAGGCCGCCGGTGGGGCTGAGGACGACTCGCTCGGGGTCGGGGTGGGTGTGGGGCTGGGCTCCTGGGTTGTCGGGGTGGGGGTCGGGGTCTGGGTGTGGGTGGGGGTTGGGGTGGGGGGCTTGGTGTGGGTGGGGGGTGTGGCATGGCCTCGGACAGTGACCACCGCGCCGGAGGGGTTCAGGAGGATGCGGGCGGTCCAGGGGGCTGTGGGTTCGGTGGAGTGGTCGACCGTGACGGTGAGGGTGGCTGACTCGCCGGGGCGGAGGTCGCCGCTCGTGGCGCTCAGGTGGAGCCAGTAGGCGGCGGTGGAGGCGGTCCAGTGGACCGGGGTGTCGCCGGTGGCGGTGAGGGTGATGACGGTGGTGCCGCTGTGGGATCCGGCGGTGACGGTGAGGTGGCCGGGGGCGCCTGGGGTGGGGGTGCCGGGTGGGGTGGACGGTGAGGCGGAGGTGTCGACGCTGACCGTTGTTCGGGGGGTCGCCGGGTGGTGGGCGTCGTTGGAGCCCGTGCTGCCGGCCTTTTCGTACGGGTGGCCGTCGATGCCGTCGGCACCGTCCGGCTCGCTGGCGGAGATGCCGCCGCCCGGCTGGTCGGCGCCGATCGGCGCGCCACGGTAGGCGGCCCAGAGGGCGAGTACCGGGGCCGCGACGACGGCGGCGACGACCGTGGTGGTGACGGCGCGGTGCCGCAGCTGGGCGCGGCGGGCCGCGCGGTCCTTGTGGTCCAGGGGGAAGCCGCGCCGGTCGAAGCGCGGGGTGCCCTCGCGGCTGCGGCCGGCGCCGTCGCGCATGGAGTGCATCAGGGCGGCGTACGCGGCGGACCGTGGCGCTTCGAGCATGGTGAGCACGGCGGTCGCCGCGGTGGTCGCGGTGCCGGGCCAGGGGCCGCCGACGACGGCGCGCTCGGCGGTGAGCCGGCACTCCGGGCAGTCGTCGACATGGCGGACGAGTTCCCGGCGCAGGGCCGTGCCGAGCAGCACCTGGGTGTCACCGGCCAGCCGCGCGACGGCCGCGCAGGTGCCGACCTCGACGACGGCGAGCGCGGCGCGGGTGCGTTCGACCTCGCAGGCGGCGCGGGCGAGGAGCGCGCGGGCCGCGTCCGCCTCGATGCCGAGGACGTGGCCGACCTCGTGCGGCGGGAGCTGGTGGCGGACCGCGAGTTCGAGGGCCTCGCGCTGCTCGGGGGTGGTGCCGGCGGCCTCCGGCCAGGCGAGGGCAGCGCGCTGGCCGC
>NZ_JAAGLX010000087.1:0-13422 GCF_010548325.1 Streptomyces sp. SID13666 | reverse complement strand
CGCGGCCGTGGCCGGCGTCAGCGGCACGGGTCCACCACAGGGCGGCCTCGGGCTCGCTGCCCTCGCGGGCCAGCAGCAGTCCGAGGTTGAACGCGCCGTTGCGGCTGCCCGCCTCGGCGGCCTCGCGGTACCAGTGCGCCGCGTCCACCACGTCGCCGCGCTTGGCGGCGCACATGCCGAGCCGCACCTGGGCACGCCGGTGCCCCTGCCGGGCGGCGCGGCCGTACCACTCCTCGGCCTCCACCTCGGCCTCGTCGGTGTCCGCCCGGTCCAGCAGCGCGCCGAGCCGGAAGGCGGCCTCGGGGCTGCCGCCGCCCGCGGCGCACCGCAGATGGCGCTCGGCGCCGTGGCTGTCGCCCTCGCGCAGCAGCACGATGGCGACCTGGAGCGCGGCCTCGGTGTGGCCGGCCGCGGCGGCCCGCTCGTACCAGCCACGGGCGGCGGCCTCGTCGCCCCGGTTGGTGTGCAGGATGCCGAGGTTGAAGGCGGCGTCGACGCTGCCGGCCTCGGCCGCCTTGGAGAACCACGGTTCGGCGCCGGCCGCGTCTCCGCGCTGCAGCAGCAGGACGGCGAGCGCGTTGGCGGCCTCGCGGTGGCCGGCGTACGCGGCCTTGCGGTACCACTGCTCGGCCTGCGCGGTGCGGCCCTGGCCGGCGCAGAGCAGGCCGAGGTTGAACGCCCCGTTGATGTCGCCCGCCGCCAGGGCGCTGCGGTACCAGCGCTCGGCGGTCTGCGTCTCGCCCTCCTCGGCGTGCAGCGCTCCGAGCGCGTTGGCGGCGTTGCCGTCGCCCGCCTGGGCGGCGCGCCGCCACCAGGTGGCGGCGGAGTCCACATCGCCGGCGTCGCGCAGCAGGAAGGCGAGCGCGCAGGCGGCGCGCGCCTCACCGTCGCGGGCCGCGGTCAGGTACCAGTGGCCGGCTTCCTTGGTCTCGCCGCGCTCCTCCAGGAGCGTGCCGAGGCGCAGCGCGGCGCGGCGGTGCCGGCGCGCGGCTGCCTGCCGGTACCACTGCTCGGCCTCACGCTCCTCGCCGCGCTCGGCGCAGATCCGCGCGATGCGGTACGAGGCCTCGCGGTGGCCGTGCTCGGCGGCGACCCGGAACCAGCGCTCGGCGCCGACGTCCCGCCGGTGGTCGAGCAGATCGGCCAGGGCGTACGCGCCCAGCGTGTGGCCCGACTCGGCGGCCTGGCGCAGCCAGTACTCGGCACCGGGCTCGTCGCCGCGCTCGCGGTAGTGCCGGCCCAGCGCGTGCGCGGCCGGGGCGGAACCCGCGACGGCGGCGATCCGCCACCAGTTGGCCGCCTCCTCCGGGTAACCGCGCTGATGCAGCAGCAGGGCAAGGTTGTTGGCGGCCGCGCGGTCGCCGTTCGCGGTCGCGGCACGCAGATACGGCTCGGCCCCGTCCAGGTCGCCGCGGCGCAGCAGCAGGGTGCCCAGCGCGCTCATGGCGGCGGGGTCGCCGTGGTCGGCGGCCCGGCGGTGCCGGACCTCGATCTCGGCCTCCTCGCGGACCGCGAGGCTTTCCTCGTCGGCGAGTTCGGCGGCCTCGGAGGCCTCGGGCAGGTCGGAGAGCTCGGTCCTGTCGGTCCTGGCAACGGGAAGCGAATCGGCGGCGCGCGGCGCCGGCAGGAGACTGGTGACAGCCGGCACGAGCCTGGAAGCAGACGTCGACGTGTCACCCGTCGACCCGCGATCATGGATCTGACGAGTATTCAGCAGTCTTGCACCATCCCCCATAAGGTCCATCGTCGCACCACCCGTTACCGCCGTACACCTGGTATACCGCAACCCAATAGGTCACTTCAGCGTTTTGTCGACTTCCCGACTTGACGCCTTACCAAACGCAAAGCTCTGTGCGTCCCCCAAATAAGTGAAGAGGCCCGGAGTCTGTTGACTCCGAGCCTCTTCTGCAGTAGCGGGGACAGGATTTGAACCTGCGACCTCTGGGTTATGAGCCCAGCGAGCTACCGAGCTGCTCCACCCCGCGCCGTTGTGTCCCAACCGTACCACGGCGCGCGGTGTGTCTGATCAGCCCTTCTTTGCCGTCTTCTGCTCCGCTTCCGCCGCCCTCTGGAGTGCGGCGGCCAGATCCTTCTGCGTCTGGCCGTACTTGGCCCAGTCGCCGGCCTTCAGCGCCGCCTGGCCCGCGTCGAACGCCTTCTGCGCGTCCGCGAGCGCCGCGGCGACCGTCGGATCGGGTGTCGGCTTCGTGGGCTGCCCGGTACTCGGTGGTGGCTGGGTGGTCCCTTCGCTGCTGAACACCTCGTTCAGCGCCGCCTCAAGGGTGTCCTGGAAGCCGATCTGGTTCCCGTAGGTCACCAGAACCTTCCTGAGCAGCGGGTAGTTGGTGCCCGCGCCCCGGACGTAGACCGGCTCCACGTACAACAGGCCACCGTTCAACGGCACCGTGAGCAGATTGCCGTACTCGACCGTCGAATCGCCCCCGCGTTTGAGCAGGTTGATCTGTGGCGCGACCTTGTTGTCGGAGTTGAGCTTGCTCTGCACCTGTTTCGGCCCGTCCACCGTGGTGTTCGGTGGCAGCTGGAGCAGTCTGATCGCGCCGTAGTCCTTGCTCGTCGCATCGGCGTCGACCGCCATGAACGCGCTGAGGTTGTCGCGCCCGTTGGGCGTGAACGTCGTCGTCAGCGAGAACGCCTGCGAGTTCTGGTCCGGCATCTTCAGGCTCAGGTAGTACGGCGGAACCGCCTTGCCGGTCTTCGCCGCCGGGTCGTCCGGGACCTGCCACACCTCGCTGCCGCTGTAGAACGTCGACGCGAGGGTCACGTGGTAGCGGGTCAGCAGCTGCCGCTGCACCTTGAACAGGTCCTGCGGGTACCGCAGGTGCGCCATCAGGTCAGGACTGATCTCGCTCTTGTCCTTGACCGTGCCGGGGAAGGCCTTCATCCAGGTCTTCAGCACCGGGTCCTTGGCGTCCCACTGGTACAGGGTGACCGTGCCGTCGTACGCGTCCACGGTCGCCTTGACCGAGTTGCGGATGTAGTTGACCTGGTTCTGCTGCGCGAGCACCGTGCGCTGGCCGTCGGTCAGCGAGTCGGCCGTGGTGTCACCCAGCGTGGTGCGGGAGGCGTACGGATAGCCGTTGGTGGTCGTGTAGGCGTCCACGATCCACTTCACATGGCCGTCGACGACCGACGGATACGGGTCGCCGTCGATGGTGAGCCACGGCGCGACGGCCTCGACCCGCTCCTTGGGCGTCCGGTTGTAAAGCACCTTGGAGCCCTTGCCGATCGCCCCCGAGTACAGGATCTGCGGCTCACCGAAGCTCACCGCGTACGCGGCCCGCGTGATCGGGTTGTCGAGCCCGACGCCGCTCTTGCCGGTGTAGGTGTAGGCCTTCTCACCGCTGTTGTCGGTGTAGTCGATCTCCTTCGTCGGGCCGCCGACGATCGAGTACTGCTTGGTCTGCTCGCCGTAGTAGATCCGCTGCTGGTACTCGGGGAGGTTGCCGGTGGCCGGCAGGTCCTTCTCGGTGAAGTCCGGCGAGCCGTCCGGCAGCGCGTTCGTCCCCTTGGCCGCGACCATTCCGTACCCGTGGGTGTACTTGAAGTGGTCGTTGATCCAGTTGTTCTCGGGGATGCCGTTGACGTTCAGCTCGCGCAGGCCGACGACCGTGTCCTGCTCCTTCTTGTCGGTCGTGTACCGGTCGACGTCGAGCGTGGACGGGAAGGCGTAGTAGCCGCGGGTCTGCTGCAGCTGCTGGAAGGTCGGCGAGACCACGTTCGGGTCCAGCAGACGCACACTCGCCGTGGTGTTGGCGTCGGCCCGCAGGATGTCCTTGTTCGGCGTGGTGGGGGTCCCCGGATACGGGCTGACCTTGCTCCCGCCGATCCCGTAGGCCTCGCGGGTCGCGTCGATGTTCTTCTGGATGTACGGCGCTTCCTTGGCGGCCTCGTTCGGCTGCACCTGGAACTTCTGCACGATCGCCGGGTAGAGCCCGCCGATCAGGATCGCGGAGAGCACCATCAGACCGAAACCGATCATCGGCAGCGACCAGGTGCGCCGCCACAGCGTCGCGAAGAACAGCAGCGCGCAGATGATCGCGATGGCGAAGAGGATGTTCTTCGCCGGCAGATACGCGTTCGCGTCCACGTAGCGCAGACCGGTCCAGCTGGTGGTGGCCTTGAAGTCGCTCGACTTCACCGCGAGCCCGTACCGGTCCAGCCAGTACGCGACGGCCTTGAGCGACACGAAGATGCCCAGCAGCACCGACAGGTGGCCGGTGGCCGCTGCCGTGGCCCGCCCGCCGGGCGAGGTGATCCGCAGACCGCCGTACAGGTAGTGCACCAGCGCGGCCGCCACCAGGCCGAGCACCACGGCCGCGAAGCCGAAGCTCAGCAGGAAGCGGTACCAGGGCAGGTCGAAGGCGTAGAACGCCACGTCCTTGTGGAACTGCGGATCCTTCGTGCCGAACTGCGTGGCGTTCGTGTACAGCAGCCACGTGCGCCACTGGCCGGACGCCGAGCCGCCCGCGATGAGGCCGACCATGGCGCAGACCGCGAGCAGCACCCACTTCTTGTAGGGCGCGATACCCATCCGGTATCGGTCCAGGCTCTGCTGCTCCAGCGACATCGCGCTGAGCGGCGGCCGGAGCCGGTGGGCCAGATAGATGTTGACGCCGACGGCCGCGGCCATCAGCAGGCCGAAGGTGAAGAACAGGCCGATCTTCGTCCACAGGGTGGTGGTGAAGACCGACGAATAATGGACCGAGCGGTACCAGAGCCAGTCCGTCCAGAAGCCCGCGAACATGACGAACGCGATGGCGAGCACGATCAGCGCGCCAAGCGTCATCAGTAGCGTCCGCGTACGCCGGGACGGACGGCCGAGTCTGATCCGCGGCCCCGTCGGACCTCCGCCGCGATCCGGCATCTGGAATACCAAGGTGCGCACCTCGAAAGTTCGGTGTCTACGGGCGTCCCGGGTCGGACCCCCACTGGTGCAACTTACTCACGCTTTACTCGGTTCCCGATTTTGGCCTGGGAACAGGCAGGATATTGACCATGTCCAACATTGCGACCGATGGAGCACCTCTCGCGGCGAGCCCGCTGACCCGTGCCGTACTGGAGATCGACGAATATGCGTCCGGTCTCGGCTGGGACCGGCCCGCGCGGCTGTTCGCCCTGGTCGACACCGCACGCCTGCGTACACAGGAACCGGGCCTGGCCGATCAGCTGGGGCTCGCGGAGAAGAACGCCGGGGCGCTGACCCCGGTCGAGCAGGACGAGCTGCCCGAAGGCAAGGCGCTGGACGAGTTCCTCGCCACCATCGCCTGGCCGGACGTCATCGCCGGCTGCGCCATGACGGTGGAGCGGCTGATGCTTCCGCCGTCCGCGGAGGCGGCCATCCCCGAGGGGCTGAACGACGCCAAGCTGGCGAAGTGGGTCGCCGAGCACCCGGAGCGCCAGGAGGTGCGGATGACGGTGGCCGTGCTGCGCAACGGTGCCCGCGAGTCCGCCATCAGGCTCCGGTCCAAGGACACCGCCACCGAGGTCCTGACCGGCTCCGACCTGGTACCGGGCCTGGCCGAGGCACTGGCCGCCACCTTCGAGAGCTGAGAACGGGCGCGCAGCCGGGCAGGTCCGTGACGGGCCCGCCCGGCCAGGACCTGTCCGGCCGCGCACGAAGGCCGGACAGGCCCCAGCGGGTCAGTTCTTCGAGCAGCTCGGCAGGGCGTCCGTCTTGTCGGCCTTGATGTTCTCCAGGGCCGACATGGCGTCGTCGATCGTGCTCACCTTGACGAGGGTGAGGCCGGAGGGGATGTCCTTGGCGGCCTCGGCACAGTTGTCGGCCGGGGTCAGGAAGTACTGCGCGCCCTGGCCGCGGGCCCCGATCGTCTTGAGGCCGATACCGCCGATCGGGCCCACCTTGCCGTTGTCGTCGATCGTGCCGGTGCCGGCCACGAACTTCCCGCCGGTCATGTCGCCCGGGGTGAGCTTGTCGACGATGCCGAGGGCGAACATCAGGCCCGCGCTCGGGCCGCCGACATCGGCGAGCTTGATGTCGATGGTGAACGGGAAGAGGTGCTCGACACCGGCCTGGATCCCGACGACCGCCCGCGCCTTGCCGTCGTCGGCCGACTTCCGGGTGGTGACCACGACCTCCTTGGTCGCGCCGTCCTTCTTCTTGGCCGCTTCCTCCGGGATGACGGTGAAGACGACGTTCTCGCCCGGCTGGTGCTTGGTGACGAGCTTGGCGACGTCGCCCGGCTCCTTCACCTCGGTACCGTCCACGGCCTTGATCACGTCGCCGGCGTGCAGCTTGCCCTCGGAGGCGCTGTCCTTGACGACCGCGCCCACGATGACGCGGGAGGAGACCGCGATGTTCAGCTTCTTGAGCGCCGAGACCTTGGCACTGTCCTGGGACTGGGTGAACTCCTCGGCGTTCTGCTGATCGGCCTGCTCGGCGGTCTGGCCCTGCGGGTAGAGGGTGTCGTGCTCGACGACCTTCTCGTCATGGCCGATCCAGCCGACCACGGCCTCCACCAGGTTCATCCGGTAGTCGGCGCCGGTCACCCTGACGGTGGTCATGTTGAGATGACCGGTCGTCGGATAGGTCTGGTGCCCGGAAATCTGCAGAACCGGTTCACCCCCGTGGTCGCCGAGGGTGTTGACGGTCGGCCCGGGAGACATCTCGGCGTACGGCGCCGGCGTCAGCAGGGCGACGCACAGCAGCGCTATCAGCGTCAGGGTCGAGGCGATCAGCGTCGCGGTGCGGCGTGGCATGCCACGAATGTACGGGACCGGTCCGACAAACGGCCCGCTGGGCCGGTCCGTAGCGACGGGGGCTTCCGCGGCCCGGTTAACCGGAATGCGACTTCTGCATCGCCTCGCGGAAGCGCTCGTAGTCCGCCAGCGAGGAGCCGTCCCCGGTTGCCCGGGTGCGCGCGGCCCAGCTGCCCCAGACGGTGGCAACGAGCACGGCGACAAGCGGAATGAGCAACCAAGCGAGCGCTGCCATGAAGGACTCCCGACCCCGCGTACGCCAATTATGGACCTATGAGCAGATTAGCTACCCAGTAGGACAACGGTCGGGGCGGGTGGGGAGTTACGCAACCGGAGAGGCTGCCGGGACGGCGCTACGCGCCCACCCACTCTTCTTGGCCGTCGGCGAAGGTCTGGTGCTTCCAGATCGGCACTTCGGCCTTGAGCTCGTCGATCAGCCGCCGGCAGGCCTCGAACGCCTCGCCGCGGTGCGGACACGAGACTGCCACGACGACCGCCAAATCGCCCACTTGGAGGTCACCCACACGGTGTACCGCGGCGAGCGCCCGGACCGGGAACTCCGCCGCGATCTTCTCCGCGATCCGCCGCATCTCCGCTTCCGCGGTGGGGTGCGACGAGTAGCCGAGACCCGTCACCTCGGCGCCGGAACCGCCGTCGTGGTCCCGTACGGTCCCGACGAACAGCGCCGTACCCCCCGCGGCCTCGTGCCCGACGGCCGCGAAGACCTCGTCCACGGACAGGGGCGTGTCGCGGATCTCCAGGAGCCGGATCGGGTTCTGCGCGTCAGCGTGCGTCGGTGCCATGCGGCACATGCTGCCTCATCCGCCCGTGATGCGGAAGTTCGATTCCGGTGGTTGGTCCGCCGGGGGTGGCGGCGCTTCCCGGAGCCGTAGCGGGAGCCCTACCGGAGCCGTGTACGACCTAGATTCCGCGCCGCTTGCGGGCCCGGCGCACCAGCGCGGCCGTGCCCACCAGGGCGACCGTGGCGCCTGCCGCGCCCAGGGTGGTGGCGTCCTTGCGGCCCAGCCGGCGGCCCGCGACGGAGTTCCGGCCCGCGACCTCCTCCAGGAGCTGGGCCAGCACCTCCTCGTTGGTCCACTGGGGGCGCCAGCCCGCCTCGTGCAGCCGGCTGCCGCTGACCACCCACGGGTGCATCGTGTACGCCAGGTCGCCGGCCGGGGACGGGGTGAGGCCGAGGCGGTGCAGGCGGGAGGCGGCACCGAAGGCGATGGCCGGCGGCAGCTCCATCCGGCGGATGCCCGACAGCTCCTCGACCTCCTCCTGCTCCAGCCAGCCGTCACAGCCGACGGCCATCTCCCCGTCGACCTTCTCCAGCACCGCGTACTCCAGTGCCGACACCAGGTCCTCGACGTGGCAGAACTGCCAGCAGGGCCGGCTGCCCGCCACCACCAGGAGCCGGGGCGACTCGAAATACCTGGTCAGCGCGGTGTCCGTGCCACCGACCAGCACGGCGGGACGCAGGATCGTGACGTTCAGCCCAGGGTGGGCGCGCGGCGCGCGGCGGCCCAGCCGTTCGATCTCCAGCAGGTCGTCGACGAAGCTGGCCTCGGCGGTGGCGCGCAGCGGGGCGTCCTCCGCGAGCGGCACGTCGTTGTCGGCCTGGGCGCCGTAGACCATCGCCGAGGTGCACAGCACCGCACGGCGCACCCCGGCGGCGGCCGCCGCGGTGAGCACCGTCTGGGTGCCCCGCACGTTGAAGGCGGTACGCGCCTTGGGGTCGGACTCCAGATCGAGGTCGAGACCCAGATGGACGACGACGTCGACGCCGCGCAGTTTCTCGGCGATGGCGGGGTCGCGTACGTCGAGCACCCGCCAGGTCGCTCCGGGCACGTCCCCGCGGCGTTCGTCGATCGCGACGACCTTCTTGACCTCGTCGGACTCGACGAGACGCAGCGCGAGCAGACGGCCGAGGCCGGACGCCGCACCGGTGATCGCCACCACAGGGCCCGCGGGGGCCTTGGACGGGCTCCGCTCTGGGCGAACGTGTGCTTCTGGGGAACTCACCGGGTGTCTCCCACGGTTGTTTCTGGTACGAGGTGCGCACTTGGTACGCAGCCATCCTGCCTGACTGGTGTCTAGGCTGGAGGTACAGCCCACAAGACACAGCCCCAACACATAGAGCCGAGGAAACCCGTGAGCGACCACCCATTCGGATTCGGCGTCCCTCCCGAGGAGCCCGAGGACGGGGACGAGGGCAAGAACCAGGGCGGCGACCGGCCGGGGCAGGGGCCTGCCGACAATCCCTTCGGTTTCGGTGGCGTGAACCCGTTCGGTGGCGCCGGCGGGGACAACCCCTTCGCCGCGATGTTCGGCTCCCTGAACCCCAATGATCTCGGTGCCGCCTTCCAGCAGCTCGGCCAGATGCTCTCGTACGAGGGCGGCCCGGTGAACTGGGACATGGCCAAGGACATCGCGCGCCAGACCGTCGCGCAGGGCACCGCGGACGGCGTCAAGGACGCGAGCGTCGGCCCGGCCGAGCGCTCCTGGGTCTCCGAGGCCATCCGGCTGGCCGACCTGTGGCTGGACGGGGCGACGTCGCTGCCCTCCGGCTCGGGCAGCGCTGTGGCGTGGAGCCGCGCCGAGTGGGTCGAGGCGACCCTGCCGGCGTGGAAGGAACTGGTGGACCCGGTCGCGGAGCGGGTCGGCGCCGCCATGGGCGATGTGCTCCCCGAGGAGATGCAGGCCATGTCCGGGCCGCTGCTCGGCATGATGCGCTCCATGGGCGGAGCGATGTTCGGCAGCCAGATCGGCCAGGCGCTGGGCACCCTGGCGGGCGAGGTGGTCGGCTCCACCGACGTCAGCCTCCCGCTCGGCCCGGCCGGCAAGGCCGCGCTGCTCCCCGCGAACATCGCGGCCTTCGGTGAGGGCCTCGGCGTCCCGCAGGAGGAGGTGCGGCTGTACCTGGCGCTGCGCGAGGCCGCCCATCAGCGGCTCTTCGCCCATGTGCCGTGGCTGCGGGCGCATCTGTTCGGCGCCGTCGAGGGTTACGCACGGGGCATCAAGGTCGACACGGCGAAGCTGGAGGACGCGGTCGGCCAGCTCGACCCGTCGAACCCCGAGGCCATGCAGGAAGCGCTGGCGCAGGGCATGTTCCAGCCCGAGGACACCCCCGAGCAGAAGGCCGCCCTGGCCCGGCTGGAGACGGCGCTCGCGCTCGTCGAGGGCTGGGTGGACGCGGTCGTGCACGCCGCCGCCGCGCCGCATCTGCCGTCCGCCGCCGCGCTGCGCGAGACGCTGCGCCGCCGCCGGGCGACCGGTGGCCCCGCCGAGCAGACGTTCGCGACGCTCATCGGTCTGGAGCTGCGCCCGCGCCGACTGCGGGACGCCTCCCGGCTGTGGGCCTCGCTGACCGACGCCCGCGGTGTCGACGGCCGCGACGGCCTGTGGGAGCACCCGGACATGCTGCCCACCGCGGAGGACCTGGACGACCCGGACGGCTTCGTGCACCGCGAGTCCGCCGACTTCTCCGAGCTCGACAAGATGCTCGGCGAGGCCGCCGAGAAGCGGCTGACCAAGGACGAGCCGAAGAAGTCGGACGACGGTCCCGGCGCTTCCGACGAGACCAAGGACGACGAGGGCAAGTGAGTCTGCACGCGGACGCGGTGCGCGTCCTGAAGGACTGGGACGCGCCGGACGCCGGTCAGGAACAGCTGCGGCTGGAGTACCTCGACCATCTCGACAGCAGTCCCGACGGCATGTGGAAGGCCTCGCAGCCGGGGCACATCACCGCCAGCGCGCTGGTGGTGGACCCGGTGACCGGGCGGGTGCTGCTGACGCTGCACAAGAAGCTGAAGATGTGGCTCCAGATGGGCGGCCACTGCGAGCCGGAGGACGCCACTCTGGCGGCCGCCGCGCTGCGTGAGGCCACCGAGGAGTCCGGCATTCCCGGGCTGACGCTGCTGCGTCCTGAGCCGGTGAACCTGGACCGGCACTCCACGCCCTGCGCCTGGCATCTGGATGTGCAGTACGCGGCGGTCGCGCCGGCCGGCGCGGTCGAGGCGATCAGCGAGGAGTCGCTGGACCTGCGCTGGTACGGCTACGACGAGGTCGGCTCGGTCGCCGACGGTTCGGTGGAGACACTGCTGGCCCGTACCCGCGCGCTGCTCTGAGGCGGCGCGCGGGCACGGCCCGTACGTACGGCAGGATCAGCGGTTGTTGGTCCAGATGTTGCCCAGGTTCTGGGCGTGGGCGCCCGCCTGGCCCACCCCGAACTGGGCCCGCAGGCCCTGGCCGATCTCCGCGTTCTGCGGCGGCATCAGCTCGCTGGGCTGCACCAGGACATATCCCTGGCCCACGAAGTTGAGCTCCCAGCCCTCTCCGGTGTTGCCGCGCCGGCGGTAGACCGAGGAACTGCTGGTCTGCGCCTGCATCTGGACCCGCAGCGAGGAGGACCAGGCGACCACCGCGTCGGCGTCGCAGGAGACGTACTTGTCCGGGGTCACCGGCATCAGCAGCGGCTTGCCCGAGGTCATCAGCGCGACCTTGCCCTGGCCCGAGATGTTCAGGTTGTAGGCGCCGGTGCCGGACAGGCCGAACTGGCTGTCCACGGCGATCACGTCCCAGTGCAGCCCGGAGTCGAGGGCGAGCACATAGGCGCTGTCCACGGTGAGGCCGTCATGGTCGACGTCCACGACGTGGATGTGCTGGGCCAGGTTGGCGAGGTAGACCGTGCCCTGCCCGGAGCAGCGCATCAGGTCCAGGCCCTCGCCGGTGGCCATGCGCGCGCCGCCCTGGTTGCGTGACTGGTACTCGCCGTCGAATTCGATCATGCCCTGGTAGGCGACCATCGCGCCCTTGCGGGCGAGACAGTCACGGCCGGAGTTGCCCTCCAGCTTGACCCGCAACAGGTACGGATTCTGGAGTGCGTAGAGGTCGTTCGACTGGACCTCGGTGTTCGCGAAAAGCGGGCTCTGCATATCGGTCGCTCCCCCTCAGCCCCGTGCCCGGAGGCGGTCTGTGCTGTCCTCGCTGGGCTGTACCACCACGAAGCCCTGGCCGGAGAACGCGATCTGGAACGCCTCGCCGCTGCCCCGCCCGATCAGGGAGGACGCCTTGAAGCTGCGCTTGGCCTTCATCTTGAGCCCCGACGACCAGGCGACGAGTGCGTCCGGGTCGACGTAGGTCTCGTCGGCGCCGCTTCCGCAGTCGACGACGATCGGTGTGCCGCGGGAGGTGATGGCGACCCAGCCGGTGCCCTTCACCCCCACGTTGAACAGGCCCTGGCCGGCGAACTTGGCGAGCCCCTTGACCCGCTCGACGCCCCACTGGAGGTGCGCGTCGAAGGCGAGCAGGTTGGTGCCGTTGACCGACAGGGACTCGTTGTTGAGATTGACGCACACCACGTCGGCGCCGTAGTCGGCCAGATAGAGCAGGCCGTCGCCGGTGCACTTCATCAACGGGGCGCCCTCACCGGTGAGCCACTGCGAGGCCATCTGCCGGACGGCCGGCGGATTGGGCTCGTACTGGACGAAGCCCTCGTACGCGACCATCGAGCCGGTACGGGCGAACAGGTCCTGGCCGGTCTGCATGGCGACCTTGAGCATCGCCGAGCCGTGGGTCTCCATCCGGGCGGACACCGGGGTCGGTGCGTAGCCCGCGATCATCTGCTGGTCCATTGCGGGTCACACCTCGTAGGGCTGGACGACGATGAAGTTGCCGGGAGCGCCGCGGAACTGGAGGTTCACGGTCTCTCCGCTGTGGCCGGGGTAGGCGTTCCTCCGCAGCCGGACCTGGCTGGAGATGATCACCTGGGAGGCCGCCGACCAGGCGACGATCGCATTGCAGTCCGCGTACGTGGTCGGGGTGACGGGCAGCACCACGGGGGTGCCATGGGTCTTGACGATGATCGTTCCGGTGCCCTGGAACTGCATCGTGAACAGCGCGCCGCCGGGGATGCCGTGGCCCTCGATCCTGCGCACCTCGTACTGCAGGCTCTCGTCGAAGGCGAGCACGTTCTCCGAGGAGACGCAGATGGCATCGCCCTGGAGTTCGATCGGGTGCAGGTGGGCGCCGTTCTCCGCGAAGAAGACCTGGCCCTGGCCGGTGCAGCGCATCAGCTGCATCTCCTGGCCGGTGGCACCGCCGACGATCCGGCCGGCGAACCCGGCACCCTTGTAGCTGTATTCGACCTTGCCCTGGTACAGAACCATGCTGCCCTGGCGGGCGAGCACCGGCTGGCCGCCGGCCTGCGAGAGGTCGGCCCGCATCATCTTGTTGTTCTGCTGCGTCCACCGCTGGCCGGTGGGCGTCTCACGGAACTTCTGCATGGCGCCGGAGATCCCGCCGGCCGGCTGGCCCGCCTGCGGCTGGCCGTACGGTGCCGGCTGGCCCGGTACCTGGCCGAACTGCGGCTGGCCCGGCGGCTGGCCGAACTGAGGCTGCCCGTACTGCGGCGGGCCGGGCGGCTGGCCGAACTGCTGGCCGGGCACCTGTCCGGGGGGCGGCTGCGGCGGCGGTACCTGGCCGAACTGCGGCTGGCCGGGCGCCTGCGGCGGAGTGACCAGCGGCGCGATCATGGTCTGCTGCTGGTGGATCGACGGGTTGCCCGGGGGCGGCGTGAACCCCTGCCCGGCGGCGGGAGCGCCGAACGCCGGTGCGGGCTGCGGGGCTCCGGGCGGAGCGCCGAAGGCCGGTGCGGGCTGCGGCGGTCAGGCCGGCGCGCCG
>NZ_JAAGLX010000086.1:0-14101 GCF_010548325.1 Streptomyces sp. SID13666 | reverse complement strand
CGACACTCACATGATCACTGCGACCGTGCCTGCACTGCTTCCCGACCCCACCCCGCAGACACGAAACCCGGCATCACGTCGACACCCGACGAAACCGGACCGATCACGATCTTGCGAAGGACCCTGATCTGCAACCCCCGGCGAAAGACCCCCGGCCATGGTTCGAACTGCTCTGCGACGAGGGCACCGACCCCGAGGGCCCTCCACGATCACGATCCCGATCCGCACCCTCGACAGCCCCGCCATCACCGGGGAGCACGTCTCGCATTCCGCAAGGCGTCGCCCCCATTCCCTGGTCATCCACCTGCCGGAAATGGACTGGGTCGACCGCACCGTGCGCGAGTCCACGGCCAACGTGAACGATGTCACCCGGACCCTTGCCTTGGTGGACGGCATCCCGCCGGTTGCCGGCCGTATAGGACGTCCCCGCACGCGCCCCGATCACCCGCGACGACGTCAAGCGAGCCATCGCCACCCGCAGGGGGACTCCGGCCCGCTCGATCCACATCGTCTTGCGGAATGCCTTCCGGAGCCCTTCGGCAAGAGAGCGTGATCTTCCGCGATCCCACCCGCGGCCTCGTCTTCGCCGGGATCAACAAGACCCCGCCTTTCGTGCCCTCGGAGGGCGACCGAACCGTGATGGCCGTCTACCAACACCAATACGGCATCCTCGCCGAGGGAAGCCTGGACGGCTGGCAGGAGACCGACTCTGCAGCCGAGATCACGGCGACCGAGTTCGAACGCAATTGGACATCAGGCCGCGAGGGCATTACCGGTGGCGGCGATCGGTAGCCGGGCAGTCACCGTGTCGTTGCTCACCCGGCACCTGCACTTCGACGGGGACCACATCAGACGGCTCACGCTGGAGAACCAGAGGCTTACAGAAGTGCAGAAGCTGACCGGCGTCACACGCCTGTCCGAGCGCTTGCGGGATGACCCCCAGCCCCAGTCCGGTGGGCCATGACGTGCGCGGTCCGTGCTGTCCAGCTCGAACTAGCGACGCACTCGTGCCCCGTAGTTTGGTAGAGGCCGACCCGTCACGCCGTGTCGGTGCGCTGGGTGAACCTGCGCAGCCCCGGGATCTCACCGTTCAAGGCCATGAGTTCGGACGTGATGGCCCGCACTTTCGGCCGCCGCGCTTCCTCCGGGGCGTACTGCTCCAAAACACGCAACGCGGAAAATGCCCGCTCAGGCTCGCCCAGGTCCCGCCATACCCGCGCGACGTCCATGCACATCCGGCCACGACGTTCCGCGTTCGGCAGACGCCGAGTGTCAATCTTGCCGGCGTAGTTCAGGGCCTGCTCGCCCTCGCCCAGGGCGTGATGCACGGATACCCGGAACACCCGGGTCTGGTCAAGGCCGAAAACCCCGGGGATGTAGAGCTTCTGGGCTGCGGTCTCTTTGCGTGCTGCGGTCTCCTCGGCTTCGCCGATGAGGTTCATGGCCTGCCCGCGCCACCCCGCTTGGGCGGCGCTGTAGCTGGCGGTGAGCAGGAGTGTGCCCCGCATGGCCGGCGCTCGAACCTCGGCGAAGCAGTCCGGCGGGGGCAGCCTGGCAACGGCGCCGGTCGATCAGTTCAGGCAGCGGCCGGATGTCCGGCGGCCTTGCCGGTGGCGTCGCGTCGCATGGCGGTCAGGCCCAGATCCGCCATGCGGGGCACGAAGGCGACGTCGAGTTCGTCGACCGGGTGCAGCAGGCCCCGCTCGCAGGTCTCCGCCCGCCATACCGTGCAGTCGCGGGTGGGGTAGGCGGGGTTGACCCCGATCTCGCCCTTGGGGAGGAACCCGTTGAACGGCGTCGCGATCTGGTGGTGGTTCCAGTAGTTCCAGGCTCGAAGGGCCTTGGCTTGCTCGAAGGCGAGGTAGAGCTGCGGATAGCGCTGAAGCATGCGCATCTCGCGGAAGAGTGTCTGCCCTAACAGGGACGGCGCGGCCAGGACGAGGCTGTCGAAGTCCTGGTTGCGGAAGGTGAAGGTGGTCGCGTCCTGCCCAGGGTCGAGGGCCAGAGCGGTGAGCAGGTGGGAGAGGCGGTCTCGGGTGTACTGCGCTGCTCCGGGGGCGAGAGGGAGCTCGATGTCGGCGATCAGGTCGTGCAGGCGCTGGTGGTCGGGGTGGAAGCGGGACAGGTCGAACAGTTTGTCCATGCCGCTGACTGCGGAGAAGGCCAGGCGCTTGTAGAGGAGGTTGTTCATCTCGCCGGCCGCCGCGTATGTCTTCGTCTCGGTACTGGTGGAGTGGAGCATCAGGTACTCCGACAGCACCTCGAAGTACAGGTAGCCCAGGAACGGCAGGGTGCGGACGGCGTGGGCGAGCTGGTCCACGAACGCGTCCGGCGCTGTCCTGCGCCCGGTGGCGTTGGTTAGGGCCGTGTCCAGGAAGGGGGCGGTGGCGCGGATCTGGTGCTGGGCTTTCCCGCGCAGTCGGGCGTCCTCGGCTTCGGTGAGGAAACTGCTGTGGTCGAGGTAGGTGTGCAGGTGTACGCGGCCGAGCCGCAGGTAGTCGATGCCCTTGGCCGGTGCCGGGGCGTCTGGGGTGATCTTGATCATCAGAGTTTGGGTGTGCGGTTTGGTCCGCAGCAGGTAGGTGCCGAGGTTGTGCGGGCGCAGGCCGGCGGGGGTCTTGGTGAGCGGCGCGCAGTACAGGGCGGCGAGTAGACACCCGGAGGAGGCGTACAACTGTCCGCTGGCGCGGATGGCGTCCAGTGCTGTTGTGGTGTGCATCAGATGGATCGGGCCGCCGCTGGCGAGGGTCTGGGTCATGGCGTTGTGGGCGAGCAGGCTGCCGCCTGGGGTGTCGTGCTGCAGGCGTCGGCGCCAGTCGCCCTCACTTTCGGTGCACCCTGCGGCCACGGGCCGGGTGCGGGGGCTGGTGTAGTCGGTGTGGGCGTCGTCGAGTTCGGTGTCCACGAGGAAGTCTCCTACTGGCCGCGGGTGAGGGAATGGCGGGCGGTGGTCAGGGCATGGTGATCGGTGGCGCCGTCGAGGGCGGCTTGCTCGCTGCGAATGACGAGGGCGAAGGCGGCTGGGGGAAGCCAGTCGGGTACCGGAATGCGCAGGCGGGCCAGGTCTGGCCACCACCGGCGAAGTGGCAAGCGGTAGCGGTCCAGGCAGTCGGCGGCCTTGAGGACGTCGACGAGGTGGGGGGCGGCTTGGTAGGCGCGCTCCTGGCTGGCGGTGAAGTCGGCGTAGGGCACGTCGTGCACGGCGATTGCCCGCGTCGCGCGGTGCAACACCGCCGGCGGCAATGGGCGGCTCATCGCCTCGGTCACGGCGTCGCTGTGCTGGAGGAACCAGGAGGCGGCGCGCTGACCGTGTCCGGCATCCGTCCGGTCGTGGTGTCGCCGGCAGTCGTGGACCGCCCCGGCGGCGCAGGCCGCCGCGACATCGTCGCCGTCGAGCTCGTGTTCCTCGGCCAAGAGTGCGGCGAGGAGGCTGACGCGGGCGTTGTGGCGGATGCCGTGGATGGAGTCGGCCAGATGCCCGGCCGCGAACCACGATCTCGGCGGTACGAGCATGACGGCCGGGCGTGGGAAGCTGGGCGAGGCGTCGAAGTTCGCCGGCCTGTTGCCCACGATCCACTCAAGCGTTACCGCATCCATCACCTGGTGCGCGGGCAGCCGGCGCAAGGTAGCGAGTTCATGCAGGCAGGCGCGGCCGGGCGGAGTCCGATCGGTCATGGCGTCCTCACACAGATGGGTACAGAGCAGGCGTGAATTTGGGCGTGGCGATCCTGACGATGGGCACGCGGCCCAAGGAATTGACGGAACTGCTGGTCTCGGTCCAGGCACAGACGATTCCGGCGGCCCGGACGGTGGTGGTGGCCAACGGGTGCCCGGTGCCCGATCTGCCGCCTTGGGTCGAGACCGTGCAACTCGCGGAGAACCTGGGGGTGACGGGGGGCCGCAACGCCGCCCTGGAATACCTGGGGGACATGGACCTGGTGCTGGACCTGGACGACGACGGCCTCCTGGTCGCTGACGATGTCTTCGCCACGATCACCACGCTGTACGAAGCGGACCCGCTGCTGGGGATCGTCGGCTTCCGTATCGCGGACGAGACGGGGGTGACCCAGCGCCGCCATGTTCCGCGGCTGCGGGCCGGCGATCCGATGCGCGGCGGGCTGGTGACCGGTTTCCTCGGTGGCGCCCATGTCCTGTCCACGAAGATGCTGGCCCAGGTCGGCCACTGGCCGGACGCCTTCTTCTTCGCGCACGAGGAGACCGACATGGCCTGGCGGGCGATCGACGCCGGCTGGCGGGTGCGCTACGCGCCGCAGCTGCTGCTCCAGCACCCGCACACCTCCCCGGCCCGGCACGCGTTCTTCTACCAGGTCAACGCCCGCAACCGGGTCTACCTGGCCCGCCGGCACCTGCCCGCTGTGCTCGTCCCGGTCTACCTGGGGGTGTGGGTGGTCTTGACGCTGGCCCGGACCCGCAGCCTGGCCGGGCTGCGGGCCTGGTTCGGTGGCTTCGCGGAGGGCTGGCGCACCGAGTGCGGGCGCCGGAAGCCGATGCGCTGGCGCACCGTGATCCGGTTGGCCCGCCTCGGCCGCCCCCCAGTGATCTGAGCGGCTCACGCGACAGCTCGGGCCTCGGCGCGCAGCCACGCCGGGATCGCCTCGGGGGTCCCCTTCAACCACGTCACGTAGCGGCTCACCCCGTCCTCGATGTCCACCGGCGCAGTCCAGCCCAGCACTTGGCGCATGCGGGTGGTGTCGGCGCAGGCACCGAGCGGGTCGCCCTGTGGCCGCGGGGTCTCGATGATCTGCGCCCCGGGGTAATGGCGGCGCACCAGATCGGCGACCTGCCGGATGGAGGTGGCGCGGCCGGTGCCGACGTTGAGCGTCGTACGGTCCGCGCCCTCGGTCACGGCCGCCAGCAAGGTCGCCTCCGCGATGTCATCGACGTGTACGAAGTCCCTCACCTGGCACCCGCCGCCGTTGAGGTGCAGCGGCAGGCCGAGCGCGGCCCGCATCGCGAACCAGGCCACTACCCAGCTGTGGCTGTTCTCCTTGACCACCTGCGGTTCCCCGTAGACGGAGAAGTACCGCACGATCGCGAATGAGCTGTCGGCACCGCTCAGGCTCAGGGCGGTCTGGTGCTCGCCCCACAGCTTGGTGTTGGCGTACACCGATCCGGGAACCAGTGAATCCTCCTCGCTGAACCGGGCCTTCGTGTTCGGGGAATCGGTGGTGTTGCCGATGCCGTAGACGCTGGCCGAAGAGACGAAGACCAGCCGTTTCAGCGTGCGACGGTGCCGGGCTGCGGCATCCAGCACCGTCTGGGTGCCGCGGATATTCGCGTCCAGCGCCGCCGCCGGATTGCGGGTGCACTCCGCGACATCGGCGAGCGCCGCGGCGTGGATGACGTAGTCGCTGCGCGAGAACAGGTCGTCCATCAGCGCGGCGTCGGTGATATCACCGGCGACGACGTCGGGATCCCCAGGGGAGATTCCGAACACGGAGGAGTAGACGCAGGAGCCGTAGGCGTCGAGACGGCCTACCGTCAGCGGCTTGGCGCCCAGCGCCCGGAGCCGGTGCACAATACGGCTGCCCACCAGCCCGAACCCGCCGGTCACCGTGACCGTGGCACCGGACAGATCAGCGAAGCGATCCCTTGTGTTCACGCGAGAGCCATCCCTTCTCAACAGCGCCACACGAATGCGCGGCGTCACGCTGCCGAGGACACCACCGGCCACCCCCGCTCCTCCAGGGGACGACTGTGTGGCCGATGTGTGGCCGCCCTGGTGAAGCTGTCCCACCGCCCGGCCAGGTACGGCATGGTGGACGTGGACGGGGAGGCATCGGCTGCGGCACCTCGGGGGCGACATGGAGCTGGACCGGCACCCGCTGGCATATTTGCGTCGGCATCACCACTGGTCCGGCGACGACCTCGCCCGTCTACTCCGCGATCAGGCCCTCCGGCGCGGCCTGCGTAGCGGCATCGATCGCAATCGGATTTGGCTCTGGGAATCCACCGGAACCACGCCGAGCCAGGAGAGCCAGTCGCTGCTGGCGGCCGTCCTGGACGTCCCCGCCGCCGTGGTCGAACAACTCGGCTGGCCCCACTGGCTACCCGCCTTCGAGTACCCCGCCCCCTTCAACCCCTCGGGAAGTCGGGCAGCCCTGAAAGAGGTACAGGTCAACCGTATGGAGCGACGATCCTTCCTGATACTCAGCAGCAGCACCCTCATCGACGTTGCCGCCAGCTGGGCCCGCATCGAGCCACGCCACCTGGGCCGGGCCCTCGACGGGCAAAGCATCGACGGGGAACTCCTGACGTGGCTGGAACAGCGTTCCGGTGAGCTGCGCGCACTCGCCGCCGGTCCGCACCCACAGGTCTCGCGTCTCATCGACGCGCACCTGAGCACCGCCATCGACCTCATCACCCAAGATCGCTACACCACGCAAACCGGCCGCCGCCTGCACGCCGTAACCGCCGATCTTGCACACTGCGCGGCCTGGCTCCGCTTCGATGCCGACCGTCACGCCGACGCTCAGCGCCACTGGCAGGCGGCCGTCCACGCCGCCCACCAAGCAGACGACCGCGACCTGGCCGCCATCGCCCTGTCCGACCTTGCCTACCAAGCCACCTGGCTCTCCAGGCCCGCCGATGCCGTTCGCATCATCGAACACGCCCGGACCCGCACCCGTACTCCGGCAGCCCGCTCCCTGCTCGACGTACGGCGCGCTCGCGCTTGCGCCGTACTGCAAGACCGCCAAGGAACCCAACGCGCGCTGACGTCCGCCGAGATGGAACTGGCCCGGATGAACCCGCAGGACACGCCCTCCGTGGTCTCCTGGATGTCGATGGCGGACATCAATGCCGACGCCGGACGCTGTTGGCTCGACCTCGGCGACCCCCATCGTGCCGAGACCGCCATCAGCGCCGGTTTAGGCGAACTCGATCCCCGCCGCTCCCGAACGAAAGCGGTGTTCCTGACCTACCGGGCCGAAGCTTCACTCCACGACCGCGACGCCTTCTCCGCCGCAGCGAATGCCCGCGCCGCACTCGACACCGCACTCGACTCCCAAGCCTCACGCTGCGTCGACCTGGCCTCCGCCCTCATCCGCCGCCTGGATCACCGAACCGAGCAGCCGATGGTCGAGCTACGTGAGTACGCCAGGGAACAACTCGCTGGGTGATCCACCCGTAGCCGCATATTTGGCCGGACTTTCGGGCCACGCCGCCTCCGGGTGGGTTCGGCTTCGGGATCCTGTGGTTCCGCCGATTGGCCGGAGCGCGACCTGACCTCCCTCCCCGCGTTGTACCCCCGGGCGGCGCTGAGGCGCTGCGGAACGCTGCTGCACCGTACAGACGCGGCCGGCAACGGTCGCAGGCCAGGGATCACGTTGAACCCTCGTCAACAGGGCATCAGCGGGCCGACGCCTGCCGCCAACTCCCCTGGAGGCAACTCGCTCTCAGCCGCCCGGCCGCCAGGATGCCACAGCCCCGCGGTGGACGTTCTCACGCTCCTACGTTCGGACCGCGCGGATGTGGGAGCCGTCACGCTCACGCGACCAGAGGCGACGCTTACGCCTCGCTCTGGTCCTTCCAGTAGTTCTCCAGCATTTCTGTGGGCCAGCGTGGTTGGCGGACTTCCCCGCGCGGTCCGAATTCAGCGAACCACGGGGCGATGTCGAGGACTGGCGTCCCGTCAATCGCGTCCAGATCCGTGACGTGCAGGTCCAAGCCGTTGACCCGCAGCAGGCGCGGAAAGGATGTACCCAAACGGTTCGGCCGGCGCATGTTGCGGTGGACGAAGGTTCCCGTGGGCGGCCAAGCCGGGTTGTTACGCGGACTGCGGACGCCGAGATGAACGTCGGACGGATTGACCAGGTGGAAGCGGAAGGTCACCACCAGGTGGCTGAATTCATCCAGTCCCTGCACGGTCTCTACAGGAAACTTCGGGTGGAGGCGGATGATCGACTCGGTGCTCCCCCAGTAATCGTCGGTGGGCTGCACGCGCCCGCCTACGACTGTTGCGATGACCTCGGCTGCAATCGACTCGTCAGGCACGGATCGTCTCTCTCTGGGCTGGAGTTCTATAAGCAACAGCCCGATGAGCTGCCGCTATGTAGGGACACTCGGCTGCGATGGACGCGGTCACCCTACGTGGGCCAGGACGGCACGCGCACGGGCATCGAGGTCCGCGACGGCGGCGGCGCCGCGCTGTCGAAAGGGCGACAAGGCGCGGCGCATGGCGATCACGGTGTCGTGGGCGCGGCCGGAGTGGATGCCTTCCATGGCGTCCAGGGCACGTGTCCAGGTGGCGCATGCGACTTCGATACTGCCCTGTTGGGCCTGGACCGAGCCCAGGTAGCCCAGCGTCACGGCGTGGGTGCGGCCGAAGGCTTGACCGCGGGTGCGAACGCTGCGGTGAAATTCGCGTTGGGCTCCTTCGAAGTCGCCCAGGTCGCGCAAGGCACAGGCGGTCTCGTGGGCGAGGCTGGCTTCGGAGAAGAAGAAGACCCGACTGGGCTCGTGGCCGGCGTTGGTGGCCGCGTCGAGATCGTTCTCGGCGCGGAGCAGGGCGGCCAGTGCGTCACGCTTACGGCCTGAGGCAGCCAGGCTGCGGGCGTGCACCACTCCGATCAGGGCTTTCTCGCGCGGGCTGGCGAGGGTATAGCGCTTGCGCTCAATGGACGCAGTGCCCAGGTCGCGCGCTTGGCGGCGGTGGCCCAGGTCGACGGCCTGGTGAGCGAGGGCGCGCAGAATGTGCCCGGCCAGCGGTGGGTCGTCTGCTTCGGCGGCCAGCCGCACGGCCAAGGTGAGGTACCGCTGCGCGACAGCCTGCTGGGAGGCGTCAAAAGCCATCCAACCGCAGAGGTAGACCAGTTCCCCGGCCGCGGAGTACAGCTCACGTCGGATGGCGTCGGTGGGGAAGGTGCCGCTCAGGTAGGCGGCGACCTCTGTCCGCAAATAGGCCACTACGGCGGCGCGGCCGTCACCGCCCCCGCGCTGCTGATCGCGTCGGGAGAAGAAGGCAGTCATCTCCCGGATCGCCTCGATCTCGCTGCGCCCCACGCGCAACGTCGACGGCTTCCGCGTTCCTGCGTGGCGGGGTGCTTGCTCCCACCAGGCTGGTCCCGGAAGCGAGAGACCGGCGACCGAGTAGGCCGTGCCCGACAGGAGTTGTCGGCGCTCCACGTCCAGATCACTCCCCCCGAGATCCAACAGCGCTGTGATCGTATCGGTTGGCCACAGGTCGGCTGTTGGCGTACCGGGCGCCATGGGTCGAAGACCGATCTCGTCTGGTGTGATCGGGCGTTGCAATCCACGCGAGAGCGCCTCGCACAAGATAGC
This sequence comes from Streptomyces sp. SID13666, assembly GCF_010548325.1. NCBI lineage: Bacteria > Bacillati > Actinomycetota > Actinomycetes > Kitasatosporales > Streptomycetaceae > Streptomyces > Streptomyces sp. SID13666. Next base: position 4,798 of record NZ_JAAGLX010000086.1, on the reverse strand, counting down.
GGGGCCCGCGCCAGCGGGCTGGGTGCCCAGCACCCACATGGACACGTGCGAGCGCGAAGTGCCCAAAAGCTCAGTTGCCTCTACCTCCGCCGCCACCCGGACAAACCGGGCCGCCACCTGAGCCTGCGACCAGCCAACTTCCCTGATTACAGCGCTCAGCTTCGTGTTCCGTTCGCGCGCCATACTGCGCCCCTGTCCACAAAACGATCTTTGGCACCTTTGGCACTACCAGCGGCACCTGGGGGATATCCACCCGCTGCAATTAGCGGTTCGCTCAACGTAACGGTAGCGGTCAACTACTCCGCGGCGGAGCTGCATTCAGTTGGTCGATGCGCGCAGACGTCCCGCTTAGCGAGGTCCGAAACGGGAGGCGACGAACAGTGAGGGCACACGTCTTTGGCATTCCGCGTCCGGATGTACTCGAAGCCATGTCACTGCGGTTCGCCCTCGCAGCCGGTGTGACGGGCGCACAGAGGGTCGCCGGCGGAGGGATGTGGGTCGCGCACCCACGGCGCATCGGTACTGCGAAGCCCCGCAGCTGGAGGCTGTCGTCATTCCTCATGAACCTCGCCGAGCTGCTGACGTCGGCGATAGTCAGCACCACGATCGGGCATCTACCTGGGCGCGTCGCCCCTTCGCCGCTCGCCAACGGTGGTGTCGATCTACGGGAGGGCGACGCAGCGGAATCCGGTGTCATTGTCTTTCATGCCGCCGTTGGCTGCGTTCTCCAGTGCCGGCGCGGCGCGCTCGAACGGGCTGCTAAACGCCGAGCCCTTGAGCTGGTACCGGTCGGGCCCATCCGCGCCCGGTGTGGAGCACCATTCCCAGACGTTGCCGCACAGGTCGTGCGCGCCGTATGGGCTAGCGCCGGATTGGTAGCGGGTGACCGGCGTCGTGCCCCCGAGGCCGCTTTCAGCGGTGTTGCACTTCGCGGCGGTGGGCTCGTCGCCCCAGGGGTAGGCGCGCCCCTTCGTGCCGCGGGCGGTCTTCTCCCACTGGCTGGCAGCGGGCAGCTCCTTGCCTGCCCAGCTCGCGTAGGCGGCGGCGTCGTGCCAGGTCACCCAGACCACCGGGTGGTCGTGCAGAGCGCTGGGGCTGCGGTCGCCAGGCCAGTGCTGCGGAGGCCGGTGCCCTGTAGCGCGAACGAAGCGCTCGTAATCGCGGTTGGTCGTGGGGTAGACGTCGATGCGGTACGCGTCCACCCAGAGCGACGCGTCCTGGGGACCCGCCAGGTAGATGCCCTCCTCGACGAGCACCGTGACCTTGCCGTCGATGGGATGCCTTATCGTGCGCGCGTCACGGCGCAGCAGTTCCTCGGTGCGCTCGTCCTGCCCGCCGGCGGCCTGGTCAGTCAGGAGTTGGGCGAACCGCCACTGGGCTTGCTGGGGCGCTTGGGACAGCAACGTGTCCAGTGCGGCCTGGTTGCCGGGACGAGGCTGGATGGACTTGCCCCTGACCTCCCAGTTCTCTACCTGGCGCGTGCTGACGCCGACCTTCGCGGCGAAGTCCCTGCCGGTCATGCGCAGCGCCGCGCGCAGTACTTGGACTTCCTGGCCGGTCCACCGTGGAACCCCCGTCGTCATCGCGACTTCCCGGGGCTACAGGGTTTCGCCGCGGATGGACAGGTAGGTGTCGCGGAGCGTATCCAACACGGGATGCTCGGTGGCCAGCTCCTTGTCGTCGATGCAGGCCAGGGCGCGGACACCGATGGAGGTGTTCGTGGCGAAGCCGGCCGCCATGCCCTTGGCCTGGTCGAGGGTGACGGGGGCGGTCCGGTGTTCGACGCCGATGGAGTTCTGCTGGAGCAGGGCCATGGTGACGCCGGGCAGAACGGGCGCCTGGGGCCACACCACGGTTCCGTTGCCGTCGATGAAGGCGACGTTCCAGGTGCCGCCTTCGGAGATGTAGCCGTCGCGGCCGACGAACAGTGCGTCGTCGGCGCCGGCGAGCTGGGCGGCGCTGCGCGCGTGCAGGGCGCCGAACAGGCCGCAATGCTTGACCTGGGGAAGATCACGCTCGTACGGCACGCTGAGGGCGCGCAGCGGAGCGGGGGGAAGCGGGCCGGCGGGGCGCACGGTGACCAGGACGCTCGGGTTGTCGGCGGCGGAAGGGTGGCCCATGTCGACGGCGGGGTCGTAGATCGTGACGCGGACGACGCATGGCCCGGCCTGTCCGTCGAGGGCCGCGCGGACGTGGTCGCGGACGCGTCCAGTGTCCAGGTCCGCGCCGTAGACGATCTTGCAGTCCCGTTCGAGGCGTTCCATGTGCAGTGCGAGGCCGCGAATCGAGTGGTCGGCGTCGACGCGCATGGATGTGAAGTGCGCGAAGTTCGTCAGCGCCAGGGGCAGCAAGTCGTCGGCGGTTGCCAGCTTTTCATCGAGTGTGGCCATGGCGCCCAGCATGCCAGGGCGCGCCCCGGCTCCGGCACCCTAAGCCGTGTTACTGACGCGTCAACTTCGGTGAAACTTCGTTCCCTCTTTGGTACCCCGCGGTGTTCTCTGGTCACCGTGCGAACACGCTTGGTGATCAAAAGGAAGGAGCGTGGCACGCGATGCGCAGGTCCCGCCTATCGCCCGCTCCCCCGCGCCGCTTACCGGGGAGGCTCCCGATGACTGCCGCACCAGCCGTCACCACGGCCGCGTCGAAACTGCTGTCCGGACCCTCACCCCGACTCTTCACGGTGGCGTTCACCCCCGCCAAGGCCCGGGTCGCCTACATGCGCCGGATCACCACGACGCACCTTCGGTACTGGCGTGTGCCCGTCGATGCATCCGAGGACATCGTGGTCAGCGTCTCGGAGCTGGTCACCAATGCGCTCCGCTACGCCCCCGACGACGTCGTTCTCACGGTTCGCTACGCCGACGATGAACTGCGGATCGAAGTCTTCGACGGCAACCCGGCCCCTGCCCGGCCGCGCGAGGCGGCAGAGGACGACGAGTCGGGTCGCGGCCTGTTCCTCGTCGCGCTCCTCGCCGGCGACTGGGGCGTGAGCGACGACGGCAAGACGACCTGGGCCCATTTCCGCATTCACGCAGGGAGGTCGTGATGGTCGCCGTAGACATCGCCACCGCCACCGAGTTACTGAGCCGACCGCTCTCCTCCAAGGACGAGGCGGGGCGCAGGCTCGCCTACGGTCTCGCACGCTCCCTCGCCGCTGAGGGAATCAGTGATGACCTGATCGATACGCTCGAAGAAGTGCTTAGGGGCTGGCCCGGTCCCGCTGTCCCTGACCGCAAGCTCCATGCCTGGTTAGTCAGATTCGGCCTCCCCCTGCCTCGGAGACAGCCGCCCGACGCTTTACCGCCAAGCTACGAGGACGCGGGGCGGATCGCTGACCGATTCCGCCGAGCCACCCGCCAGCTCCTGCAAATCGTCCCGCACCGCGTGGCGATGTATCCCACGCAGGAGGTGCATCTCCTGCTCGCCCTGTGCGACGAACAGCCCGGTCCTGAGGGAGCGCTGTCGTATTTGCGCCGGTTCACCCTCGCGATCCTGGCCGTCCTCGACCTCATGGGGGACGACACATGACGCCGCGCAGCACAGTCGCCGGACCACTTCTCCCCGCGGCCCGGGCCTTGAACGAGCAGAAGTTACCGCCACCTGAGGTGGCCGGCGGATCTCCATGACGGCAGGCCACCTCCGATCACCGGCCGGTACACCCTCCACGGAGTTCTTCATGACGCACCCCACGACCGACCCCCTCCCGCACCAGCCCGCCGACCCCGACCCGGATGGCATCGACCGGCACCCCTTTACCGACGCGACACACACGGCGGCCGACCTCCTCCCGCAGCAGGCCGCCGACCTCGATCCGGATGTGCGCGCCCAGAGCTGGGATGCGGCCAGCGAACTGGGAGATATCTTTCGCGCTGCCGGCCTGCGTCTGTACTTCGTCAAGGTGAACGACGCCGAGGAGGGAGCACCTTCCATCAGTCTGGGCAACGTCGACGCGGCGACCGCGCTGGACTTGGCCCGGCGAGTGCGAGAAAGCATGAAGCCGCTCTTTCGCGCGGGCGACGCTCTGCACCGGGCGTTCCTCGCCTGCGACCTGGAGACCTCCGGGCCGCACGTCGAATCCGGCAGGCTCCAGCTTGGCAAGGTCTCCGTGCCCACCGCGGATCGCCTGGCGTGTCTCCTAGGAGCCGCGCCCCAGGACGAGGGCCGGGACATCACCGAGTGGCCCGAAGCGCAGAAGGTCGTCGAACGTCTCGGCAAGGCGTTCAAGACGGCCACTCGTGGCGGCTTCCTGGACCCCACATTCGAACCAGAATGTTTCAAATGCCACTGTGACGCGGAGATTGATCTGGGGTCTCTCGGCCTGCGGACAGGCCGTCGCCTCGCAGGCGCTCTCCAAGCAACGGCGCGCCGATGACGACACTCCAGCGGCCTGACATCGCCCGTGACCTCATCGACCGCGCCGCTGCCGCTCGGCTGCACCACAGCAAGCTCACCCGCGGGTACCCGAGCCCCCCAGAGATCGCCGCCGGTCGCCATCAAGACCACGCGAACGCCGGCGTGCTGCGCCGCATCGCAGCAGAGCACGGCTGGCCCGATCGCCGGCTCGTCGGTGACGACGGCGCCCAGGCCGCCTACCAAATCGCCCTCTACGCGGACCATGACCCCGACTTCCAGAACGCGGCGCTGCGGTTGCTGGCCGCCGCGCTGAAGGGTGGTCAGACATCCCATGCCGTTTCATGTCAAGAGGGATAAGGCTGGGCGTGGTGTGACCAGGCGGTTGCTTCGTCGTAGTGGGTGCGGGTTTTGAGGCATCCGTGGAGGATGCCGACGAGGCGGTTGC
>NZ_JAAGLX010000085.1:0-15722 GCF_010548325.1 Streptomyces sp. SID13666 | reverse complement strand
TCCGCACCGGCGCCCGCGCCGGAGGACGGTACGCCGCCGCCCGCGCCCTGGCCGGCCCCCGCCCCGGCACCGGCCCCCGCGCCGCAGCCCGAGTACGGGTTCCCGCCGGCCGGAGCGCAGCCCCAGCCCCAGTTGTCGCAGCAGCCGCCGCAGGGTGGGTACGGGTTCCCGCAGCCCGCAGACGCTCCCCCGGCGCCGCAGGTGCCCGAGGACCGCGCTCCCGCGCCGTCGGCCGCCCCGTGGCCGAGCCCCAATCCGCCGGCGCCGCAGCCTGGTTACGGGTTCCCGCAGAGCGGTCAGCCGCAGCCGGGCACGTACGCGCCGCTGCCGCAGCCCGCTCCGGAGGACCGCGCCGCTCCGCCCACCGGCGCGCCCTGGCCCAACCCGGCGCTGCCCCCGGCCGCCCCCGCTCAGGCCCCGGCGCCGGCGCCGGCGCCGGCGCCCCAGCAGGGTTACGGATTCCCGCAGAGCGGAGCTCCGCAGCAGCCCGTCGCGCCCGGGCCCGGTCCTGAGGCGTCCGCGCCCATGCCGCCGGCCGGCTACGGATTCCCGCCGCCCGCGGCGCCGTTGCCGCCGGAGGCCAACCCCGGTGCGGCGTTGCAGCCGCTGCCGCCGCACGGCGGGTACGGATTCCCGCCGCCGGGACAGCAGCCGCAGGCCCAGCCGCCGGCCCCGCAGCAACAGCAGCCGCCGCAGCCCCAGCAGTACGCGCCGCCGCAGGCCCAACCGCAGGTCCAGCCGCAGCACCCGGCTCCGGCGGAGGACCCGTCGGCCGATCCGCGTACCGGTGGCTGGCCGACGGTGACGCCGGACCAGCGGCAGCGTTCGGTGCAGGGCGCGCCGCTCGGCTACACCGCGGCCGTCGAGCTGTCGTCGGACCGGCTGCTGAAGAACCAGCCGAAGCCGAAGCGGCCCGGTGCCAACGCGACGCCGTCGCGGTTCAAGCTCGGCGGCAAGAAGGAGGAGGCGGAGCGGCAGCGGAAGTTGGAGCTGATCCGTACTCCGGTGCTGTCCTGCTACCGGATCGCGGTGATCAGCCTCAAGGGCGGCGTCGGCAAGACCACGACGACCACCGCTCTGGGCTCGACGCTGGCGACCGAGCGCCAGGACAAGATCCTCGCGATCGACGCCAACCCGGACGCCGGCACGCTCGGCCGCCGGGTCCGCCGGGAGACCGGTGCGACCATCCGTGACCTGGTGCAGGCGATCCCGTACCTCAACAGCTACATGGACATCCGACGGTTCACCTCGCAGGCGTCCTCCGGGCTGGAGATCATCGCCAACGACGTGGACCCGGCCGTGTCGACCGCGTTCAACGACGAGGACTACCGCCGGGTCCTCGACGTGCTGGGCAAGCAGTACCCGATCATCCTCACCGACTCGGGTACCGGTCTGCTCTACAGCGCGATGCGCGGCGTGCTCGACCTGGCCGACCAGCTGATCATCGTGTCCACACCGTCCGTCGACGGCGCGAGCAGCGCGAGCACCACGCTGGACTGGCTGTCGGCGCACGGCTACGCAGAACTGGTGCAGCGCAGCATCACGGTCATCTCCGGGGTCCGCGAGACCGGCAAGATGATCAAGGTGGACGACATCGTCGCCCACTTCCAGACGCGCTGCCGCGGGGTGATGGTCGTCCCGTTCGACGAGCACCTGGCCGCGGGCGCCGAGGTCGACCTCGACATGATGCGTCCCAAGACCCGGGAGGCGTACTTCAACCTCTCGGCGATGGTCGCCGAGGACTTCATCCGCGCGCAGCAGGCGCAGGGGCTGTGGACCGCCGACGGGAACCCGCCGCCGCACCTGGCACCGCCGGTCCCCGGCCAGCAGCAGGGCCAGCCGCAGTACCAGCAGCAGCCGCCTCCGCCCGGGTTCCACGGCCAGCCGCCCCAGGGTCCGGGCCAGCCGTATCCGCAGGCACCGCAGCCGCCGCAGCAGTACCAGCCGCAGGCGCCGCAGCCGTACCAGCCGCAGCCCCAGCAGGGCTGGCCGCAGCAGCCGCCCCAGCAGCAGGCACCGCCCGAGCAGCCGCCGGGCTACGGCTACCCGCCGCCGCCTCAGCAATAGCTCGGAGCAGTAGCGCGGAGCAGTAGCCACAGCACCACTCCGGAGGGTCCCGCCGCACCAGCGGCGGGACCCTCTTCGCGCAGGGGAACGGACCGCGGCGTACATCACCGGGTGTAGTCCCGTTCCATCCCGGGATGCAGCCGGGCGCCCGGGAGTTCCGCCTGTGGGTCATCGTGCGCGCCCTGGTCGGCGGCCTAGCGTTGGGGCATCCCCCGATCGCTACCGGCCACGAGGACCTTCCGATGATCGAAGCCCACGCACTCACCAAGCGCTACGGCGAGCGCACCGCCGTCGAGGACCTCAGCTTCACCGTGCGGCCGGGCGCCGTCACCGGTTTCCTCGGCCCGAACGGCGCCGGGAAGTCCACCACGATGCGGATGATCCTGGGCCTGGACGCCCCGTCGGCCGGCCGGGTCACGGTGAACGGCCGCCACTACGCCGACCACCGGGCCCCGCTGCACGAGGTCGGCGCGATGCTGGAGGCCCGTGCGATCCACACCGGGCGCTCGGCGTACCACCACCTCCTGGCGCTCGCCGTCACGACGGGCATTCCGCGCGGCCGGGTCGACGAGGTGATCGACCTCGTGGGTCTGCGCGAGGTCGCGAGGAAGCGCGCGGGCGGCTTCTCGCTCGGCATGGGGCAGCGCCTCGGCATCGCGAGCGCGCTGCTCGGCGACCCCGCGACGCTGGTCCTGGACGAGCCCGTGAACGGCCTGGACCCCGAGGGCATCCTGTGGATCCGCAATCTGCTGCGGAGCCTGGCCGCCGAAGGACGTACGGTCCTGGTCTCGTCGCACCTGATGTCCGAGATGGCGCTGACCGCCGAGCACCTGATCGTCATCGGCCGCGGCCGGCTGATCGCCGACACCTCCGTGGCGGAGTTCGTCCGCGGCGCGGCGGGCACCTCGGTACGGGTGCGGACCGATGACGCGGAGCGGCTGCGGAGGCTGCTGGCGGGTCCCGAGGTGACCGTGGCGTCGGAGGCGGCGGGGGTGCTGGAGGTGACCGGTCTGACCAGCGACCGGATCGGCAGGATCGCCGCCGACCACGCCATCGCGCTGGCGGAGCTGACCCCGCAACAGGCGTCCCTGGAGCAGGCGTTCATGGAACTCACCCGGGACGCCGTGGAGTACCAGGCGCCTCCCGTCGCAGATCACGAAGGACGTGCGGCATGACCACTCTCCCCGCCCACCCGGCCGCCGCCAGATCCTCCGCCGTCCGCGGCCACGTCACCCAGCTCCGGGTGCTGCACTCCGAGTGGATCAAGCTGCGCACCCTGCGGTCCACGCTCGTCACGCTGACCGCCGCCGTGGTCGTGATGATCGGCCTCGGACTGCTCTTCTGCGCGGTCAGCGCGAACCGCTGGCCGCATATGGACCGGGGTGAACAGCTCAGGTTCAGCGCGGCCGGGGTGAGCGTGCGCGGCTTCCTGCTCGCGCAGCTCGCCGTCGCGGTCCTCGGTGTCCTCGTCGTCTCCGGCGAGTACGCGACCGGCATGATCCGCGCGACGCTCTCCGCCGTCCCGCGACGGCTTCCGGTGCTGTGGGCGAAGGCCGCCGTATACACGGCGGTGACGTTCCTCGCGATGACGACGGCGTCGCTCGTCGCGTTCCTGGCCGGCCAGGCGATCCTGTCGTCGCAGCACATCGGTACGTCCCTCGGCGCGCCCGGCGCCGCCCGCATGGTGTTCGGCGCCGGCCTGTACCTCACCGTCGTCGGCCTGCTGAGCGTGGCGCTCGGCACCCTCATCCGCAGTACGGCGGGCGGCATCGCCACCGTCTTCGGGCTGCTCATGGTGCTGCCGCTGCTCACCGAGGCGCTGCCGACGACCTGGTCCATCAGCGAGTACCTGCCGAGCAATGCGGGACAGGCACTGCTGGCGGCCCACCGGGAGCCGCATATCTTGGCCCCATGGACCGGCTTCGCAGTCTTCTGTCTCTACACGGTCGTCGCCCTGGCAGCGGCGGCGGCAGCGCTCAAGCGCCGGGACGCGTGAGGCGGTGACGCCCGCCGCGCCCGCGCTCCGGCGGACGGTGCGGTCCTGGCGCGCCCACCTCGGGCGCGCCAGGCTGCTGGTGCGGGCGAAGCTGCCGCCGGTCGCCGTCGACGCGGTGCTCACCGCGGCGCTGCTGTTCGCGACGGCGGGCCTGGCCCACCGTGATCTGTCCCGCTCGACATCCCTCGTGGTCTTCCAGTGGCTGCTGCTGATCCCGCTGGTGTGGCGGCGCCGGGCCCCGCTGGCCGTCTTCGGTGCCATGGCGGCGGTCGCGTTCCTCCAATGGCTGGCGGGAGCCCCGCTGCCCGCCGATGTCGCGCTGCTCATCGCGCTGTACACCGTGGCCGCCCACTCCTCCCGGCTCCGGACGCTGTCGGCCGTCGGCGTGCTCGAACTCGGCGCTCTGCTGGCCTCGTTGACCTGGACGACGCACGGACGCACCACCCAGTCGTTCATCGCGCTGTCGGCGATGGTCATCGCCGCCGCCGTGACCGGGGTCAACGTGCGCACCCGGCGCGCCTACCTCGCCGCGCTGGAGGACCGGGCCGGACGGCTGGAGCGGGAGCGCGACCAGCAGGCGCAGCTCGCGGTGGCCGGTGAACGGGCCAGGATCGCCCGCGAGATGCACGACATCGTCACGCACAACCTGTCGGTGATGGTCGCGCTCGCCGACGGCGCGGTCTTCGCGCAGCAGCGGCACCCGGAGAAGGCGGCCGCCGCGATGCGGCAGGTGTCCGGGACCGGCCGGCAGGCCATCACCGACATGCGCCGGTTCCTCGGGGTGCTGCGCGCCGACGAACCCGACGCGCTGCGCCATCCCATGCCCGGCATCGCCCAGTTGGAGCCGCTCGCCGAACAGGTGCGCGCCGCCGGACTGCCGACCCGTCTGAGCGTCAGCGGAAACCCGGCCGCGGCCACCGCGGCGGCCCAACTCACCGTCTACCGACTGGTACAGGAAGCCTTGACCAACACCCTCAAGCACGCCCCGGCCGGCACCCGTGCCGAGGTCCGGGTGCGCTGCTCCCCCGATTCCGTCCGGGTGGACATCACCGACGACGGCCCCGCCGCGACCACGCCCGCGGATCCGTCCCCTACCGCGTCCGGGCACGGGATTCCCGGGATGCGCGAACGGGCCGCCGCGTACGGCGGGCAGCTCGACGCGGGCCCGCAGCCGGACGGCGGCTGGCGGGTCTCGGCCGTGCTCACCCTGAATCCTCCCCAGGACGGGGACGGTGCGCGGTGACGATCCGGGTGCTTCTCGTCGACGACGAACCGCTGCTGCGGATGGCCTTCACGATGGTCCTCGACGCCCAGCCCGACATGGAGCCGGTCGGCGAGGCCGCCGACGGCGCCGAGGCCGTCCGCCTCACCCTCGCGCTGCGGCCCGATGTGGTGCTGATGGACGTCCGGATGCCCGGCACGGACGGGATCGAGGCCACCGGCCGGATCGTCGAGTCCTGCCCGGAGACCCGGGTGCTCATCCTGACCACGTTCGACCTGGACGAATACGCCTTCGCGGGGCTGCGGGCGGGCGCCTCCGGCTTCCTGCTCAAGAACGCGCTCCCCGAGGAGCTGCTCGCCGCGATCCGGTCGGTCGCCGCGGGCGACGCCGTCGTCGCGCCCCGGATCACCCGCCGCCTGCTGGAGAACTTCGCCCACCAGCTCCCGGCCGGAACCGGTGCGGCGGACGGTGACGAGCGCCTGGGCCGGCTCACCGCCCGGGAGCGCGAGGTCCTCGTCGAGGTCGGCCGCGGGCTGTCCAACACGGAGATCGCCGCGGGTCTGCACCTCGCCGAGGCGACGGTGAAGACCCATCTGAGCCGGATCCTGGTCAAGCTCGGGCTGCGCGACCGCGTACAGGCGGTCGTCTTCGCGTACGAGACCCGGCTGATCAGACCGTCCTAGGCCGACGGCGCTACTCGGGTGTCGGCGCCGCGTCGATCAGTTCGCGGGACTGCTTCACGTCCTCCGCCATCCGCACCAGCAGCGCGTCGATCGAGTCGAACTTCTCCATCCCCCGCAGATACGCGAGGAAGTCGACGGCCACGTGCAGCCCGTACAGATCCAGCCCGACGCGGTCGATCGCGTACGCCTCGACCGTGCGTGCCGTGCCGTCGAAGGTCGGGTTCGTGCCGACCGAGATGGCGGCGGGCATCGGCTCGCCGTCGACGTGCAGCCAGCCGGCGTACACGCCGTCCGCGGGGATCGCCGTGTGCGGCAGCGTCTCCACGTTCGCCGTCGGGAAGCCCAGCTCGCGGCCGCGCTGCGCGCCCCGGACGACGACGCCCTCGACGCGGTGCGGACGGCCCAGGATCTCCATCGCGCCCGCCACGTCGCCCTCGGCGACCAGCCGGCGCGTCATCGTCGAAGAGAACGGCTCGCCGCCGCCCGCGGAACCGCGCACGTACAGATCCACGACGTCGACCTCGTAGTCGTACTTCAGGCCCATCGCGGAGAGGAACTCGACGTCACCGGCGGCCTTGTGCCCGAACCGGAAGTTCGGGCCTTCGACGACGAGCTTCGCGCGCAGCGCGTCGACGAGCACCGTCCGCACGAAATCGCCGGGCGACAGCTTCGAGAACTCCGCGGTGAAGGGAAGGATGAGCAGCGCGTCGACGCCCAGTCCCGCCATCAGCTCGGCACGCCGGTGATGCGCGGACAGCAGCGGCGGGTGGCTGCCCGGCCGCACGACCTCGCTCGGGTGCGGATCGAACGTGACGACCACCGACCGGACACCCAGCTCACGGGCGCGGTCGACAGCGCGCCCGATGATCAGCTGATGCCCCCTGTGCACGCCGTCGTAGGAGCCGATGGTGACGACGCTGCGTCCCCAGTCCCCGGGAACGTCCTCCAAGCCCCGCCAGCGCTGCACCTTGACGCTCCGCTTCATCGTCGTACCGAATAGCTGTGTATGCCTGTACGGGTCCAAGCCTGCCATGTCCCCGTGCCGGGCTCAGCCACCGGCCCCGCCGCCGCGCCCGCCGCACGGGCCGCGACCTGCCCCTACGGGGTGGACGGTACGGCGAGTTGTTCGCACAGCCGGCGGGCGCTGGGGCCGATGACGGCGTCCCAGGCGCCGTCGGAGTCCAGCCAGCCGCGGACCAGCCGGGCGAAGCACGGGGAGGCGGCGGCGAGCTGGACGAGCCGCCGGTCGAAGTGCGCGGCGCCTTCGGGGGTGCGCCCGAGCAGCAGGCCGAGACGGTGCACGAGATCGCGGGTGAGCAGCGGCGGGCGGCGGGCGCAGCCGTCCGCTGCGGCGCCGAGCAGCGCGTCCAGGACGTCGGCGTCCCGTTCGCGTTCCAGGGCCACGTCGAGCAGTTCCTGGCGCATCGGCCGGGAGATGTGGCTGCCGGGCGCGGCGAGCACCGGGGCGACCGCGCGCCGCACCTCCGGCGGGTGTTCCCGCAGCAACTCCACGACCAGCGGAAACACCACCGCGCGGGCGGAGGCGCCCTGCTCGAGCCGCCGGTCGAGGAACTCCGCCGCATGGACGGCGCCCTCCGGCCGGTGCCGCAGATGGTCCCGTACGAGGCCGGCCGCGCGGCGGGCCAGCGCGGGAGTGGTCACCGCCGCCAGCTCGCGCAGCACCTCGCCGGCGCCGGTGCCCGGCTCCCGCAGCCGGGCCTGGAACGCGGCGAGCACCGGTTCCGGATGCGAGGCGAGCGCGGCGGCGAGGGCGCCGGCCGGCAGCTGTGGATCGCCCGCGGCGAAGTGGGTGAGCGCGGCGGGCAGGTGCCGGGAGCGGGTCGCGGGGTCGCGGACGAGGAGGGCCAGCGCCGCTCCGTGCAGCGTGCAGTCCTCGGTGCGGGCGAGCATCGCCAGCGCCGCGTACCGCAGCAGTTCCCGGTCGGCGTCGGACCGTACGTAGGGCGCGGCGCGCACCCCGTACGCGGCGGCGGCGACGTGCCGGGCGGGCCGTTCCTCGTGGGCCCAGCGGTCGACGGCGCGGCAGACCGCCGACGGTTCGTCCTCCGCGAGGGCGGCCAGCAGTTCATCGGCGCCGGGGTGCGCGGCTTCGACCAGCGCCTCGGTCAGATCGTCCACGGCGCGGTGCCGGTGGGTGTGCAGCAGCGCCTGGACGGCGGCGGCCACGGTCGGGCGCGGGCCTTTGAGCGCCGTGTCCGTCTGCAGCGGCCGGTCGTCGCCGAACCAGCCGCAGATCACGGGCAGCGCGGCGCGCGGGGCGTCGCAGAGCAGTTCCCCGACGGTCGGGAGGAAGCGCTCGGCGGGACCCGGCGAGCCCGGGACGCCGTGCACGTTCTGCGGATGCGGGTTCTGCGGGTTCTGCGGGTTCTGCGGGGGTGGGCCGTCGGCGGGCAGGAGCAGCCGCAGCAGGTCGAGCCGCTCCCCCAGCGGCAGCTCCAGCCGCCGCCAGAACCACGGACCGAACTCCGCCAGGCCGCCGAGGCCCTGCGGACCGAACCCGCCGCGTTCGATCGACCGTACGGTGATCCGTTCCGCCAGCAGCCGCAGCACACCCCGGAACTGACCGGCGTCCGGCACCCGCAGCAGGACCTCGCCCAGCAGATGCGCCGCCCACCACACGGCGTCCGCCCGCCGGGCCGCCTCCGGCGCGGGCAGCGGTGGCCGCGCCTCCCTGCTCGGACCGGCTTCGGGGGCCGCCGCCGGGGCCGGCCCCGGCGCGACCGGACTCCGGGGCGGCGGTACCGCCGCGCGCCCCGCACCAGGCCGCCGGTTGGGGACGGTGTCCGCGTCGAGATCCGCCTCGTCCGCCGGCGGATCATCGAACGCGGGTCGGTCCATGAGGCGGTCCATCAGGGCAGGAGCCGGGGCGGCTGCCGCGTCCGGCTCCCCCTCCGACGCTCCCTCCGGCTCCCCGACCGCCGGTGGCCAGGGCGGTGTCCGGGGTGGCGTCTGCGGCTTTGGCGGGGCGGCGAGGCGGCTCGGTTCCGCGGCCTGCTGGTCGAGGGCGTGGATCAGCGTTTCGAGATGCCGGGCGAGCGCGGTGGGGCCGGACTGGCGGGCGGTGAGCAGCAGGGACTGGATGACGGGGCCGATGCGGTGGCGGGGCACCGGAAGCGAGTGCGGAGCGGCGGCGGGGCCGACCGGCGGGGCCGGCGGCACGGTGTGCCCGGGGGCGTGACCGGCGCGGGCCCCGGGGCGCGACGGCAGCCGGACCGGGGCCTCCGCGGCGCCCGCCGGGGCGGCGAACCACCGGTGGACGAGGGCGAACAGGGCCTCGTCGAGGTCAAGGTGCAGCCCTTGCAGCCAGTCGGCGAACTCCTCGTGCGCGAAGCGGTATCCCGCTCCGGCCGGGACGACGAGGCCTTCGGTGAGGACGGCTGAGGCCCAGCCCGTACGCCAGGGGAAGAGGTCCTCGAAGGACTCCCGGTCCAGCTCGCCCTGGCCGGGCCCCAGACAGCGCCGCGCCGCCTCGTGCACCTGCCCGGCGACCCGGGCGGCCAGCCGACGGACGGCGGTCCCCCGGGCGGGGCTCTCGGCGCCCGCCGTCAGCCGGACGGCGATCCGCAGGCACACCAGGTCCAGATAGGCCGAGAAGATCTCCGCACGGCCGGGCACGGCGTCCTCGGCGGCGAGCGTTCCCACCGGGTCGGGCACCGCCGGTTCCGGGAGGGCCGCGCGGATCTCGGCGAACAGCCGCAGGGCCAGCGGATGGGCGGCGTCGGTCGCGGCCAGCGCCCCGGGCGGGATGCCGTACCGGGCCCTGGCGCGGACGGCCTGCCGCTCCGGGAGGTCGCCGAGCCGGACGCAGAACGGCAGCGCGCGGGCCGGGGCGCCGGGCGGTACGGCCGGCGCCTCCTCGGGCACATGGAGCATCCCGGCGGGGAACAGGGCGCCCGCCTGCTCCCAGTACTCGGGGCGGCACGCCACGACCAGCCGGACGCCGCCCGCCCGCAGCCAACTCGCCGTACCGGCCGTCCAGTCGGGCAGCGCGTGCGCCAGAACAGGCGGCATCTCCTCCGGACCGTCGAGCAGCACGAGCAGCGGGCGGCCCGCCGACCGGGCCAGGTCCGCGACCGCGTCCGGGGACGCGACGGGCGCCTCGCCCCTGCTGTCGCCGGCCGCCGCCGAGACGATCCGCGCGGCGGTGCGCAGCGAGCGTTCCACCGCGTCCTTCAACCCGCCGTCGCCCGGCCGCAGTTCGGCGCCGCGCAGCCATACCGTCGGGGCGGGCTCCGCGCCCCGGGCGCGGCGTGCGGCGAGCGCCGCCAGTTCGGTGGTGCGCCCGCAGCCGGGGTCGCCGACCAGACCCAGGACGAGCGGTCCGCGGTCCCCTCCCCCGCTGAGGAAGTCGCGCAGCTCGTCCTCGGTCCCCGGCCTGGCGACCGGCTCGCGCCATTCGCGCGGTACGGCCGCGGAACCGACCGAGGTGGCCGTCAACTGCAGCGCGCCGGCGAGGTTGAGGTGCGGCCCGTAGGCGGGCACGGTGGCGGCGTTGCGGGCGAGCAGTTCCGCCAGCGGCCCCGACTCGGCCCGCAGCGGGACGGCGAAGCCGCCGGCCCGGTGCCCGGCGTGCAGTGCGGTGGCGATGACGGCCAGCACCGCTCCGGTCTCCGCGTCGATCACGGGGCTGCCGGACGCCTGCGGGTGGACCCGCAGCACCTCCGGGCTGTCGAGGGCGAGTTCGTAGACCTCGTCCAGGAGATGGAATCGGTCGGTCGCGGTGTATGTCACGGACGCGGTGCCGACGACGACGGCGTCCGTCCAGCCGCGGGCCCGCAGCCGCACCCGGCGTTCGGAGTGCGCGGGCCCGGAGACGGCGACCGGCAGCGGCCGCAGACTGATGCCTTCGGTCGCGACGAGCGCGAGTCCCAGTTCCGGCAGCGGCGTGATCGCGTCCGCACCGACGAGGCAGACCTGGTCGCCGGGGGCGTGCAGCACCAGCCGGACCAGTCCGTCGACGGCTTCGTGACTCGTCAGGAGAGTGCCGCCGAGATCGGCGAGGAATCCGGTACCGCGCGGCCGCCCGGCCAGATCGCACACCCGCACCAAGGCATCGTCACCGTCGCAGGGCCGCACCGCCATCCGCGCACCTCCCCGCTGGTCAACCGCCTTCCACGGTATGCCCACGGTGATCGCCCGCTATTGATCGCGCACCCAACGCGCCCCCGTACACCCCGAAGTTCACTCCGAGCGCCCGCCCGTTGGGGTGAATTCCGGGTGTGAGGAGGATAGGTATACGAGCAGGAGGGGGATCGTGGAGCGGGCGTCCGCGCGGGGACACGGACGCCCGCTCCACGATGGGGGCCTGACCGTGCCCTAGGGGAGCGAGACGACTGCGGATACCGAGGATCCGGACCCGCTCGATGGCCGGTCCGGATCCCGTCAGGTCACGCACTCGCGTCACCCACTCGCGTCAGACGAGGACCGCGAGGATCTTCGTCTGGCCGTCGCGGTCCTCGACGAGGGCCAGGAAGCGGCCGTCGGGGTCGAAGGCCGCGTGGGTGCCGGGGCCCATGCCGTCGGTCTTGAGGCGGACGCCGTTGACGAGCAGGCGGGCCTGGTCGGCGTCCACGTCCCAGCGGGGGAACGCCGCGGCGGCGGCCTCGCCGATCGGCATGACCTGGAAGGCTTCCGCCCCGTCGGCCTGGTACGTCGCTTCGAGCTCGTCCACGGTGCGGGCGCTGCTCAGGTCGTACGGGCCCACCCGGGTGCGCCGCAGCGCGGTCAGATGGCCGCCGGTGCCCAGGTCCGCGCCGAGATCGCGGGCCAGGGCCCGGATGTAGGTGCCGGAGGTGCACTCGACGGTGACGTCCAGGTCCAGGACGGCCGTGCCGTCCTCCGCCGTCGCGGTGCGGTCCTCGTGCAGCACGAAGGAGGAGATGGTCACCGGGCGGGAGGCCAGCTCGAACTCCTCGCCCTCCCGGACCCTGGTGTACGACCGGACGCCGTTGACCTTGATGGCGCTGACCTTGGACGGCACCTGCAGGATGTCGCCGGTGAGCTTGGCGATTCCGTCCTGGACGGCCGTCAGCTCGACACCGGCCGCGCCGGCGTTCTCCGTGACCTCGCCCTCGGCGTCGTCCGTCACGGTGGTCTGGCCGAGCCGGATCGTCGCGACGTACTCCTTGCGCGTGAGCGCGAGGTGGCCGAGGAGCCGGGTGGCCTTCTCGACGCCGATGACGAGCACTCCGGTCGCCATCGGGTCGAGGGTGCCCGCGTGCCCGACGCGCCGGGTGCCCGCGAAACGGCGGATGCGGGCGACCACGGCGTGCGAGGTGAGCCCGGCCGGCTTGTCGACGATCACTAGGCCGTCCGGGCCCTGGCCTTTGCGCTTCATGCGGTCGCGGAGCCCTTGTCGTCGTCCTTCGCGGTCTTCGCCGCGTCGGCGTCGGCGTCCGTGTCGCCGTCCTCGTCATCGAGGTCGAGGTCGTCCTCGTCCTCCACCGGCTTGCGGTACGGGTCCGCGTCGCCGGCGTACGAGGCGTCGGTGGCGGCCTTGCGCACCTGCTCGTCCGAGGCACGGGCCCTGGCCAGCAGATCGTCGATGGTCTTCGCGTTCTCCGGGAGGGCGTCGGCGACGAACGTCAGCGTCGGGGTGAAGCGCACCCCGAGCTGCCGACCGACCTCGGAGCGCAGGATGCCCTTGGCGCTCTCCAGTGCGGCGGCGGACGCCGCACGGTCCTCGTCGTCGCCGTAGACCGTGTAGAACACCGTCGCGTCCTGCAGGTCACCCGTGACCCGGGTGTCCGTGATCGTCACGTAGCCGAGCCGCGGGTCCTTGATCCGCCGCTGCAGCGTTTCCGCGACCACGACCCGGATGCGGTCGGCCAGCTTGCGCGCCCGCGAGGTGTCGGTCACTTGTCCGTCTCCTTCTTCGTTACTGCTCTGGTCTTCCAGGCGCCGGCCGACCGCCGATCGGTCAGTCGTCGTCGCCGTGGATCCGCTGCCGTGCCGACAGCAGTTCCACCTCGGGCCGGGCGATCATCCATCGCTCGCACCGGTCGAGTACGTCCTTGATGTGTCCGAGATCCCCGGACACGACCGCGATGCCTATCTCGGCCCTGCGGTGAAGGTCCTGCTCGCCCGTCTCCGCCACACTGACCGCGAACTTGCGGTGCAGCTCGGCGATGATCGGGCGGACGACGGACCTCTTCTCCTTGAGCGAATGTACGTCGCCGAGGAGGAGATCGAAGGACAGCGTTCCTGCATACATGGGCGACAGGGCTAGCCGCCCTGGGAGGCCTCGTCGTTACGCCCCTGGTGACAGGCGCGATCCATGATGTGAACGGTACACGCAACGGCCGGGGCCGATCGACGGAATATCTCCGCCGACCGGCCCCGGTGAAATGCACTGCCCGTGCGCAGCACGGCCCACCAGGGGTGGTGGCCGGGCGGCGGGTGGGCGATCAGCCGCGCGGCTTCTCGCGCATCTCGTACGTCGCGATGACGTCGTCGACCTTGATGTCGTTGTAGCTGCCGAGGTTGATACCGCCCTCGTAGCCTTCCCGGATCTCGGTGACGTCGTCCTTGAACCGGCGCAGACCCTCGATGTTGAGGTTCTCCGCGATGACCTTGCCGTCGCGGAGGAGTCGCGCCTTGGTGTTGCGCTTGACCTCGCCCGAGCGGATGAGGACACCGGCGATGTTGCCCAGCTTGGAGGAGCGGAAGACGTCGCGGATCTCGGCGGTGCCGAGCTCGACCTCTTCGTACTCCGGCTTGAGCATGCCCTTCAGGGCCGCCTCGATCTCATCGATGACCTGGTAGATCACCGAGTAGTACCGGACGTCGACACCCTCGCGCTCGGCCAGCTGCGTGGCGCGGCCTTCGGCGCGCACGTTGAAGCCGATGACGATGGCGTCGGAACCCGATGCCAGGTTGATGTCCGACTCGGTGACCGCACCCACACCGCGGTGCAGGATGCGCAGGTCGACCTCGGCACCGACGTCCAGCTGCATGAGCGAGGACTCGAGCGCTTCGACCGAACCGGACGCGTCGCCCTTGATGATGAGGTTGAGCTGCTGCACCAGACCGGCCTGCAGGGCCTCGTCCAGGTTCTCCAGGGAGAACCGGACACCCTTGCGGGCGAACGCCGCGTTCCGCTCACGAGCGGCACGCTTCTCGGCGATCTGACGGGCCGTGCGGTCGTCGTCGACAACGAGGAAGTTGTCGCCGGCGCCGGGCACGTTGGTGAGACCGAGCACCATGACCGGAGTCGAGGGGCCCGCTTCTTCCAGCGTGTTGCCACGGTCGTCGAGCATCGCGCGGACCCGGCCGTACGCGTCGCCGACCACCATGGTGTCGCCGATGCGCAGGGTGCCGCGCTGTACGAGCACGGTCGCCACGGCGCCACGGCCACGGTCGAGGTGAGCCTCGATCGCGATGCCCTGTGCGTCCTGCTCCGGGTTGGCCCGCAGGTCGAGCGAGGCGTCCGCGGTGAGGACCACGGCCTCCAGCAGGCTGTCGATGTGCAGACCCTGCTTGGCGGAGATGTCGACGAACATGGTGTCGCCGCCGTACTCCTCGGCCACGAGGCCGAACTCGGTCAGCTGACCGCGCACCTTGACGGGGTCGGCGCCCTCGACGTCGATCTTGTTGACCGCGACCACGATCGGCACGCCGGCCGCCT
The DNA here is from genome assembly GCF_010548325.1 of Streptomyces sp. SID13666. Lineage (NCBI taxonomy): Bacteria > Bacillati > Actinomycetota > Actinomycetes > Kitasatosporales > Streptomycetaceae > Streptomyces > Streptomyces sp. SID13666. Next base: position 1,107 of record NZ_JAAGLX010000085.1, on the reverse strand, counting down.
TGGCGTGGTTCAACGCTTCGATCGTCTGCGGCATGACACCGTCGTTGGCCGCCACCACGAGGATCGCGATGTCGGTCGACTTGGCACCACGGGCACGCATGGCGGTGAACGCCTCGTGACCGGGGGTGTCGATGAAGGTGATCTTGCGCTCTTCACCGTTCACCTCGGCCGCGACCTGGTAGGCACCGATGTGCTGGGTGATGCCACCGGCCTCGCCCGCGATCACGTTGGTCTTGCGGATCGCGTCGAGGAGGCGGGTCTTACCGTGGTCGACGTGACCCATGACGGTCACGACCGGCGGACGGGAGACGAGCTCTTCCTCGCCGCCCTCGTCCTCGCCGAACTCGATGTCGAAGGACTCGAGCAGCTCGCGGTCCTCCTCCTCCGGGCTGACGATCTCCAGGACGTAGTTCATCTCGTCGGCGAGCAACTGCAGCGTCGCGTCGGGAACCGACTGCGTCGCCGTGACCATTTCGCCGAGGTTCAACATCACCTGGACGAGCGACGCCGGGTTGGCGTTGATCTTCTCGGCGAAGTCGGTGAGAGAGGAGCCGCGACGCAGTCGTACGGCAGCACCGTTACCGCGGGGCAGCAGCACGCCGCCCACGGACGGGGCCTGCATGCTCTCGTACTCCTGGCGACGCTGGCGCTTCGACTTGCGGCCACGGGCCGGACGGCCGTTCGGGCCACGGCCGAAGGCACCCTGCGTGCCACCACGGGCGTTGGGGCCGCCGGGACGGCCGCCGAAGCCGCCGGGACGGGGACCGAAGCCACCGCCACCGCCGGGAGCACCACCGGGACGCGGGCCGCCGAAGCCGCCGGGACGCGCACCGGGACCGGCCGGACGGCCGGCGAAACCGCCGCCGCCACCACCGGGACGAGCACCGGGACCACCGCTGCCGCCACCGGGACGAGCACCGGGACCGCCACCGGGACGGGCGCCGGGTCCGCCGGAGCGGCCGCCGGGACCACCGGACGGGGCGGGACGCTGCGGCATCATGCCCGGGTTCGGGCGCGGGCCGGAGCTCTGCGGGCGGGGCATCCCACCGGGAGCCGGACGACCGGCACCGCCGGGACCGCCCGCACCACCGGCACCCGCGCCGCGGC
>NZ_JAAGLX010000084.1:0-16820 GCF_010548325.1 Streptomyces sp. SID13666 | reverse complement strand
GCGCCGGCTCCGGGATCAGCAGATTCTCCCGCTCCGCGAAGAACTCGTCATTCGCCGCGATCACCCCCGCACCCAACCGCCGATCCGCCAGATCCACCAGATCCGTGAACGGCAACTCCGCACGACGGTAATCCCCATACGGATCACCCCCACCGAACGGCCGCGCATCACCGGTGAACGAAGTCGAGGACAGGGCGGAGGAAGAGGTGCCGGAAGGCGTCTTTGATGTCGTCATACCTCTACTGTGAGCCGACGACACCGTTCACGTCCATCGAAAGTTTCTGAACCATACTTTCAGTTCAACTGAACGTTTCTAGCCGGCGTCCACGGGCACCGCGGGCTCCTCCGCCACCTGCCGCAGCACCCGGATCACCCGCCGCAGCAGCGGCCCGTCCTCGGATCCGCTGCGCACCACGCCCACCACGTGGCGGCGTGGCCGGTCGGCGTCGAGCGGGCGGATCGCGACGTGCTGCCGCTCCCCCACCGTCGCCATCCGGGGTACCAGGGCGACCCCGAGGTCCGCGGCGACCATGGCGAGGATCGCCGACCAGTCGGTCGCCGCGTGCGCCTGTTCCGGGACGAATCCCGCGTCGGCGCAGGCCGCGAGGGTGATCTCCCGCCAGGGGCCGCTGCTGCCGAAGATCCACGGTTCCTGGGCCAGGTTCGCCAGCCGCAGGCCCGGCCGCGCCGCCCAGGAGTGGCCGGCGGGCAGTGCCACGTCGAGCGGATCGGTGAGCAGCGCGATCCGGTGGAAGCGCGGGTCCCGCGCCGAGGGCGCGTGCACCGCCAGCGTCACGGCGAGATCCACGTCGCCGCCCGCCAGCTGCTCGTAGACCTCGGCGGCCTCGGCCTGCCGGACCGACAGGGTGATCCGCGGGAAGTCCTGGCGCAGCAGCCGGGACGCGGGGACGACCAGCCGGGTGATGGCCGTGGCGATGGCGCCGACCCGGACCTCGCCGGCCTCGCCCTGCGTGTAGCCCTCCAGCTCGGCTCCGGCGCGCTCCAGCTGGGCGAAGACCACGTCGGCGTGGCGCAGCAGGACGTGGGCGGCACCGGTCAGCCGGACGCCCCGGCCCTGTGCCTCGATCACCGGGGTGCCGGCCTGCTTGGAGAGCGCGGACAGCTGCTGCGAGACGGCCGACGGCGTCATCCGCAGTGCGGCGGCCGCCGCCGTGACCGTCCCGGTCTCCTGCAGAGCCCGGAGGATCTGCAGTTTCCTCAAATCCCAGTCCTTCATGAAGGCAGCCTAAACAGCCGGATGCCTCCACCAGGACGCGGACCTACGCGGCGGCGGGCCGCCGGCGCGGCGCGGGGCGGCCACCGCGGCCGCGGCTGCCGTACGAGGTGCGCCGCACGCGTTCGGCCGCCGGGGGCGCCGCGATGACGACCGGCACCCCGGAGGGCTCCTGCGCGCCGGTGATCCGGGCGAGCTCGTCGTCGTCCGCGCTGACCTGGGTCGTCTGCGGGGTGATGCCGGCGTGCGACATCAGGCGCGCCATCTCGCGGCGCTGGTTGGGCAGCACCAGTGTGACGACGCTGCCGGACTCACCCGCACGGGCGGTACGGCCGCCGCGGTGCAGGTAGTCCTTGTGGTCGGTGGGCGGGTCCACGTTGACGACGAGGTCCAGGTTGTCGACGTGGATGCCGCGGGCGGCGACGTTGGTCGCGACCAGGACCGTCACATGTCCGCTCTTGAACTGGTCCAGCGTGCGGTTGCGCTGCGGCTGCGACTTGCCGCCGTGCAGCGCGGCGGCCCGGACACCGCTGGCGAGCAGGTCCCGGGTCAGCAGGTCGACGGCGTGCTTGGTGTCCAGGAACATCAGCACCCTGCCCTCGCGGGCCGCGATGCGCCGCGTCGTGGCCTGCTTGTCCGCGCCGGCCACGTGCAGGACGTGGTGCTCCATCGTGGTGACCGTGTTGGCCGAGGGATCCACCGAATGGACGACGGGATCGGTCAGGAACTGGCGCACCAGCCGGTCGACGTTGCGGTCCAGCGTGGCGGAGAAGAGCATCCGCTGACCGTCCGGGCGCACCTGCGCCAGCAGGGCGGTGACCTGCGGCATGAAGCCCATGTCCGCCATCTGGTCGGCCTCGTCGAGCACCGTGATGGCCACGTGGTCGAGCCGGCAGTCGCGGCGTTCGATCAGGTCCTTGAGCCGGCCGGGTGTCGCGACGACGACCTCGGCGCCGCCGCGCAGCACGCTGGCCTGGCGGCCGATCGACATGCCGCCGACGACGGTGGCCATCCGCAGCCGCAGCGAGCGGGCGTACGGGGTGAGCGCGTCGGTGACCTGCTGGGCCAGCTCACGGGTCGGCACCAGCACCAGGGCGAGCGGCTGCCGCGGCTCCGCGCGCTTCCCCGCGGTACGGGCGAGCAACGCCAGGCCGAAGGCGAGGGTCTTGCCGGAGCCGGTGCGTCCACGGCCCAGCAGGTCCCGGCCGGCCAGCGAGTTCGGCAGTGTCGCGCCCTGGATGGGGAACGGGACCGTCACCCCTTCGTGGGTGAGCGTGTCGAGCAGCTCGGACGGCATGTCCAGATCTGCGAACGACTCGACCGGGGGAAGGGACGGCGTGGTGCTGACGGGGAGGGCGAACTCACCCGGTGTCGCCATGGGGCGGCGGCGCGGCGCGGACTGGCTGCGGGAATACGACGGGCGATTGCGCGCGGGAACGGAGCCTGAGGAGCGGTACAAAAGAAAGCCTTCCTCGGAACGGCACGTGTCCGGGAAGACTCCGCAAAATGAAAACCGGGCGAAGAATCGCAAAAACGAGCCAAAGCAATACCGGAAAAAACGAATTGGGGCCCGCACCCTCAGGTGCGGGCCCCAACTACGTGGTGCGCGTCAAACGTCAGGCGGGAACGATGTTCTCGGCCTGCGGGCCCTTCTGGCCCTGCGTGACGTCGAAGGTCACCTTCTGGCCTTCCTGGAGCTCACGGAAGCCCTGGGTGGCGATGTTCGAGTAGTGGGCGAAGACGTCAGCGCCGCCACCGTCCTGCTCGATGAAGCCGAAGCCCTTTTCCGCGTTGAACCACTTCACGGTGCCAGAAGCCATGTCAATCTCCTCAATAGGTGCAGAGCCGGAAATCTGCACTGCGCAGATTCCTCGTCGCCGCATTGTGCCCATCCGGAGATGACCGGTAAAAACAAGAGTGCGCCTGAGGGTTACATCCCGTCAGGCGCACACAAAGTTCATGGGTACCAAAACTGCAACTGGGATCAAGGTAGCACGGCTGCTGCCCGTATGGGGGCTTCCACGGTGTCCCTCGGAGTGGCGCGGGAAGCCTCGCGCGTAGACCGCGCGCGCAGCGCGCGCGTCGCGCGGGAACCAAAGCGTGCGAGCTGCTCTCCTAGAAGGTGCCTTTCGTCCTCGATCTCGCGTTCGGAGCATTTCCCACGATGGATGCGCGTCCCCGGCGTCACCGCCCCCTGGTCCTGCCCGTAGCCGCCGTGCTGCTCGCGCTCGCCGCTCTCGCGGGCTGCGGCTCCTCCGGCGACGGGGGATCCGCCCCGGCGAACGACCACCTCTCGACCGGCGCGGGGAAAGGCGACGGCAAGGGCGGGCCGCGGACGCCGGGCCCCGCGCCGACGCCGTCGAAGGTGCTGCTGCCGACCGGACCGAAGGCGGAGCTGAAGCTGGCGCGGTCGACGAAGGCCGGCCCGATCATGGTCACCTCGGTGCGCGGGGCGAAGTCCGGCGTCACCGGGAAGGTCTGGGTCTGGCTGCCCCCGGAGTACAGCGACCCCCAGTACGCGACCTACGGCTTCCCCGTCGTGATGATGTACGCGGGCGGCCAGAGCAACGGCTACAACACCTGGACCGATCCCCAGCTCCCGATCCAGGAGGCCGACGCCAAGCTGAGCAAGCAGGGCAAGGCCCATCCGTTCATCATGATCATGCCGGTCCAGAACTTCAATTCCCACGAGAACGCCGCTCTGGACTGCAGCGACATCCCCGGCCAGCCCAGGATGGGCACCTGGATGGCCAAGGACGTCCCCGACTTCGTGAAGGCGAACTTCCGCACCCTGCGCAGCCGTGACGGCTGGGGCGTCATGGGCGCCTCCACGGGCGGCTTCTGCAGCGCGAAACTCGCCCTGCAGCACCCCGACGTCTTCAAGGCCGCCATCCCGATGGACGCCTACTTCGACCCGGACTCCCGGCTCTGGAGGGGTCACGAGGCGGACCGCCTCGCCAACAGCCCCAACACCCTCATCAAGCAGGGCAGGGCCGACGTCAGCATCCTCGCCACGGCGGGCAGCGGCGAGGCGTACGAGACCAACCTGGTCAAGACCTGGGTGAAGAAGGCCGTCGCCCCCGTCAAGATCGAGTACTACGAGCTCCCCGGCGGCCGGCACTACACCTCCGACTTCAAGAAGCTCATCCCCCGCGCCCTGACCTGGTTCACCGGCAAACTCGCCGGCCCGACAGCCTAGGACGGACGGCGCACCCTCACAGCCAGCCGCGGCGGGCGGCTATCGCGCCGGCCTGGAAGCGGTTGGCGGCGCCCAGGAGGTCGTGGAGACGGCTGATACGGCGGCGCATGGTGCGGACGGACCAGCCGAGCTGCCGGGCTATCGCCTCGTCCTTGAGACCGCTGACCAGGAGGGTCAGGACCAGGCGGTCCTCCTCGTCGAGGGGGTCGTCGGCGGGGGCGTTGAGGGGCAGGGCCTGCTTCCAGCACATCTCCCAGTAGTCGGTGAGGGCGTCGAGCAGGGTGGACGGCCGGATCACCGCGGCGCGGACGTCGTTCAGGTCGAGGGAGAGCGGCATCAGGGCGAGCCTGCGGTCCGCGATGGCGAGTTTGATGCGCAGGCCGGGCAGGACCCGGGCCTGTTCACCGTGCCGGACCAGCTCGCGGATGTCGTCGAGGACGCCCGGCCACTCCAGCGCCTCGGGGGCGTAGACCGCGCGGTACCGGACACCGCGGCCGAGCGCCGTGGCCTCCACCGGGTTGGAGGTGGTCAGGGCGTACGGCGGCCGGTCCAGCGTCATGACGTCCTCGCGGGCCTCCTGTTGGAGGCGGACGAACCAGCGGCCGAGGGCCTCGCTGCCGGTGGTGATCTCCACCTCGTCCTCGTCGGTCGCGCCGGTGCGCGCGGCGGCGAAGAGCCGGGACAGCTCGGCGGCGGCCGAGCGGACCCGTTCCAGGTCGTTGCTCCTGGCCCGCACCAGCGCCTCGACCGCGGCCCCCGGCTCGATCGCGGCGTACCGGCGGCGGGCGCCGGCGAGCCGGCCGACCAGCCCGTGGTCGCGCAGCCGGTCCAGCGCTCTGGCGACCCGCTCGGCCGAACAGCCGAGGTCAGCGGCGAGTTCGGCCGGCGCCGCCGTACGCCGGGTCAGGACGGCGCGGTAGACGCTCTCGTCGAACGGATCGATGCCTGCCGCCGTCAGTTCCGGCGTCTCGGAAGTCATGAACGGATGGTGGCCCAGTTGTGCCAGCGGCAGCAATGGGCCACGAAGATTCATTGTGCGGCAAGTGCCCATACCACTAGGACCTTTACGTATGGCAATGAACTCACGAAGATCTCGTCATGCCGGTCTCGCCGCCGTCGTGCTCGCCGGCACGTTGGCGGCGATACCGGGTGCCGCCACCGCGTCCACGCCCGACCCGTCGCAACGAGTGATCGTCGAACTGTCCGGGAACGCCGCGGTCACCGCCGCGCCCGGTGGCTCGCTGCTGTCCGCCGAGGCCGCCCCCGGCGTCGGCGCCGCCCGCCGCGCGCTGGACGCCCGGCAGGAGACCTTCCTCGGCTCGGCGAAGAACGCCGGGCTGCACCCCTCCTCGACCCGCAAGCTCGGTCTGCTCATCGACGCCGTCGCGATGACGGTGCCGGGGTCCGAGGTGGCGCGGCTGGCGAAGCTGCCGGGCGTCACCGCCGTCCTGCCCGACACCCGGGTGCTGGCGAAGACGGACGTGAGCGTGCCGCTGATCGGCGCGCCCGACGTGTGGCAGCGCAAGGACGCCGCCGGCAGCCGCGTCACGGGCAAGGGGACCACCGTCGCGATCCTGGACAGCGGGGTGGACTACACCCACCCCGATCTGGGCGGCGGACTCGGCAAGGGCCACAAGGTCATCGGCGGGCACGACTTCGTCAACGGTGACGAGGACCCGATGGACGACAACGGCCACGGCACCCACGTCGCCGGCATCATCGCGGGGAAGGCCGCCGGGAAGGGCGGCATCACCGGCGTGGCGCCCGACGCGAACCTGCTGGCCTACAAGGTGATGGACGCCGAAGGATCCGGCTACACGTCGGACATCATCGCCGGTATCGAGGCGGCGTCCGATCCGGCCAACCCGCACCGGGCCGATGTCATCAACATAAGCCTCGGCGGCCCCGGCGACGGTACCGACCCGCTGGGCCGTGCCGCGACCGCGGCCGTACGGGCCGGTGTGGTCGTGGTGGCCGCGGCCGGCAACGACGGCCCGGGCCTGGGTACGGTCAGCAGCCCCGGCACGGCCGACGGGGTGATCTCGGTCGGCGCGTCGACCAGCAATCTCCGGCTGCCCAGCGCGTATCTGGCCGGCAAGAAGCCCGAGTTGATCCAGACCTACCGCGGCATCCTGTCCGCGAATCCGCCCCAGCGCCCCGTCACCGCGCAGCTCGTCGACGTCGGCGAGGGCACTCCGGAGGACTGGGAGCGGGTCGGCGACGTCCGCGGGAAGATCGTGCGGGCCCAGTTCCTCGTCGCCTCCGACGTCCAGGACCTGTCGGGCAGCGCCGTGGAGTGGGCGCAGGAAGCGGAGAAGCGCGGCGCGCTCGCCGTGCTGGCCGGCCTGCCCACCAACGACGGCCCGGTGTTCGCCGCCGGAACGCCCGGAGCGGGTGTGGTCCAGGTGCCGTCCTCGCCCGCGCGGATCGACGCCTCCGGTGACTCGTTGCGCATGGACCACCTGGTGGTCATGGGCATCGACGCGACCCAGTACACGGAGTTGAGCTCCCGGCTCGCCGCCGGGAAGGTCTCGGTGACGCTGCAGGGCACCGACACCACCGACCAGATCGCCTCGTTCTCGTCACGCGGGCCCACGCAGAGCTTCGGCCTCAAGCCCGATCTGGTCGCGCCCGGTGTGGAGATCCGTTCCACCATCCCCAAGTCGCTGTACAAGCCCGGCCAGTACCGCATGTCGGGCACGTCGATGGCGACCCCGCACGTCGCCGGCGCGGCGGCCCTGCTGCGCCAGCTGCACCCGGGCCAGGCGCCCGCCGAGGTGAAGGCCGCGCTGGTCGGCACCGCGAAGCCGCTGCGCGACAGCGGAGCCACGGCGCAGGGCTCGGGCCGGCTCGATGTGGCCGCGGCCGCCTCGGCCACGGTCAGCGCCTCACCGGCGTCCGTGTCCTTCGGACTCGCCGATCTGTCCCGGCGTGACGTCGGCGGCACCGCGAAGGTGACGCTGCGCAACTCCGGCAACCGGCCGGTCACGACCACGCTCAGGACCGACGGGCCGGCCACGGTCTCGCCGCAGCGGGTCACCGTACCGGCCAGGGGGACCGCGACCGTCACGGTCTCGCTGCGCGTCGACCGCCCGTCCGGCAACACCGAGATCAGCGGCCGCCTCACGGCGACCCCGGACCGGGGACCGGCGATCGGGGTGCCCTATCTGCTCGCCGTCCGATACCTGGCCGTCCAGGCCGCGCCCGACCCGAGCGACGGTCACTCGACCGTGCACATCGCCCCGCCGACCCGGCTGGCCGCACCGCCGGTCGTCACGGTCACCCCGCCGCGCGGCAAGGCCTTCGACGTCACCTCCCACCTCGACCCCGCCACCGGCTACTACCAGGCCGAGGTGACCGGCAGCGTGGCCGGCGCCTACCGGGTCTCGGTGCGCGGCACCGCCGGCTCCGGGCAGCGCCTCATCGGCTCCAGCGCCTTCGAGGTGACCCCGGTCGACACCCGCAAGAACCGCTGGGAGCCGGTCGGTCCCAACAGCGAGGCCGGCTGGGTCGCCCTCTCACCGAACCGGCCGGGACAGGCCGTGCTCACCCAGTACCAGAAGGCCGCTCCCTGGCTGACCACCGACAACGGCGCCACCTGGCGCCAGTTGAGCCGGCTGCCGGTCGCGGACGGCACCGGCCCGCTCCTGGTCGACGCGAAGAATCCCGACCGCTGGTGGTACGCCGTGAACAGCGTTCACGACTTCAGCCGCCAGGGCGCCATCCTGCGCACCGATGACAACGGGCGGACCTGGCGCAAGCTCGGTGTCCCGGACGCCCGCATCACGGCGTTCACCGCCGATGAGCAGACCCGCACGCTGGTCGCGGTCGCCTCCGGCTCGCTGCTGGTCAGCACCGACGCGGGCGAGCACTGGACCACGTACCCGACCGGCGTCACCGGCGACATCACCAGCGCCACCGTCACCGGTGACACCCTCTACATGACGACGCCCCGCGGCGTCTGGACCCGTTCCGGCATCGGCTCGGGCAACCCCGGCGCGGCACGCCGGCTGTTCGACGCGGTCAACAAGAACGTCGGCGGGCTGGCCGCCGACTCCTCGGTCGTGGCGGTGTACGTCCTGGGCACCGGAGTCGTCGGTTCCCACGACGGCGGGAAGACCTGGTCCACCCTGCTGCCCATGCCGCTCGGCGGCCTCGGCCTGACCGTCTCGGGCGGCGACCTGTACCTGAGCACGCTGACCGGCAGCGGCCGGCTCAGCCACGACCAGGGACGGACGTGGACCACGGTCGCGGCGCCGGCGCGCGCGGCGGTACCGATGGACTACGACCGCTGGAGCGACGGTTCCGTCACCGTCTCCATGGAGCAGGACGGCCTCTACCGGGGTGCCGCGAACGGCACCGGATACCGGCGGATCGGCGTCCAGGGACTGACCGTCAACGATCTCGCGATCACCGGCGGCCATCTGCTCGCCGCCACCGACAGCGCGATCTACCGCACCGCTCTTCCCGTCGCGAGCCCCGAATGGGGCCAGTCCGGCGGCGAGGGCAGGGTCGGCGTCAGGGTCTCGCAGCTCGCGCTCTCGGCCAAGGAGCCGAACGTGATCTGGAAGGTCCGGCGCACCGCGGTCGGAACGTTCGTCGTCGAGCGCAGCGCCGACGCGGGCGCCACCTGGGAGGTGCGCGGCACGTCGTCGGAGGTGCCGACCGCGCTCCTGGTCGACCCCGCCGACCCGAAGCGGGTGATGGTCAGCTTCCGGAGCCTGCTGGGCCAGGGGCTGTTCGCCACCACTGACGGCGGCGCGACGTGGAAGAACCTCTTCCACGAGCGTTCCTTCGACACCATCGTGGGCGATCCCGCCAATCCGCTGCGGCTGTGGCTCGGCAACTCCGCCGGGCTGTACCGGTCGGACGACGGCGGGGTCACCGTCACCAAGGTCGCCGACGGCCCGGTGACCGCGATCGACCTCGACGGGAAGCGGCTCGTCATCGGCGGCGAGAACGTCCGCGTCAGCACCGACGGCGGCCGCACCTTCCGCACCGCGGACACCGGCGCCCTCGCGATCCACGTCTCCGACCTGCTGCGGGTCGGCGACACGCTCTACGCGGCCACCAACCGCTCCGGGGCCAGTGGCCTCCTGCAGGGCGGCCGCGGCGTACTGCGCAGCACCGACCACGGTCTGAGCTGGCACAACATCTCCACCGGCCTGCAGAACACCGACACCACGCATCTGGCCGCGACCCCCGACGGCCGCACGCTCTACGTCGGCACCACCGACGGCGGCGTCCACCGCCTCAACCTCCACCGCTGACCCCCGACCCGCACGAAGGAGCACCACAACTGAGCACCACGGCCCGGCGCCCGGACGGAACTCCGTCCGGACGCCGGGCCGGCCCGTTGTCGGAGGCATCGCCTACGGTGATCGGTATGGGGACGGGGATCGAGTACGTACGGGGAGACGCGACAACGCCGCTGGGCAAGGGGCCCAAGGTGATCGCGCATGTCTGCAACGACCTGGGCGGTTGGGGCAAGGGCTTCGTGCTGGCCGTCTCACGGCGCTGGCCGGAGCCGGAGCGCCAGTACCGGCGCTGGCACCGGGAGCGCGCGGCCAACGACTTCGGGCTCGGAGCCGTACAGCTGGTGCAGGTCGACCGGCTGGTGTGGGTCGCCAACATGGTGGGCCAGCGCGGGATGCGCACCGGCAGCAAGGGTGTTCCGGTGCGCTATGAGGCCATCGACGCGGCGCTGGAGAAACTCGCCGGCGAGGCGGCCGGGCTCGGGGCCTCGGTTCATATGCCGCGGATCGGCTGCGGGCTGGCGGGCGGGCGTTGGGAGCGGGTGGAACCGCTGGTCCAGGCGCGGCTCGCGGACCGCGGGGTCGCGGTGACGGTGTACGACCACGACTGAGCGCCGTATCGGGAGCACTGAGCGCCGTATCGGGAGCCCGGCGCCCGCGGCTCAGTGTTTGGCGCGGCTCGGCTGCACCCGTTTCGGTTCGCCGGCCATTTTCGGGTGCTCGGGCGGGTAGGGGAGGTCGCCCGCGCCGTGGTCCCGTTCGTCTCGGGCGGCGAGGTCCAGGGCGGGGGTGATGTCGAAGGCGTGGTCGTCCATGTCCGCGTGGAGGTCACCGACCTCCAGGTAGCGGGCCGGCATCGAGACGAGGTCGAAGTCCCGCGGCACGGCGGTGTCCAGTTCGTCCCAGAGCAGTGGCGCGGAGACCGGCGCGTGCGGGAAGGGGCGGACGGAGTAGGCGGAGGCGATCGTGCGGTCGCGGGCCATCTGGTTGTAGTCGACGAAGATCTTCTCGCCGCGCTCCTCCTTCCACCACGCGGTGGTGACCTGCTCCGGCATCCGGCGCTCCAGCTCGCGCGCGATGGCGATGGTCGCCCGGCGGACCTCGACGAAGGTCCACCGAGGGGCGATCGGGATGAAGACGTGCATGCCGCGCCCGCCGGAGGTCTTGGGCCAGCCGCGCAGGCCCATCCCCTCCAGCACATCGCGGAGCTCGTGCGCGGCGCGCACCGCGTCGGCGTAGTCGGTGCCCGGCTGCGGGTCGAGGTCGATGCGCAGTTCGTCGGGGTGGTCGGTGTCCGCGCGGCGCACGGGCCACGGGTGGAAGGTCAGACAGCCGCGGTTGGCGGCCCAGAGCAGTGCGCCGACCTCCGTCGGGCAGGTCTCGTCGGCGAAGCGTCCGCTGGGGAAGGCGATACGGGCGGTCGGGGTCCAGTCGGGGAGGTCCTTCGGGGCGCGCTTCTGGAAGAACGACTCCCCGGCGATGCCCTCGGGGAAGCGCTGCAGCGTCGTCGGGCGGTCGCGCAGCGCCCGCAGGGCGCCCTCGCCGACGGCCAGGTAGTAGTTGGCGAGGTCCAGCTTGGTGAGGTTCCGCTCGGGGAAGTACACCTTGTCCGGGTGCGTCAGCCGCACCGTCCGCTCGCCGATCCGCAGCTCCAGCGCTTCTGCCATGCCTCCACGCTAGGACCGCTTCCGGGCGCGCGCCTCCGGGGCCGGCACGGCGCCCGCGCGGTGGCCGGAGAGGCGCCGGGGCGTGGGCGGCCGCACACTCGGACCATGGAGCTTCCCGTGATGCCGCCGGTCAAGCCGATGCTGGCGAAGGCGGCAGCGCGCATTCCGGCCGGGATGCAGTACGAGGCCAAGTGGGACGGATTCCGCGCGATCGTGCACCGCGACGGTCCCGAGATCGTGATCGGCAGCCGCAACGGCAAACCGCTCACCCGGTACTTCCCCGAGCTGGCGAGCGTGCTGCTGGAGCAGCTGCCGGACCGCTGCGTCGTGGACGGCGAGATCATCATCGTCTCCGGCGACCGGCTGGACTTCGACGCCCTGCAGGAGCGCATCCATCCCGCCGAGTCACGGATCCGGCTGCTCGCCGAACGCACCCCCGCCTCCTTCGTCGCCTTCGACCTGCTCGCCCTCGGCGACAGCGCACTGCTGGACACCCCGCTGCGGGAGCGCCGTACCGCCCTGGAGGAGGCCCTGGCGGGGGTGACCGCGCCCGTGCACGTCGCCCCGGTGACGATGGACCTGGCGGTGGCCGAGGAGTGGTTCAGCCGCTTCGAGGGCGCCGGCCTCGACGGCATCGTGGCCAAGTCGCCGGAGCTGCTCTACCGCCCGGACCAGCGGCTGATGGTGAAGGTCAAGCACGAGCGCACCGCCGACTGCGTCCTGGCCGGTTACCGCGAGCACAAGAGCGGGCCCGTCATCGGCTCGCTCCTGCTCGGGCTCTACGACACGGACGGCCGGCTGCAGCACGTGGGCGCGTGCGCGTCCTTCCCCATGCGCCGCCGCGAGGAGCTGATGGCGGAGCTGGCCCCGCTGCGGATGGCCGATCCGGACGAGCACCCCTGGGCGGCGTGGAAGGACCAGGAGGCGCACGCGACCGACCGGATGCCGGGCGCTCCCAGCCGGTGGAGCGGCGCCAAGAACCTGGAGTGGACACCGCTGCGGCCCGAGCGGGTGTGCGAGGTCGCCTACGACCACATGCAGGGCGACCGCTTCCGGCACACGACGCAGTTCCGCCGCTGGCGTCCGGACCGGGATCCCGACAGCTGTACGTACGCCCAGCTCGACGAGCCGGTCCGCTACGACCTCGCGAGCGTCCTGGCGTCCGGCTGACCCGACAGGCCGGCTGATCCGCTCAGTGGTCGGAGCTCAGTGGTCGGAGCTCAGTGGTCGAAGACCACCGTCACGGGCGCGTGGTCGCTCCAGCGCTCGGGGTGCGTCTCGGCCCGCTCCACCACGGCTGACGTGGCCTTTTCCGCGAGGCCCGCGGTGGAGACGTGGTAGTCGATCCGCCAGCCCGCGTCGTTGTCGAAGGCCCGGCCGCGGTAGGACCACCAGGAGTAGGGGCCGGTGGCCTCGGGGTGGAGCCGGCGGACCACGTCGGTGTAGCCGCCCTGCTCGAAGACCTTGCTGAGCCAGGCGCGTTCCTCGGGGAGGAAGCCGGAGCTCTTCTGGTTGGCCTTCCAGTTCTTGAGGTCGGCCTCGCGGTGCGCGATGTTCCAGTCGCCGCAGACGAGCACTTCCCGGCCCTCGGCGGCGGCACGGGTCCGGAGCTCCGAGAGATGGACGAAGAACTCGGCCATGAACCGCTCCTTCTCCGTCTGGCGCTCGGTGCCGACCTCACCGGAGGGCAGATAGAGGCTGGCGACGGTGATCCCCGGGAGATCGATCTCGAGGTAGCGGCCCGAGCTGTCGAATTCGGCGGAGCCGAAGCCGATCTGGACGCGGGTGGGCTCGCTGCGGCTGTAGATCGAGACACCGGCACGGCCCTTGGCGGCGGCCGGGGCGTGGAAGGCGGACCAGCCGTCCGGCTCGCGGACCTCGTCCGGGAGCTGGTCGGCCTCGGCACGTACTTCCTGCAGACAGACCACGTCGGCGGCGGTGGCCGCCAGCCAGGGCAGGAACCCCTTCTTGGCGGCGGCGCGGAGCCCGTTGACATTCACGGTCGTCACAGTCAGCACAGCATGCTCCCGTATTGCGGATATCGGCGCAGGGCAGCCTACGCGACCGTGACGTGCGCGGATCGGGCACGGGGCGGCGGGCACGGGGCGGGCCCGCAGGCGTACGCACGTACGATGCCGTGGTGGAGATTCGAATCAGGCGCTACGACCACCCCGACGCGGTGAAGCTCAACGACCGGGTGCAGCTGGAGTACGTCGAGCGGTACGGCGACGGCGATCTGACCCCGATGGACGCCGCCCAGTTCGACCCGCCCCGGGGCCTGTACCTGGTGGGGTACGTGGACGGGGAGGCGGTCGCCAGCGGCGGCTGGCGGGCGCAGGACGAGTCCCCTGAAGGGCACTCGGACGGCGACGCCGAGCTCAAGCGGATGTACGTGGTGGACGAGGCCCGGGGCCGGGGGCTGGCGCGGCGGATACTCGCCGAGCTGGAGGCGAGCGCGGCGGCGGCCGGGCGGTCCCGGATGGTCCTGGAGACCGGTACGAAGCAGCCGGAGGCCATCGCGCTGTACGAGTCGTGCGGATACACCCCGGTGACGAAGTTCGGGCTCTACCGGTACGAGGAGCTCAGCGTGTGCCTCGGCAAGACGCTCCAGGGGCGCACGTCGGCCGACGGGGCCTGAGCCGGTCCCCGGTCGTCCTGAGCCGCTCCCGTCCCCCGGATCACTTCTTGCGGCGGGAGAAGTAGGCGCCGCAGATTCCGCCGATGACGGCCATCGCGAGCAGGGCGAGCCACAGCGGCATCGTCACCTCGGGAACGATCAGCCGGATCTTGACCTGCCGGGTGTTCTCGAAGATGAACACGAGGCCGAGCACCGCCAGTGCGGCGACCACGATCCGGCCCGGCGTGACCAACTCCCGGCCGGACTTCCTGCTGGACGTCGACTTGTCGGCACTCACCGTGGGTCACCTGCTTTCCGGTCGCCTGTCACCCCCTGTGTTCAGCATCGCGGTCTTCGGGTCCCGGGGGGCGGTCGGCTGCTCCGTTCGAGTGACGGTGCCGAGCAGGCGCAGCGCCGCCTCGGAGGAGGAACCCGGCTCGGCGCTGTACATCAGCATCCGGTGCCCCGAGTCGTCCGGGACCTGCAGCATCTCGAAGGAGAGCTCGAGCGGGCCGATCGTCGGGTGGTGGAACGCCTTCGCACCGTAGGTGCAGCTGTTCACCGGGTGGCGTGACCACAGGGCGGCGAACTCGGGGCTCTTCATCGACAATTCGCCGATCAGCTCGGCCAGCCGCCGGTCCTCGGAGTACTGCCCGGCTGCCAGCCGCAGCGAGGCGACCGCGCGCCGTGCCTCCTCGTCCCAGCGCGGGTACAGCTCGCGGGTGTGCGGGTCGAGGAAGAGCAGCCGCTGCAGGTTGGGGCGGTCGGCGGGGCGCTCGGGGCTCCGCGCGTCCAGGTGCCCCGCGGTCAGCGCGTGTCCCAGCGGATTCCACGCCAGCACCTCGAACCGCCGGTCCACGACGACGACGGGCACATCACTCATCGCCGCGATCAGCTGCCGCGTCCCCGGCCTGGCGCTGTCGGGACGCTCGGCCGGGCGGCGCTTGGTGCGGCCGGGGCGGGCCAGATTGCGCAGGTGCGTGTGCTCGTCCTCGGTGAGGCGCAGCGCGGCGGCGAGGGCGTCGAGCACCCCTTCCGAGGCGTTGTTGCTCTGTCCCTGTTCCAGCCGGGTGTAGTACGCGACGCTCACGCCGGCGAGCTGCGACAGCTCTTCGCGGCGCAGGCCCGGTACCCGGCGCCGGGCGCCGTAGGAGATCAGTCCGACGTCCTCCGGCCGCAGCCGGGCGCGGCGGGTGCGCAGGAATTCGCCGAGTTCCGCGGGAGTGTCCATACGGATCAGTCTCCCCCGCCCGCGCGTTCGGAGCCTGTCCCTGCCAGTAGCAGGCAGAGCCGCGGGGGTGGGGGGAGGCGCCGCTCCGGCCCCGCGGCCGGCTGCGTCAGGTGCGCCCTTCGCCGTCCTGGGCCTGCTCCAGCAACGGTGCGGACTCCATCCAGCGGGCCCGCCGTACGGTGAATCCGGCGCCCTTGTACGCGTCGCAGACCTGCTTGTCGTCATCGACGACCAGGCGGATCTCGCCCTTGCGCGCCAGCCGCCGCAGGAGTTCCAGCTTGGTGACGCGGGCCGGCCGGCGGTCGTTGTCGGTCCGCATCCACACCCGGCCCGGCGGCAGCCCATGCCGTTCGAGCCAGGCCGCCGTGTCACGGCGGCAGCGTTCCGGCCGGCCGGTGACGTACTCGATATCGCATGCGACGGCGGTTTCCAGCGCCAGTGCCACGCCCTCCGCGAGCGGGGGGTCGTCCACCGCGGCCGCGAAGAAGGCGGCCCAGTCCTTCGGCTGCCGCTCCAGGTGGATCAGCCGGTGCCGGGTGTCGCAGAGGGTGCCGTCCAGGTCGAAGACCGCCAGCGGACGGCTCGGATTTAGTTCATCGTTCACTTTTACCTCCGCGCGGAGGATAGCGCCGAGAACCGGGTCCGACCCCCTCCGAGCAGGTCAAGGAGCGATAACGGGGTGCGGACGGCGCCTGCCGCCGTCATCATGTGCGGATGACTTGGACCGCACCCGAAGTACCGCGTACCGATCCCCCCATGGTCGCCGATGAGCGCGCCTCGCTGGAGAGCTGGCTCACCTATCACCGCGCGACCCTCCTCACGAAGTGCGCCGGGCTCACCGGCGAGCAGCTGGCGCTGCGCCCGGCGAAGCCGTCGGCGCTGTCGCTGCTCGGGCTCGTCCGGCACATGGCGGAAGTGGAACGCTGGTGGTTCCGGACGAATTTCGACGGCCGGTCGGACCTCGGCGTCCTCTACTGTCCCGACGACGATCCGGACGGTGACTTCGACCGCGCCGACGGCGCCGCCGCCGAGGCCGACTTCGCGGTGTTCGCGACCGAGTGCGAACTCGCGGACCGGGCCGCCGCGGGCCGTTCGCTCGACGAGACGTTCGCCCACCCGCGCCGCGGTGAACCGATCGATCTGCGGTGGGTCTACGTCCACATGATCGAGGAGTACGCACGGCACAACGGCCACGCCGACCTCCTGCGCGAACTGACGGACGGCGTCACCGGGGAGTGACCCCGGCGCCGGCTTCGGCCGGCTCGGCCTCGAACGCATCCGCCCCGGCCTGCCCCGGCAGGGACGGGGCGCGACGCCCGCTCCCCCGCCCCGCCGCGCGGGCCCGCAGCGCCGCCCCGGCCAGCACCGTCACCGCTGCGGTCCCGTAGGACCAGGACTGGAGCCAACTGCCGTGGGCTCCCATGGCGTTGCCGATGTAGAGCACGGTGCCCGCGAGGGGGACGGCGAGCCATTCCCAGCGGCCGTCGAGCGCGACCAGCGCGATCACCAGCAGGGCGTACCAGTAGTAGGAGGGCGAGGTCAGGAGCAGCGCGGTGCCGGTGACGAGCAGCGCGCCGCTCCACGGCCGGTCCGGGTCGCCGCGGCGCATGACGTAGA